>RFOF01000048.1 GCA_009926845.1 Alphaproteobacteria bacterium
CCACTGCAAGTACTTCTCAAATTATGGGTAATTATGAAATGTTTGAACCTATTACAAGTAATATGTTTACCAGAAATACTTTATCCGGAACTTATCAAATTATTAATAAATATTTAATTAGACGTCATTACACTTTAATCAAAACCAGAAACGCGTAGGACCTTCATTAAATGCCCACCTCTTCTTTGCCCCTCAATGATGAAAAATTAAAATCCACCAAAGCCATCGAGGTGGCGATCGAGCTTAGCAATCGCTGGCTGGAGCAAATTGGGGATTCTGATCTGGTCACTCGCTTAAAACGCATCCGCGCGGCGGCATGGAATCTCAATGGTGATGAGGTGTTGTCAGGTGAGGTTAATCCTGAAGCCAAAAGACAAGCATTTGAAGCCGCACTAGAAGGAAGCACTTCTGAAAAGAAAACAGCTCTTCTCGAATCCTATGCCCGCCTTGGCCACATCTATGAGATCGCGGGGCTTGTCGCGCGAGAGAACTATTTTCAGCATTGCCGCACAAAAGAAGAGCCTATTCCAGCCGGTGTGAATGATTTTCTGGGCAAAGAAGATGAGAAAAATGAGGCTCTTGGCGCAAAGAAGCTTAGCCCGGATAAGCTTCTGGCCAAAATCATGAAAGATATCGAAACGCCAGTGTTCGAAGTGGTGATGACGCAACATCCAACCAACGTAAACTCGTTGGAATTTATGCAGGCGCAGCGAGCACTAGCGATTGAAATCGAGAAATATAACAAGGGCAAAAACGCTGATATCGACGGTAAGTTGAAAGCATTTCAGGAAGCTAAAATTATCAATGAAAAAGACGGCCAGCCGCAAAATCTTACGGTACGCAAGGAAATTGATACGGTTATCAATACGCTAAATAATATCTATGATGATGTTCCGCGCGTATTTGCTCAATATGATCACCAATTAGAGAAGCGAGAAGGATATAAGCCAGAAGATCTCAAACTCAATATCCGTTTGGGCTCGTGGGGTTCTGCAGGTGATAAAGACGGCAATAAAAGCATCACCGCCTTCCACACGTTAGAGGGCATCGCACTGCACACGCAGGCGATTTTGACGCATTACAAGGATGACTTGGCAGAGATCAAAGCGCCGGAACTTAGTGATTGGAAAAAGAATATAGAAGAAAAATTCGAAGCTGTTAAGGAAATCACGAGTAATATCGTTGCGCTACGAGCCGAACAAGAACAGCTCATGAAGGACAAATACATTCGTGGTTTCGACAGCAAGACGCTTAACCAAAAATTTGATCAATATTCCCGACAATTAGCAGAGGCGCGTAAAAGCCTAAAAAAAGAAGATTTTGAGCAGGCACTTCAGATCGTATATGCAGCAACAGGCGGAGAAGAAAAGCAAAAAACTTTAGAGCTTTTGCGCCGTGTGCGCACATTTGGCTTCACCTTTGCCAAAATTGAATATCGCGAAACCGCGAAAGAATATGCGCGGGTGGTGGATAATGTACTTGGAGATAATTACCTAAAGAAAACACCGCAGCAGAAAGTAGGCGCTTTAACAAAAAATCTTATGCTCGATGGCGGCACGGCTGATCTTGGGCATGAGTTTGCGCCCAAACTAACAGATATTCTTGCGACGGGTGCGGGCAACAGTTATGATGATGATAACGCTCTCGCCATTAGCTACAATACACTGAAGCGCATGCAGCTCGCGCGTGAACATGATGACATGATAAAAGACAATGTTCTGGCAGAATGCGGGAAGTGCGATGGCGACGCCGATAAGGAAACGGTTGCGGCGCAAGGCGTTGCCAACTTGCTGGAAGCGCAGTTCTTGCAGCGTGTTGTTCAGGATAAAGAAAAAGGCAAACCAGTGCTCGGCATCGTTCCGCTGTTTGAAGAGCCAGAAACCATGAAAAACATCAAAGAGATCATGGAAATGGCATATACGAATGAAGCCTATGCACAGCACATGAAAGCGGCTTCAAAAAAGCATCACCCAACAAATAACGGCAAAAGCTTTGAATTAACCCAGCAAGTGCAAATCGCTCACAGTGACAATGCGCGTCGCTCCGGCTTGCTTGCAGCGCGTGGGCTCATTCATCAGGCGCATGAGCGAATTCGCCGATTGAATAACTCCGAACAGATAAGAAAGCTAAATGGTGGCGAGCCGATTAAAACTGAATTTTTTGAAGGCGGCAGTATCTCTGACGCTTATCGCAACGGCGCGCGTTGCCCATCAGCGATTGTCGATGCATTCCAGATGCATGATTTTGCGAAATTTACCTTCCAGGGCGGCGACCTGCTCAACTATTTCAACGTGCCATGCGCTTCTGAACGCCTATTCTCCCGAAATCTGGCGGAACAATCGCGCGGCTTGGCAAAGATTAAGAGCAATGGAAAGGAAGAAAATAACAAGCTCATCGACAAGGTGGCTATCCGCGCATTGGCTGCGACACTTGGAGAGTACGCAAAGAATGATTTTATTCAAGAAAAAATGGGCATGCTGCTTGAGCTGTTAGATTATAACGAAGAAACAAAGGCAGGCAATTCCACATCGCGCGCAGCTGCTCGCAGCGGACCGGTATTCGGAAAAGTGGTCATCAATCAAAAAGGTGCTGAAGTAACAGTTGAAGAAAAAAAATTGAAAGGTATTGAAATTGATGGAGTACGCACAATCGCCTACAGCGAAAGCTCGCAACATGCGGGGCTTGTACTTTCATGGATAGGTTCTGACGAATTGCTTAACCATATTGGTGAGCAGATTGTCGCGCAGAAAGGCAAGATTAAAAAGAAAGCTGAAGGCTTAAGAACTCAGGAAGAAAAGGCCTTCATAGAAGCCTTTGGCAGTGTTGAAGAAATCCCAGGTGTGGAAAAGGGCAGCGGTAAAGTACAATACACCATCACTGCGGATCATCTTCAGAATCTATATAAATTTTCTCCTGCATTCCATGATGCGCAAGACAGGGCCGCCTTTGCTATCGCCATGACCAATATGGACAGAGTGGAAAAGACCGTAGATACCAACATGAAAAAATATCTGGATGAGGTTGGCAATAATCGCCAAAACAAAGAAGGCGTCAAAAAATATCTGGGTCATTTGACAAAAGTGCTCAAGCACGCAAGCTGGGTGGCTGCCGCATCTCGCGGAGAGAAACAGCTTGGTAAATATGATGACTCTGATTCGATTAGCAACAAAGAAGCCTCTGATATGGTTGCCAGACGCTTGGAACTTATGAGCGAAGAAATTGCGCATAAACGTGGCTATCGTTCGTTTGGTATTCATGTGAAGCAGCAAGAAACTGAGGGCGGCAAGGACATGGATGATTATTTGCGCCGCGTGGTGCATAATGCGGTGGACACGGTGGTGCATGGCCGCTGGCTTGTGGGTGATCTCAAGGCCGCAAAAGCGATACATCAGCATCATAAGGATGAAGCAGAAATCGTCTTGGCAGCACAAACAGTTTAAGCATGATCGATTTTTCAACAATCGCAAAAAACGCTGAAACCACCCAGCTCATCGCCCTTGCCCTTGCCGAGGATGTGGGCGCAGGGGATATAACCTCGAAACTATTGATTCCTGAAGATGCCACGGCTGAGATGGGCTTTGTGGCGCGGGGGCCGATGGTGGCTTGCGGCGTGCAGATTCCTGCGCTGGTGTATGCCCAGCTTGGTGGCGCAGAGGTTCAGGTGCGCGCGCAGGATGGGCAGCTTGTGCAGGCGGGCGACGTTCTGGCGATGGCGCGTGGAAATGCGCGGACGCTTCTCGTGGGCGAGCGCACGGCCCTTAACATTATGCAGCGCATGAGCGGCGTGGCAACGCTGACCCGCCAATATGTCGACGCGGTGGCGGGCACAGGCGCGGTCATTCTCGATACGCGCAAAACCATGCCCGCGATGCGCGCGCTGGATAAATTCGCGGTCACCTGTGGTGGCGGGCAAAATCACCGTATGCGCCTTGATGATATGGTCTTAATTAAGGACAATCACATTGCACTTTGCGGTGGCGTGGCGCAGGCAATTGCAGCGGCACGCACCACCTCTCTAAAAGACGCGTGCCGCTCGAAGCGTCAGGAAATGTATCGCTTCAAACCGTTCGCGCAATCGCAGAAACGGGCGTGAACTATATTTCGATCGGCAAACTCACCCACTCCGCCCCCGCCGCCGACATCGGCGCGGATATTACGTTTGCCTAGAAATCGGTGTTGATAAAGAGCGTGCGTGAAATAGTGTCAGTGGCGGCCCATGCCCCCGCCTCGCCTGCCCCCACCTTGCCAGTGGTCGAAAGCCCATCATCAATTTTATCATCTATCATTTTGCCTTCTGAATTACTAATAGCCGCAGCTAAATCAGCGCTAAGAAAAATAATGTGATTGCGGGGATTCGTAGTGAATGAATTGGCGTGTGCGGCAACACCAGGGTTATTTAAAAACATGAGCCAGCTAGTGCCATCTCCGAGTTTGGATTCAGGAATGTTTTCTCCGGCGTTGAGATTGGTTGTGGTAGCAGGAGAAGCAGCAACACCTGTATAGCTGCCATCAATAAAACCTGCCTTGGTCAAATGTTTCCACACGAGATAATTCTCGCTGCCGGTCGGCGGGTTGCTCCATGCAGTGATGATGCCATCACCGTTTCCATCGGCAGTGCTTGCCCAAAGCCCACTTGCCCCTGAAAAATCGCCTGGCAGAGCTTGGTATTTATCGCGAAAATCATTTATGGCTTTGATGTAGCGTTGTTGCTCGACAATCACAGATTGGAGTTTTGATGAACGAATCATGGATTTACCAGCTATAATAGCACCGACAAGAAGCCCAATTACCATCAACACCAATGCAAGTTCAAGCAAAGTGAAGCCAATTTTTCTCGCGGGATGACGCATAATTAAAATCCTGTGATGAAGATAAGTGAACATACATTGTCGCGCATAGTTTCTTTGTATTGAGCAGTAGAGAGGTTGTTTGTTGCGCAATTGGGAGTAACGATACTGTCAGAATTAAAAGAAAGCACCTTGCCTGTGGCAGGTTTTCCGTCATCCATTTTCTGGTCAATCTCGGACGCATCAGTCGCAGTGATGGCTACATCGAGTGATGGATATTTTTCAGTGCTGTAGGGCGTTCCAAAAATGATGACATGCCCATAGTCGCCATCAAAAACACCTGTGGCGACGCCCGGCGCAGCGTAGCGAAGATAAAAACCTGCGCCGTTTATTTTGCTGCTTGGGATATTGGTATTGGGAACAAGTTTGTTGGTGGGCGCAGTGCCCGTGTACACAACGCCACCTAGCATACCTGAAAGTGACAAATGCTGCCACACAAGCAGTGGCTCGGTGCTGCTAACTTGCGCTGCATTCGGAGCAAGTGCAGCTTCGCCGATAAACCCATCGCTGGTGGTACTATTAATGCCGCCCGCCCAAAACGCACTGGCATTTTCCATGTCCCCCGGCAGTGTTTTATATTTATCATTGAATAGCTTTACCGCATCTTTATAGCGATTGACATCCGTCACCACAGATTGCAACTGCGAACTATGTATCAAAGCCCGCCCCATAATAATGCCGCCAACAATCAACCCCACACCTGTCAAAACCATGGCAAGTTCCAGCAGTGTAAAACCACGTTGTTTATACATATCAGAACCCCGTGATGAAAATGAGGGAGCAAGTGTTGCCGGAGGTGGTTTGGTTGTAGGTAGCAGCATTTTGTGTTGTATCGTTTGCTGCGACTGTGCAATCTTTTGCTGGCGATGTGGATGAATCAGTTCTCCATGCACGCACTTTGCCGAGGCCAGGGCTGCCATCATCTAATTTAGAATCAATATTATTGGCTTCTATTCCGGTAATCGCGGGGGATGTTGTGGCGGTATTGGCAGTTTTTGCGCCAAACCAAAACACATGACCGTAGGAATCCGCCCACAATTTGATGTTGGTTGAATTAGAGGTCTGCAAATAATAATTGAAGGTCCATCCTGCGCCAGAGACTTTAGATGCGGGCACATTGACACCGGGAACGGCGGCGGCGGCAGTGCCTGAGCCAGCCCCCGTATATGTTCCATCTATCAATTTGTTGGTTTTTAACGTGGACCAAACTAAAAACTGTTCGGCGACTGTTGCGGGGGTTGTTGTATCTTGCACACCATTTGCGATATTGGTGACTGCGCCAATACGCCCATTATTATCCGTATCCCCCGGCAGGGCTTGAAATTTATCCTGAAACTGTTTGATAGCTTTGAGATATTGGTCATATTCGCTAAGAACTCCGCGAAGCTCTGCCGATCGCATGAGATGTTGCCCCGCCATCACGCCGCCGATGATCAAACCAATAATGGTCACGACCAAGGCCATTTCTAACATGGTAAAGCCTTTGTGATGTTTTGAATGCTGCATAAATTTGCCTCGTGTGTGCAGAATATATGAATGATGCCGATGAATATACTGGCCAATATATAGGATTTTGTATTAACAAAAGGTTGAGCCGCTAAAAATAGTAGTCTTGCCTTGCCAGAATTTCTGTGTAAATTGTCTAAAGATTAAGAGGGGGTCGCTATAATGCCGCAGGACGCGTCGCGCATTGAAAGTAAATGCATCGAAAAGGGCCTGAAGATGACGGGGCAACGCCGCGTTATCGCGCGGGTGCTTTCAGACTCTCAGGATCACCCCGACGTCGAAATGCTTTATCAGCGTGCGGCAGAGGTGGACAGTAACATCAGCATCGCCACGGTCTATCGCACGGTAAAGCTGTTTGAAGAAGCCGGCATCACGCAACGCCACGATTTTGGCGATGGCCGCGCGCGCTATGAAGAGGCAGGAGCAGAGCACCACGACCATTTGATTGACCTCAAAAGCGGCAAGGTGATAGAATTTGCCAATGATGAAATTGAAAAATTGCAAAAAGAAATTGCAAAAAAATTAGGCTATAAGCTCGTTGACCATCGCCTAGAGTTATACGCCGTTCCAATTGAGAAATAACACTGTAACCAATAGGTATTCATGCAATTAACGGCATTGGAAGAAAAAAAACTTGTGATAGCTACGCGCCCTATATCATTACATGACCTTGGTGACCTGCGCGCAAACAATCTGGAAGTATTCATCGCCAGCTCGCGCGAGGATATTGAAGCTTCACAAAGGTTGCGTTATCAAGTCTTTTTCGAGGAAATGGGCGCTCCAGCCACTCCAGAAGTGGCAGCAAGCGAATGCGATAAAGACGAGTTCGACGAGGTGTGCGACCACTTATTAGTAGCATTTTGCCAGCCGGAAGGCGGCTATAGAATCGTTGGCACTTACCGCTTACTTCGCAGCGAGGCGATGAAAAAAATCGGGCGTTTCTACACCGACAGTGAATTCGATATTTCCGCCATCCGCAACTATCCGGGCGAAGTGCTGGAGCTTGGCCGTTCTTGTGTTGACCCAGAGTTTCGTAGTCGTGCAGTGATGCAGCTTTTGTGGAGGGGAATTGGTGCATATGTCGCTAAATTCAACATTGGCCTGATGTTCGGTTGCGCCAGCTTCCATGGCGTTGATCCCAAGGCACACGCGCAGGCACTTTCCTACCTGTATCACTATCATCTTGCGCCAGAAGAGCTGCGCCCGCGCGCCCTGCCGGATCGTTATGTTGAGATGAATATTCTGCCTAAAGAATCCATCGATGCTAAAGAAGCTTTTTCATCCCTTCCCGCGCTCATCAAAGGCTATCTACGCCTAAGTGGTTATGTTGGCCTTGGGGCGGTGGTGGATGTGGAATATAATACCACCGATGTCAGCATCGTGGTTAAAACTGAGTTGGTAACCGATAAATATGCCCAGCGCTATGGGACGGCAGACCTCAACGAGTAACTATGTTGTTTAAACCAGCGCTCAAAATTCTGCTCATTTGCATTCTTATCCTGGCGCTTACCGCATTGGCTTACCTGTTCAAGCGCATCGGAAAGCTCGCTTGGCGCGACATGACGATGTCATTGTGCTCGGGCTGGGTGCTTTGGGTGGTAGGGGTGAAGGTAGAAGTAGTCGGCAAACCGTCAACACAACGTCCGCTACTGGTTGTTGCTAACCATCTTTCCTATCTTGATGTCCCGATTTTAAACAGTAGGCATCCCCTTTTATTCACTCCTAAAATAGACATGAAAAGTTGGCCGTTTTTTGGCTGGATGTGCAAAGTACAAGGATCCATTTTTGTGGACAGGCACCCCGAAAAAATAAAAGAAGTGAGTGCAAATATCGAAGCCGCACTTGCAGGCGACGGCGCGGTGTGTTTGTTTCCTGAAGCGACCACCGGAAATGGGCTGCACCTCCTGCCCTTTAAATCAAGCTTTTTCAGTTTGGCTGAAGAAAAAATTGGCGGCAGAGAGCTTGTAGTTCAGCCAGTCTCAATTGCCTATATGCGCATTCGCAACCTGCCCATCGACATGACCCAATGGCCCGAAATCGCTTGGTATGGCGATATGGCTCTTGCGCCGCATTTGTGGAACTTGCTCAAAATTGCCCCCATCAGCGCAAAACTCACCTATTTAGCGCCAGTGACGCTGCGCGATCTGGGCGACCGTAAAAAACTCGCTGCGCATTGCCAGAAGGTCATTTCGGAAGAGTTGAAGTGATTTTTTATTCTTGTCATTCCCGCGAAGGCGGGAATCCAGTTTAAGCCGCGTCTGCGGCGGGACAGTTTTTTCCTTGCTTCCGCAAGTAATGCTAGATTGCTTCGTGCCCTTTGGGTCCGGCTTTCGCCGGAATGAGGGTGCAAAGTGGGGGAGCGAAAGAGCGCTACTCTTTAGACGCAAGCTCAGCGAGGAGTTTGTCGCGTTCGCTCATGAGCTCAAGGATTAATTAACGGCGACGCGTCTTGGGGGCGGAAGGCGCGGACATCACTTCCAGCAATTTATCCCGCGCAGCAATGGCAGTTCCGCCTAAAACAGGGTTATCCGTTGTCAGAGCCAGATTGGTCAGCGCCGTAAGGCAACCCATAGCCACTTTGAGCTGATCATTCGCGCTACCAGTGGCAGCTTGACCTGAAAAACGGAGCGCACTGCTTCTGTCAGCGGAATCTTTAATATGCGGCAAACCCTTGATAACATCCGTTATCACGGCTTCATATTCAGACCCAAGCGCTTGCACTAGCTGCAGAAACGCATCATCAACGACTGTCGCTGGCTTGTTACTTTTAACCATGAAAATACGTATTTAAATTCACAAAATAGGTGATATGGTGCGGGGCATAATACACAAACGTTAAACTCATTCAAGCGCTATTTAACAAATAATTAACCTTAGCGCGGTAAACTGAATAAGCTAAACTTTTAAACACTGCCCCTCATATTCAGGAGTTATCCGATGAGTTCATCGATAGATACAGCGTTATCCGCTCTTGCTGCGGCCAGCCGCCGCATAGAGGTGGCTGGAAATAATATTGCCAACCAGAACAGCACCACCACCCAAGTGGACGGCGTGACCACCCAAAAACCCTACCTCCCCCAAGACATCGTGCAGATTTCCGAGGCTGGCGGCGGTGTTCGAACCCAGCAACGCACGCAGACAAACCCAACGCAGACACTTTATAGTCCTAGCAATCCGGATGCCGATGAAAATGGGCAGGTAGAGTCGCCAAATGTTGATGTAGCAACACAGCTGGTGAATGCGCGCATTGCGACCTATGATTTCAAGGCCGCCCTCAAAGTGATACAAACCCAACACAATGTAGAGCAAAGCTTGCTTGATATTTTAAGTTAGCGTCTTTTACAGCTTGATTTTTGAGCTCAACTCATTCATCGATAAGAACGTATTTATATTTATTACCGATGGGTAGATGTTATGGCTGATATTCTTATTCACCGCTATCATGAGCAGTTGCTGGCTTACTGGGACGAGCTGCGCGGCGATCGTCCATTCCCGAAGGAAAGCGAGATTGATCCTGACACAATTGAGGAAATATGGCCTTCGTGTTTTCTCATTTCGCTGGACGATGTGACGCGCCGCATCGGCTATCGCTATAGCTATCTCGGCTCAGAGCTTATCGAGGCGTATGGAGAAGACGCCAACAACCCCGATGTGGTGATGCGCTTGGTGTCCAGCGCAGGGATGCCGATGGTACAAAAATTCAATGAGGTGGCGGCCGCGCGCCGTCCGGTCATCGACGAAAATGAATTCGTGAACCTCAAACACCTCAATATCCGCTATCGCACCTGCATGTTGCCGCTTGGCCTCGAAGATGGCACCGTAACCCACATTCTGGGCTGCATGCGCTGGCGTTCCTATGTTGCTGAACAACCTTCTCCGTCGCATCAGGACGATTCACATGGAGCCTATGCAAGCACAGCCAAAACAGTTTGAAAACCTCACCATTCCACGCAAATCCCTGCCGCTGGCGGGTGGATGTCGCTATCGCGTCTATGAAACCGCGCAGAATTTCAAAATTGTGGACGCTGCCACCGCCATGGAGGCCCTGAGTGCCTGCGGCCTCACATATGCCTATAAAATCCTGCGCGATGACCCGATGAATGAGAACCTGCTCAGCCATGACGCCTGGGCCAAGGATGTCCTTCTGGGCGGCGATACAGGCCAAAACCCAAGCGCAGAGCCGGAAAAAATGGCTATTGAAATTGACACCCCACCCAAAGACTAAAATTAAGGAAATTGTCACACAATCTTAATATATAAATCCCCTTTTCTTAAGTATATTCCATTAGATTTAGCCTCCACACCTTCTTTGTAGAAATTACATGCAAGAAACTCTAAATTTATTCGCCAAAAATCATGTTTTGGAAGCGGCTCGGGAGTACACAGGCAAGCTGCAGGCTCTTTCTGAAGATATGCTGGAAAACCATCGCCAAGCCCTTGAGAATGATGCTGCACAGATCAAAACTGAACTTCGCACTTTGCATAAAGCAGATAGAACTCCAGTGATAGAACGACAAATTGAGTTACTCCAAAAGGAGCGGGGCACAATTTATACCGCGCGTAAAACACTCGAAGACCAAGCAGAAGATACTTTGGCAAACCTAGAAGAGGAAAAAGCCAAAGTTGTTGCCGAGCTTAACGATACAACAAAGCGCATGACAAATAGAAATGGCAGCTTAGATTTAAGGCTTGTTGAAAATGCGTATAGAGGTAGCCGCGATGACACAAAAAAATATTACGAACCACTGGACAACTGGTATGCGCTGGGCAATGAATTTGCGATTAATCAAGGAGAACCCTTTGAACGGGCTGTGAATCTTGCACTTATTCCAAAACCCATCCTCGATGCCAAATGGCGATTCATGCTCGCACTGGCCGATACTGCTTTTGATTTTAACATTATGCATTCCAATGCAGAGCAGCTCGATGACAACAATCTGATATTACTCTCTAGCCTATACGCCCGATTATCGCAACATGAGCGCGGCTCAGACAATCCGCACATGCCTGAAACCCATAAATTGCGCCACAACCCCGCTATTCATTCGCTGCATGTGGCCACTCTTTCCTATATAATTTTTAAAAAAACGCGAGAAAATATAAATGGCGGAATGAAGCCTGAAATCGAGACAGAATGGAAAAAATTGCGCGATGACGTCATGCTATCGGCACTGGTGCATGATTGCGGCGAAATGGACGGCGAACTGAGCCAAGGCAGCAACAAGGCTACCATGACTCCTGCAGATGCAAAAAAATTTGAAGAGGAACGAAACCACGCGGAACGAAGAACTTTTGAGAAACACTTGGATAAAAGATGTGCATTACTACATGATGTTGGAAGTGACTCTGCCGATAAACCAATCAAAGAAGCAGACTGGCAGAAAATTCGATCATCCTATATAAGTGCTTTTGAACTAGCCGAAGACAGCAAGACCTTTCCCGGCAGGTTAATCAAAGCCCTAGAACGCATGCAATCACAGCATGACTATTTGCGTTTTGAAGGCAAGAATGGTGCAAGGCTCATGAAAGAATCTGACCTTGCCAACACGTGTTTTTCCATTAATTACGTCAAACGAGTGATAGACGGCAACGCTTATCAATTTCGTATTGGCACTGAAACATTCACAGAAGAGCAGATTTCTGATCTGGCCAGCACCGCCAAACTCACCGCGCCAACTGCAACTAAACGCGCGGAAGACATACGAAACGCCCGAGATGAATATACCCGAATCAAAGATATTCAAGTAAAATACGGAGTGCAGCTCGTTGAACCGAAGGATAAAGGCGACAATTCTCTCGAAAGTATGGCGCGTCAGGAGTCTGGGGGCAAAAAAGCACTTTATACCGCGATTAGTAAGGCCGTTACTGAAGAATATCAACATATGCGCAAACAATTATTAGCAGCTTATGGCGTCAGGCTGTCTGGCCTTGCGCCGGATAATTTTCTGGACAAAGGTACAAACACAGGCACTCCGGGCTGAAAATCAGCGTAATTCCTGTTGACCCAACCCCCATAAACCGTTAGGTTTTCTGCCTTTTCTTATATTCACGAGTACTGGTATGGCAAAAGCTGAAGCGGCGATAAAACCTGAAGAATTTTCCGGCGCGGAGATCATTGTAAAAGCGCTCCTTGGCGAAGATGTCGAGGTGATTTTCGGCTATCCAGGCGGAGCGGTTCTGCCTGTGTATGACGCGCTGTTCAAACAGAATCAGCTGCGCCACATTCTCGTTCGCCATGAACAAGCCG
>RFOF01000049.1 GCA_009926845.1 Alphaproteobacteria bacterium
ATCGGAGGTTCGAATCCTCTCCGCTCCGCCATTAAAAAAGGCTCCTTCGGGAGCCTTTTTTAATGGCGGAATGAAAGCGATGATCGAGTCGCGCCGGTAGGAAAATGATGGTTCGACGGCAAGCGGGCACAGCCCGCGCAGACGCGCCCCGCATGCTTGCGGGGCAATCCTCTCTGTTTGCGCTCTATTTTAATGTGAGAATGGACGCGACAATCGAGTCGTGCTAGTGGTTAATAGTATTATTTATAAAAGAATTTTTTGGTACATTGCATGAGTACGATTAAAATTTTTGGAAATACAGATGGATTGCATACCAGCATATTATCCAATCACCAAGTTGTGGTCAATGAACGCTTGGGTGTATCATCCGATATGGACAGCGCTTTGTCTGAAGCTGACGGCTTTGTAATTTTGCCGCATGCTGATCCGTTGACCTCGTTGTCACTACTCGTGGCCAAGCAGTACAATAAAGCTTTCGCAAATAAGCCAGTAGTAATTTTGCATACGCCAGAAAATCCAAGTCCATATGTGGAAATGACGCGTTCGATGCGCGCACGCGGTGTTGTGCCTCAAGAAGAAGCAAGCCTGTATTCTATTGCGAGCACGATGCAGGAGGTTGAAGAAGCTTTAAAATTGGCACCTACTTCTCAAAATGTACCTGTCAAAGCAGAATCCGAAGAGGTGGTTATGCATCCGCATCCCAATCGAAATAAAGATAAACAGCAACCCAGTTTCAATGTGTGTATCATTGGCTCTTATTCCAGCAAAGACCCTGCACATATTGATACCGCCACGCATCTGGGTGAAATGCTTTATCGCAATCACTGGGGATTGATTTATGGCGGTTCAGACAAGGGAATGCTCAAGGCTTTTGCTGACGCAGCCTCTGGCCCCGATAGATCAGGCTATGTCAAAGCAGTGATCCCAGAGCTTTATCTATGGAATGGCATTAACGCTGAGTTTCATGATTTCATTGATGATATGATGTGACTTCCGATATTTATGTTCGTATGAATCATATGGCGAAGCAATCGGACGTATTTGTTGCTGCACCTGGTGGGTTTGGCACGGCTCAAGAAATTGCCGCATTCTTGCACATCAAAAATAGTGACCCTACCCAAAGCAACAAGCCATTGATTCTATTAAATGGTGATGGATTCTGGGATGACATGGTCAATATATTGGAAAATGCAGGTTATAAAGAGGGTAAAGATTTTATCTCCGCGCAAAATCTTGAGCAGGTCGAACGGTTGGTTCAATGTCAACATAACTTAAAGAAAAAATAGTTAGGGCTTCTTATGGCCACTTCAGGCTTCCTCCCTTTGACATTGCAACAACCGCGGCGTAGGCTGGCGGCGCATATGAAAATAACCCGCAGCCCACAACCCACATTTTTACAAAAGCCAATGAACGAGATGACGCCCGAAGAGTGGGAGTCGCTTTGCGATGGCTGCGGCCTGTGCTGCCAGATACGCGTGCAAGACATCGATACGGGCGATCTGGCGCTGTCCAACGTTGCCTGCCGCTATCTCTGCCTGAATTCACACCAATGCACCGATTACGCGAACCGCCAGAAAAACGTGTCCGACTGCGTGAAGGTGACGCCAGAAAATGTGCACGAAATGAACTGGCTGCCACACACCTGCGGCTATCGCGTGGTGGCGCGCGGGGAAAAACTGGCCAACTGGCACCCGCTCATCTGCGGAAAACGGGGACGCGTCCACACCGTCGGCCCATCGATGATGGGAAGTTTAGTTTCAGAGGATGAGGCTGATTGGGAGTGAATTTCTAGCACGAGAGGCTGGCTTTTCTGAGCGTAAAGGGTAGTGGACGTACTTTGCGCTTGCACGCGCGCAGATTTGTTTATATCTGTTGCACCCGTTTTTAGGTGAGGGCGGTTAGCTCAGTTGGCCAGCCATGCGGCGATTGAGATAATTAGCTCTAACCAACTGCAAAGTTGGTGAGTAAGTTTTTTTGGTGAGGGCGGTTAGCTCAGTTGGTTAGAGCGCCACGTTGACATCGTGGAGGTCGCTTGTTCGAGTCAAGTACCGCCCACCACTTTTTTAACTAGGCGAAGTTCTTATGTCTAAAAAAACTAGCCATAATTTTAGTGTCATCAAAAACAGTAAGCGTTGTTGCTGTACCTATTGCCTACGGATATTTTCGGTCAATGAAGTGGTCGATTGGACAGATGATGAGCCTGAGCAGACCGCGCTTTGCCCGCATTGCGGGCTAGATTTTGTGTTGGGTGACTATAATAATGATATTGAGCAGATTGTTCGCAAAGCGAAATACGATAAAGAAAAAAACAATCGCTAGCTCACTCCTCCACCATCTTTTTATAAAAGGTGGATTTGGCAATGCGAAGGCTGGCGGCGGCTTTGGTGATGTTGCCCGCGCAGTGCACCAGCGCGTGGCGCAGGGTTTCGCGCTCGACGATCTCCAGCGGTTTGATGTTGCCGCTCGCGTCCAGCAAATCCAGCGCCATCGGGCGTGGCGCGGAAATCGGCGGCAGCGGGCTGCTGCGGGTTTCGGTGAGCGAGGGGAAATCCGACGGCAAAAGCATATTACTTTCGCTCAGCACCATCGCGCGGCGCACGACGTTGAGCAGTTCACGCACATTGCCCGGCCAATAATAATTTTCCAATAGCGTGCGCGCTTCGGGCGATAGGCTGCGCTCGGGCAGGCGCTCACTGGTAATGGCCTGTGTGATGCAGTGGCGGGTGAGCACCACAATATCATCACGGCGAGCGCGCAGTGGCGGCACATGCACCGGCAGCACATTCAATCGGAAATACACATCCTCGCGGAAACGCCCGGCGCGCACATCAGCGGCGAGGTCTCGGTTAGTGGCCGAAATAATACGCACATCGACATTTATCGCACGCGCCGCGCCCACGGGTTCCACCTCTTGCTGTTGCAACGCGCGTAGTAGCTTCACCTGCGCGGGCAGTGGAAGGTCGCCGATTTCATCGAGAAAAAGTGTGCCGCCATTGGCCTCGCGGAATTTGCCGAGCGCATCGCTCACCGCGCCGGTGAATGCGCCTTTGACATGGCCGAAAAGTGTGCTTTCGACCAGATTTTCAGGGATTGCGCCGCAGTTGACCGCGATGAATGGTTTGTCGCTGCGTTCACTTTGCCCATGGATTGCGCGCGCCATAAGCTCTTTGCCGACGCCGGTTTCGCCGGTGATGCAAACGGGAATGGTGCAGCTGGCGGCCTTGCGCGCCATGTGCACGGCATCTTTCAGCCCGGTGTCGTGGCCGATTAAATCGTCAAAATGGAGGATGCCGCTTTTTTCGCGGCGGAGTTTCGCGACCTCGTCGGTGAGAGTGCCGATACGCAGCGCATTATTGATGGAGGTTTTGAGGCGCTCGCGGTCTGGTGGTTTGGTGATGAAATCGAGCGCGCCAAGGCGCATACCGCGAATGGCTTTTTCAATTTCGCTGCTAGCGGTGAGGATGATGACGGGCGTGGCGATCTTTTCGCTGCGCATCTGCTCCATCACCTCAAAGCCATTCATGTCGGGCATATTCAAATCGAGCAGCACCACACCAATAGAGCTGTCAGCGCGCAGGGCAGGCAACACGTCGCTGCCGCGCTCGGCCATCACCACACTATAGCCGAGTTTTTTTTCAAGCAGCTGGCGCATCATCACGCGCTGCATCTCATTATCTTCGGCAAGGAGTATGGTGGCGTTCATGTTGTTAGTGTTGGTTATAGGGTTATGAGGTGATGAGGTTATGAAGTTATAGGTTTTGGGGGTTATGGCATATTTATCTTTCTTACCCCTTATAACCTTATCACCTTACAACCCCACTACCCGACTCATCCGTTCGAATATCATACGAGTGATTGTAGCATGCGTTTGATTATCAAACGGTTAATGCGAGGCATTTTGTCGCCACAAAATTACAACCCATTGTTTTTTCATATATTTAATCTTTTAACTAAATTTGGCACGGGCGATGCTTAATACTTTAATATACACAACCTCAACCGAGCAAACGACATGTTTCTCATTGATAGCAAAGCCGAATACCACCTCACCGCCATGTTAGAGACATGGCGGACGAATGCCGAAGAAGGATGGCGGGTGATGATCTTAAACCGCTCCACCCGCCAGTCCCTCCAAAACCTCTCCCCTACGTTTATCTGCACCGTTGCCCAGAAATATTTAAATGACCCTGATGCGAAAGCTTTCGTCTGCGTCGATGGCGATATGGTGATGGTGTCAAAACACTGGCGCTATGAGCATCAACAAAAAATCATGATTGCACTTTCGGCGCTGGCGGAAGAATCGCTGTCGGAATGTGCACGTTTATATGATGCGACGGTGGAAGCCGCTATCATTCGCCAATTCGTGGCGCAAAAAGTGGAGTTCATCGAAACACTTCGCCGCGAAGCCGAGATGTTCAAAATCAGCGAACAAGAGCGCGCAAAGCAACAAGCCGCTGCGACGCATCGCAAAGAAATTTTAGACATGCGTTTTGACGAAACACTGCTGCGCACGATTAGCCATCGCCGCGCCGCGCGCGAACATGTCGAGATCCTTATCGTAGAAGATGACAAATTTTCGCAGCAGATGGTGCAAGCTGCGCTGCGCAAACAATTCTCGATCAGCTTCGCCGAAAACGGCGAACAGGCGCTGCTCATGTATGTGCAAAACCCGCCTGACATCATGTTCCTCGACATCAACCTCCCCGACATCGAGGGATTTGATGTGCTGAAAAAACTGCGCCAGATGGATGAAGCGGGCTTCATCGTTATGCTCAGTGGCAATGGCGACCGCGACAACGTGGTACGCGCCATTGAGCAAGGCGCCAAAGGCTTTGTGGGCAAGCCATTTAGCCCCAAAAAACTCACGGATTATATTTTCAAATCGCCGTGGGTGCAGCGTCTGATTCCTGCCGAAACCGTATCGTAATTTCACATTGGAGCGTGTCATGAAAATCATCAACGAACACAACGAAACCATCATTGATTATGTCGGCAAGGCGATCGCCAAAGACGCCATGAGCTGGAACGGCTGGCGCCTTGCGCATGTGGAAGTGCGCCACCCTGAAAACGAGAATGATAGCATCTATCCGCTACGCATGATTCAAGATGCGCTGCGCGAACATTTCAAGCAAGGTGATGGTGTAGTGATGTTTTGCAAAGATGGTGATGTGTTGGTGCTTGCTCGCGAAATTGCCGAGGATCATTTGCTGTGGTTGACCAAAGAAATGGAAATGTTGTTCGGCCAAACCGCCTATAGTCCTGTGCGTTTGAACGTGTATGACCTTGGCGACAGATGGCGCGAAGTGGTGGAGCTTTTTGCGCTGAAAAAAGCGTCGAATCTTTCTGTATTGGTCGAAGATAATTATACGCTAGCACCTTCGCACTCCGATGAAAGCCTGCAGGCAGAAATTGAAGAGCTGGATGATATTTGCCAGCGCATCATGCAATATAATTTCAAGATGCGTGGCCTGCAAAACCCTGCGTGCGTGCTGTTGGTAGAAGACGATCAGCTCACGCGCCGTCTTGCCAGCAATGTGCTCAAGAACGACTATCGTTTGGTGACCGCTGCTAATGCGGAAGAGGCAGTGCTGGCTTATCTGCTGCACTCGCCCGACATTGTATTCCTCGATATCAACCTGCCAGACCATAACGGTTTTAGCGTGCTTAAGTCACTTATGAAATGCGATAATAATGCCTATATCGTCATGTTCAGCTGCAATGGCTACAGCGACAACGTGATCGACGCGCTCAACATTGGCGCCAAAGGCTTCATCACTAAACCCTTTCACAAAGAACTTTTCTGGCACTATATTCGTGACTGCGAATATCAGCGCCGCATGAGCAGCAAATAGGAGAGATGTATGACGCAATGTCCGATGAAATCTCTTTTCGAACGCATTGGTGGCATAGATGCCATCAGAGCCACCGTGGTCAAGCTCTATGAGCGCTTGCTGACCGATGGCCGATTGTCGCCTTTTTTTGAAGGTATCGATATTGAAACGCTTCGCCGCAGTCAAAATGCGTTCCTCACGATGGCAACTGGCGGCCCTAATAATTACACCGGCGAAGGCCTTCGCCATGCCCATGCCCGCCTTGTGAAAGTGGGCCTAAGCGATGAACATTTTGACGCGGTCATTACTCATATGGGCGAGGCAATGAGTGAACTGGGTGTTGAAAAATCACTGATAAACGAAGCGGCTGCGTTGGTGGAAACCACGCGCGCTGACGTTTTGAACAAATAATCGGAGGCTTTATGTCGAATGCAAATTCAGCGGATAAATCAGCGGTGATACTAAACCTGCTGCCCGCCGCCATTTATTGGAAAGATGAAAATGGCCGCTTCGAAGGTTGCAATCAAGCCTTCGTTAAAATGATGGGGCTTACTTCTGCTGACATTATTCGCGGTAAAAAAACAGAAGAATTAGATACTGGTATTGGCAGCGACACAGCAATGCTTTCGCTTGCCAACCTCCACAGCCTGCAACATCAGGAAGATCATCTGCTCACCTCGGGTGATAACGAAACGGTGGGTATGCTCGAAAAAGAAGGCGCCACACCAAGCGCCCGCGCGTGGCTTGAATATCGCATTATTGGCCTCGACAAAGGCGTGATGACCATTTGCCGCGATATCACCAAACAGCAGCAAATGCTGAGCCAGATGAAACTATCGAATATGCGCGCCGAGGCCACCGCTGCAGAGCTCAATGAGCACTTGAAAGAAGCCAATGAGCTGCGCGACCGCGCGCAAGTGGCAAGCCAGACCAAAAGCGATTTCCTCGCTAATATGAGCCATGAGCTGCGCACGCCGATCAACGGCGTATATGGTATGTGCACGCTACTGCTGGATTCGATGCTTGATGAAGAACAGCGCGAACTGACCGAAACTATGCACACGTCGGTGACGAATCTACTGACGCTGCTCAACGACATTCTGGACATCTCAAAGGTGGAAGCGGGCGACCTCACGCTGGAGCACGTGCCGTTCGATGTGCATGTGATGCTCGGTGAAGTGCGCAAACTCTTCACACCTGTGGCGCAAAAACATAATCTAGACCTTATTGTTCTTGCGGAGCCGGGCATTCCTGCCTGCATCATGGGCGACCCCGCGCGCTTGCAACAGGTGGTGCAAAATCTGGTCAGCAACGCGCTGAAATTCACCTCTAAAGGTTCGGTGAGTGTGAATGTATCGCGTGATGGCAACAGCCTGACGGTGGCCGTCACCGACACCGGCATCGGCATTCCCGACGATAAACTCGGCGTGATATTTGAAAAATTCACACAGGCCGACACCTCCGTCACCCGCAAATATGGCGGCACTGGCCTTGGCCTTGCCATCAGCCGCGAATTGGTGGCGATGATGGGTGGAAAAATGCAGGTCACCTCGCGCCTTGGCCAAGGCTCAACCTTCTCATTTACCCTGCCGCTGGAAGAAGCCGCCGCAGGCACCAAAGCCGTCAACGGCATGCAGGATGTGATGGGCCACGGCGACCTCAGCACGCTCGGCGAACTCGATATTCTCGTGGTGGACGATCATCCGGTGAATTTGATGTTCATCCGCAAGCTACTGCAGAAAATGGGCATCACCAAAATCGACGCGGCAGAAGATGGTGTTGAGGCGGTGGATAAGGTGGTCGGTAAACATTACGACCTCGTGTTCATGGATTGCCAGATGCCGGAAATGGATGGCTACAGCGCCACCCGCGCTCTACGCGAAAAAGAAAAATCAGGCTTGCAGCGTACCACCATCATCGCCATGACGGCCAATGCGATGGTGGGCGACCGCGAAAAATGCATCACCGCTGGCATGGATGATTATGTCAGCAAACCCATCGCGCTCGACAAGCTGGTCAATGTGATGACGCGCTGGCTGCCGGAAAACAATGTGGCTGAGCACTCTGCAATGATTGTAACGCCAGAAGTAGAAAAAGACGCCGACGCTCCCATCGATCTTGCGCATCTTGCGCTGTTTACCGATGGCAACCGTGAGGAAGAAAAAGAGATATTTGATATGTTCCTCAGGCTCTCGGAGCAAAATCTTTTGGCGCTGCGCCAGCAATGCGACACGGGAAGCGCTGAAGATTGGAAAAACGCCGCGCATAAATTCAAAGGCGCAGCAGCGAACCTCGGCGCTCGCCGCCTCGCCAGCTACTGCGAACACGCCGAACAGGAATGTGATGGCGATGATATAGCCAAGCTCGCCATGGTCGCGCAAATCGAAGGCGAGCTGGCCAAAGTGCGCATGTTCATCGCGGGCAGGGCAGCATAATTGATTGAAGGCAAGTTTAATAATCTCTCGGATGGGCGAGGTGCTAAGTTTTAAGGGCTGGTATTTAAGTGTGTTCGTTCCTATATATTTACTCTCAACTTAGTACTCAGCAATCAGCACCATGTTCAAAATCCACTCCGATTACTCCCCCGCTGGTGACCAGCCCAAGGCGATTGCCGAGCTGGTAAAAGGCGTGCGCGCGGCCGAGCGCAATCAGGTTTTGCTCGGGGTGACCGGTTCGGGCAAGACGTTCACTATGGCGCACGTCATCGAGCAGACGCAGCGGCCGGCGCTCATCATGGCGCACAACAAGACGCTGGCCGCGCAGCTCTACTCGGAGATGAAATCGTTTTTCCCGAATAACGCGGTGGAATATTTCGTGTCCTACTACGATTATTACCAGCCCGAGGCCTACATCGCCAAAACCGACACCTTCATCGAGAAGGACTCCTCCATCAACGAACAGATCGACCGGATGCGCCACTCGGCAACGCGTTCGATGCTGGAGCGAAAGGATGTCATCGTGGTGGCGTCGGTGTCGTGCATCTATGGTATCGGCTCGCCCGAGAGCTATGCATTAATGAAAATGCCCATTCGCGTCGGCGACCAATTGCCGCAAAAAGACTTCATCAAAAAGCTCATTGAGCTGCAATATAAACGCAATGATTTGGACTTTGCACGCGGAACTTTCCGCGTTCGCGGCGACGTTATCGACGTCTACCCATCGCATTATGAGGATGCGGCATGGCGCATTGAATGCTTCGGCGACGAGGTTGAAATGTTGAGTGAATTCGACCCGCTCACCGGTGATCGCCGCGTGAAGTTGCAAGAAATAACGCTCTATGCGAACAGCCATTACGTCACCCCCCGCCCGACGATTGACCGCGCCATCGGCCACATCAAAACCGAGCTCAAAGAGCGGCTCGAACAGTTGCACTCCCTTAATAAATTAGTCGAGGCGCAGCGGCTCGAACAGCGCACGATTTACGACCTTGAGATGCTGGTGGAGACCGGAACCTGCAAGGGCATCGAAAACTATTCGCGCTATCTGACCGGCGTTGCCCCCGGTCATCCACCACCGACGTTATTTGAATATTTGCCCAAAAATGCGCTGCTATTTATCGACGAAAGCCACGTCACCGTGCCGCAAATCGGCGCGATGTATAGCGGTGATGCCTCGCGCAAAAATAATTTGGTGGATTATGGATTTCGCCTGCCGTCTTGCCGCGACAATCGCCCGCTGAAATTCGAGGAATGGGAGGCGATGCGCCCGCAAACCATGTTCGTTTCCGCCACCCCTGGCAAGTGGGAAATGGAGCGGACACACGGTGTCTTCGTTGAACAAGTAATTCGCCCGACGGGGCTCATCGACCCTGAATGCGAGATTCGCCCGATTGCGACGCAAGTCGACGATTTGCTCGCCGAATGCAAAACGCGCATCGCCAAAAAACAGCGCGCGCTGGTGACCACGCTGACTAAACGCATGGCCGAGGAACTGACGGATTATATGAATGAGGCGGGCATCGGCGTGCGCTATCTGCACTCGGACGTAGACACGCTCGAGCGCATCGAAATTATCCGCGATTTGCGCCTTGGGAAATTCGACGTGCTTATCGGCGTGAATTTGCTGCGCGAAGGGCTCGACATTCCTGAGTGTGGCTTGGTCGCGATTTTGGACGCAGACAAAGAGGGTTTCTTGCGCTCGGCGACGTCGCTCATTCAGACCATTGGCCGCGCCGCCCGAAACATCGACAGCCGTGTGATTTTATACGCTGATAAAATTACCAATTCGATGAAAATAGCGCTGGATGAGACGGCGAGGCGCCGAGCCATTCAAAGTGCGTATAATACTGAGCACGGCATCACGCCGCAGACCATCAAAAAACACATCGGTGAAATTATCGAATCGGTCTATGAGCATGACCACTACACCGTTCCCACCGTGGCGAAAAAATACGACGTTCAGCGCGGCAAAAAGGACAAGGATAAATATCTCGAGGCGCTGCGCGATGCGATGCTCTCCGCCGCCGCTGACCTCGAGTTTGAGGAAGCCGCCCGCCTTCGCAATATGATTGAAAAGGTAGAGCTAGAGGGCAAGCAGATCAGCAAGCTGCGGCTAGCGAAAAAGAAAGCCTAATACGCAAACATTTCACCCAGCAGGGCACTTATTTTTTTGCCCGTGGTTTCGGGCAGTGCGCCGAGTTTTTTGACCAAGCGTTCTTTATCGATGGTGCGGATTTGGTCGAGCACCACCATCCCCTTTTTGCCTTGAAACGTGAGCGGGGTGCGCGTGGGGTAGGGGCGACCTTTGGTGGTCATCGGCGCGATGATGACGGTGCGGATGTGGCGGTTCATTTCATCGGGCGAGACAATAACGCAGGGACGGGTTTTGCGGATTTCTGAGCCAACGGTCGGGTCTAAATTGACCAGAAAAACATCGAACCGCCGCGCATCTACCATTGCCATTCATCTTTATCAAAGCGGGTGTTTTGTGCGCTGTCTATGAGCTTGTCATCGCCGCGCGCTGCCATGTAAGCAAAGGCATTTTCCCACTGGCTTCGGGCGGTGTGGCTGGGGGTTAAAACAATGCTGCCAGCGCGTACTTCCATTTCCGCGCTGTCTTCAAAGCCACACTCTTTCAATAGATTTTTAGGGATGCGGATGCCTTTTGAGTTGCCTACCGCGATAATATCGACTTGCATTTTTCTTCTCCATTATGTAATTACATTGTATTCACTTTCTGTGTAAAAGTCAATAGGCGCATATGATGCAAAAACCTGCAAAACCCAAACCGTGGAAAACCAAAAAAGCCAAAACCGGCAAGAAGATGACGCCAGAGCAGGTGGAAGCGGCAAAGGCGAGGGCGTTTGCCGCGGGCAGGCCCTACCCGAACCTTATCGACAATATGGCGATTTTGAAAGAGTGGAAAGTTTAAATATCTGAGCCCTAATGTAGTTTCTGACTGTCTTTGCGCACCCAGATTCTCAATTTTGCGCTTGGTAGAGAAATGATTTTTTCTTGATAGTACGGCAACAAGAAGCTGTCGCAATTTTTTTGGAACAGCGTTTGTTCACAAAGGGAAGGGATGCCAGGAATTGCATCAAACACTAGAATGTCAGGTTCTTTGCTGTTGATGAATGCCGCGTTGAACAGGTCATGCCCGGGCATGCCAAGGCCAAAATGTGGATCTGTCTTGCGTGAGTGAGTCAGTTCTTTGTTGGTCAGACCAAACACATCCAGACTGCGCAGCCCTGAGTAATAGGGAACGGCGCCGGCGGTATAAACGGCTATAAGCGGGTCTTTATCAGCATATTCTGCCTTCAGGAACAGGCCTATTTCGCGGCGGATCTGTTCAGTAAAGCCAATGCGGTGGTTGTTCACATCTGCTGCAAACTGCGAGACGACATAGTATGCAACAATCAGCAGCACAAACAATTTTTCCTGCAGTGACTGAAGTGGCAGGGTTGTAGCCATCATTGCCAATATCATGATGGGGAGCAGTGGAAGCATGGCGCGAAAACCCATAAAAACATCGCCCCCCGCAACCATAATGGCGCCACATGACAGGCCTATGATACTCATGCAGAACCAGCCAAATCTTTGGCGTTCTGGGAATACTCCTTTTTTCTTCATTCCTGATAATTGGAGAAATATATAAAGCAGCAAGGGAAGGAAAACAGCGATAGCTTTGCTGATATACTGATAGCCATGCAAAAGATGCTTAGAGGAAAGTGCAACTTTAGCCAATACGGTGTTGGGAACCCACTCGTCATAATAAGCAAGGCGGAAAGCCAGTTGTGCTGCAAGTGCGCAGGCGGCAATCCCACCCGCAATTAATGTGGACTCGATGCGGGTTTTAAACGCCATGCGGCTGAAAACCACAAAACTGAAGAGCAAAATGCCAATATACACAGGCGCTTCAGGGCGCAATAAGCCTAGAAACCCCAGTGCAATGCCAACAAAAACAGAAATGCGCCGATGGTTAGAGCTGTTTTCAAGCAGGGGCTGCAACAGGCAGGCACATAAGCCAAACAATAGCGCAGCAAGTGGTGCTTCCATGCCAGACATTGCCCAAATGCCAACAGGTGGAGAAATTGCGAATATCAGGCATCCCAGTGCTAGTGGTGCGTATCCAAGCTGCAGTTGTTTGAACAGCTGATAGAAAACAAGCGGCGTTAAAAGTGTGGCAACGAAGCTGAGCGACTGGGCGGCGTTCACCAGCTCGAACTTTAATATGCCCAGAAACGATATCAGCAAAACCCATAACAGGCTTGAATAGCCCTCAACA
>RFOF01000050.1 GCA_009926845.1 Alphaproteobacteria bacterium
GTGTGGCTTTGCCGACAGATGGCGCGGTGGATGCAAATGCTTCGGGGGTGGATTTGCTCAAACAAATCGGCGCGATTGTGCAGCAGTTGCAGGCGCTACTCAAATCTGATGGAAAACAAACGGTGGATGCGACGGCGGGGACGGATTCTGATGCTAATGCGCTGGTGAATTTGACCGGAAGTTTGCAGGCGGATGTGACAAGGCTTTCGCAGCTGGTGCAGCAAAATAAGTCAGCTGATCTCGCGCCGTCACTTGCGCTTTTGCGGCCGCAATCGGATGACCAAACGTTGAGCGCCGATGAAATTAAAGCGGTGCTCAAAAATGCGATTGCGCAAGTCAAAGAAGGCTTGCAACAATTGCGTGGCGACAATGAAAAATTCTTTGCGGATGCGCGTGCGGCGTTTGATGCGGCGGCACAAGCAAATGCGCCTATTGCGGCTAAAGATGTGGTGTTGGCATTTAAGAATGTGATTCAGCCGGAGACCAAAATCTCAGCGTCGAATGAAGATGCTTTGCCTGTGGTGGCAGCAGCGGTGGCGACGCCAGCCCTTAATCCTATCGTGACGCCGCAAGCTACGATTCTCAATGGATTGCCAGTAGCGGCGATTCAAGGAAATACCAATAATTCTGCGAACGATTCCGGTAGCGGAAATAATCAGGGGCAGGGCGCATCGACCGGCAATGCAACACCGTTGGCAAGCCAGCTTTCCGCGCCTGATGCGGCGGCAAAAAGCGATTTTGCTAAAGCGCTTGATCGTGCGCGCCTGCCCGTGCTTGATCAGGTGGTGTTTAATATTAAAAAAGCCACGGCCGATGGCAGCAGCAAGATTTCTATTCAGCTCGATCCGATGGAATTGGGTAAGCTTGAAATCAAATTGCATGTGGGTGGTGATGGGAAAACAGCCGTTGTGGTGACGGCTGATAATAAAAATACTCTCGATCTTTTGCAGCGTGACGCGCAGGGCTTGATGCGTGCTCTCAATGATGCGGGCCTGCAGGCCGATAGCGGCAGCCTGAGCTTCAACCTGCGTGGTGGCGATGGGCAGGGTGGGCAAAATAGCGAACGCTCGCAAGCGGCAAATACCTACAAAAAAATTCAGCCCGATGACGAGGCCGATATCGCACTTAATGCCATTTCCAGAAGCTATACGGTCACTTTGGCCGATGGTCTGGATATCAAAATTTAGGGAATTTTTATGACATCGATAAACACCAATACCACCACCACAAACGATGCAGCCGCTGCGGGTGCGGGTAGTAAAGACACCAAGGCAGCGACTAGCGCGCTTAATAATCAATACATGGATTTTTTGAAGCTGCTCACTACGCAGCTGCAGAATCAAGATCCAACCGCGCCTACCGATACTAACCAGCTGACGCAGCAAATCGCATCGCTGAATCAGGTGCAGCAACAAATCAATATCAATGATAATTTGAAACAGCTCATCTCGCTTTATGGCATGAGCCAGACAAGCGATGCCGTGTCCTATATAGGCAAGCAGGTTGAAAGTGCCGGCAACCAAGGCATCCTCATCGGGCCAGATGGCAACAAGCAAGCCGCGTTTGTTTATAACCTGCCAGCAGGCGTGGCCAAGGCAGAAGTTTCTGTGTTCGATAGCACTGGCAAAGAGATATTCAAGTCAAATGGCACGACTCTTGCAGGGCGTAACCAAATCATATGGAGCGGCAAAAACACCGCAGGAACGCAAATGCCCGACGGAGTTTACACATTTAAAATTAAGGCAAGCGACAGCGCAAATAAAGATATTGCTACGGGCGTGACTACGTCCACCACTGGAATTGTGCAATCTGTCAGCGCACAAAACGGTGTGTCTACCTTGGAATTAGGTGGCGTTTCACTGCCGATGTCCCAAGTGCTTTCAATACGTAACCCTGGTGCATAACCAACAAGTTAAAAATGGAGAAGTAATATGAGTTTATATGGTGCATTGTTTTCGGGTGTGTCAGGTCTGAATGCCCAGAGTAATAAGCTCGGGGTTATCTCCGACAACATTTCCAACGTGAACACGGTGGGCTATAAGTCATCCAATGGCTTATTTGGCACGCTGGTGACTAACTCGGGTGCTACAGCCAGCTACTCTCCTGGCGGTGTTATCGGTGGCACAGCGCAACAGGTTTCAAAGCAGGGCAACTTGCAAACCACCTCGTCAGCAACTGACATCGCTATTCAAGGAAGTGGCTTCTTTGTGGTCAACCAATCCGCTGATGGAACGGGTCAGGTGCAATATACGCGCGCTGGTTCATTCATCGCTGACGATCTGGGAAACTTTAAGAACTCCGCAGGGCTATATCTGCAAGCATGGCCGCTCGATCGCGATGGTCGTCTGCCAGGGGAAAGTGGAAACCTCAATACAACCTCTAGCGCCAACTTAAGCAGCTTGCAGACAGTGAACCTGCAATCGCTCAGCGGCTCGGCAGCGGCTACCACATCGTACTCTCTCAGCTCCAACCTTTCTTCCTCGCAAAGCGCATTCCTTGGTGCATCGGGAACGGTGACGATGGACTCTCTCGATACGCGCAATAAAACGATTGCAGCGGATGATGTGATTGCCCCCAGCACGCCAAATGGCACAGTGCGTGGCGACCGTTTTGTGGTGTCTACTGGCGCAGGCCAGAGCTACACCTATGTGTATGGCGGTTTCACCTATGGCCGCAGCGTGGCTACCGGCACGGGTGGGGATAGTGTGGATTCGCTGATGACGTCGCAAACAACGATTTCGAGTGATTCATTGGCTATTGCATCTGGTGATGTTGATATTACTAGTGGCGGCACCACTGTGACCGTTACAAAAAATGCTCATGGCCTTGCCATTGGTGACTATTTCACCTTTGATAGCAGCGTTACCCTCGATAATGGTAGCGGTGTAACGCTAACGGGGCCCTATAAAATTACGGCCGTGACCACAAATACATTTTCTTTTACACAAGGCACTACCGCTCTTGCTAATGGAACAAGTACGGCCGCCTCGCAGGTTGACCTACAGCCGATTGCAACGGTGGCAACCGATGAGACGGCATTTATTCGCCATGTGGCGCATGGCTTAACAACCGGCGATGTCATCAAGCTTGCGGGTATGGATAGCACTATTGGTGGCATCGACTTTACCGATTTTGATGGTCAGGATTTCATCGTCACTGTTATTGACGATGATCATTACAGCATTGAAACGGGCGTGGCGGCTGGGACTTCTAGCGGTGGCGGCTACGGTCAGGCGATTGTTTCGACGACTCGTTCATTTACGGGGAATATTCTTGATGCACAAAACTCAAGCGATGAGTTTCTCAGCACGGAAAATGATATGTCGGGCTTTTCTCCCAATGCGTTGAGTTTTACCATCACGACAAGCACGAGTGGAACTGTCACCTTTACTTATGGCACGACTGCAAGTGGTACGACATTTAATACGTTGACCAATTTGGCTGCAGCCATTGATGCAATTAATGGTTTGTCGGCGCGTATTGTCAGCAACCAGCTCTATGTTTCCGCTACAGATTCTAACGAAGCCATTACTTTTGCCAATGGCAGGGTGGAAGGGGATGACGAAACAACGCCGGGTACCGTGCTTAAAGGGATTGACTGGGTGCGTGAGTTGGGGCTACGCAACGTAGCCGCCAATAACAGCTCGGCTTTACGTTTTGCAACGCTTACAGGGCTTGCAGCGAACGTCAACAATTCGCCTGGAGTGGATGCGAGAATTGGAAGTGCAGGCAGCGACGCCACCGTTTCCATTAACGTGACCGATCCGCTCGATACCGTTACGTTTGCAGACAAAGGCGTTTCTGCGGCAACGACACTGACCAGTGCCAGCAGCTTTGAAACAACGTCGGGTAGTTCTGTGGTGGTTATCAACACCACGCCGTTATCGCATGGCTATTTCACGGGTGATGTGGGCGTACTTAATGCCTCGGCAATTGCGGCGCTCACTGTTGGCGGCATACCAAAGGCAAGCTTGTCGGGAACGTTTGAAATTACCCGTATCAGCAGCACCAGCTTTAGTATTGATTTAGGCGCGGGCAATGAAGCAACCTCTACCAGCTCTGCCACAACGGCTGAGGATATGACCCTCACACTACCTAACAACACGGGTAGTATTCTAGCCGCGCTTGGCTTAGTCACTTCATTGGATGGCGATGCCTATGTGGCGCAAACTACAGGCGCAATCGGACCAGCCTATGACCCCAACGATAGCGAGAAAAACATGGCGTCAGGTTCCATCGGTTCGCATTATGGTCAACCTGCGGTGATTTACGATGCGCAGGGCACGGGGCATGATATCAACCTGAGCTTCCTGAAAACTGACGTCAATACATGGGCGGTGGAGATTTATGCAGTTCCAGAAACCGATGTCGACTCCTCATTGCCAGATGGTTTAATCACCTACGGCACACTCACCTTCAACGGTGATGGCACGCTTGCCACTGTCAGCTCCGCGCTTTTGGCTGAGGCAGACATTAATTGGACGAACGGCGCGTCTCCAAGTACGCTTACCTTCAATTTCGGCACAGCAGGGCAGATCTCTGGAACGCCGGGTGCAACAGTGATTGGCGATGATGATGGTATGAGCCAGAAAGATTCGGGTTATGTTTTTAACTCAGATACGCAAAACGGTGCGCCGGTGGGTAAGTTGACCGGTGTATCGATTGACCGCTCAGGCTTTATCACCGCCAGCTATTCCAACGGTGAAACCCAGCAGCTGTTCAAGATTCCTCTGGCATCATTTACGAACCCAGATGCGCTCTTGGCGGTATCGGGCAACTCGTTTACCAAAACCAATGATTCGGGCGAAGTAAACTTGAAGCAATCCGATAGTAGCGGTGTGGGTTATATCAACTCATCACGCCTTGAAGCATCAAACGTGGAGTTGGCTGATCAGCTGACCGATATGATCGTGGCCCAGCGCGCCTATCAGGCAAACACCAAAGTGATCTCTACCGCTGACCAATTGCTCGATAATTTGAACCAAATTTTGAGATAGTTTGAGTCGCTATTTCCCCTCCTTTTCCGCATAAACCGCGGAGAGGGAGGGGTTTTTGTTAGTAAACCCATCTAATTGGTTAAAATTTTGTTGATAGATGTTGACAAGTCTGGTCGGGCTCTTTAATACATTAGTGTAAGCTCTTTTTATAAAAACAGGGGTAGAAATATGAAAAAGAAAAATCTTATGACCAAGCATTTGCTCGCTGCTGCGGCTGGAAAGCGCCCTATTGAAGGTGAGCCAGAAATCACTAACATGATGCTCGATGCGCGCTATTTGCGCCAGTCTTCTGCGTTGATTCAAGAGGCGCTGCAAAAAGGCTTTGATGTTTTGCAATTGGCTAATGGCGACATCGTCACCACCGGCACCAAGACGGTTGTTCTGCAATACGCATGGGATGACAGTAAAGGCAAGTTGGTAAAAGCTAAAACAGATAAAAAAGCTCGCCGTGCATCGGAAGAAGAAGGTGCCGAAGAAAACGAACTCGAAAACGAAGACGCATAATCGCGCTTTGTGAACACTAAAACAAAAAGCTCCTTCGGGAGCTTTTTGTTTTAGTGAATGTTGAACATGCCTTCGCAATAGACGAGCTGCGCAGGCACAATAAGCTCTCGACTTGCCACCTTCACCGAATGCAGTTTGCCATCGAGTTCCTTTTCCCAGAAATGCAAGAAGCGCGTCAACACAGGAAATTCCGGTGGCAAATCCACTTCCTGCCAGACAAAGCTTTGTAAAATAGCAGGGTAATCAGGTAGGTGATAGAGAATTTCGGCGGTGGTAAGCCGATAATCATATAGCATTTTGTTAAGGTCAGACATTTTTTGCGCCATGCACGACTCCCACGAAGACACACTCTCCACCCTTCCAATCTAACATATAAAGCCGCTGGGAAACAGGGGGCACCAGAAAATAATTACAGAAAATGAAGTGGAGAAAAGCCCGAAAATCGGTTAGAATGCTTATCCACTTGCTGAGCGTTGCCTGTTTAGTGTTTAGAGTTGGTGGGTGGAACGGCTTGCGCAAGGAATTCTCGCATTTCCTGACGGTCAGCGTGTGAAAGCTGTGGCCGCGCCATTGCCTCTAGTGGGTCACGTTTTTGTGATGGTGCACGCCCCTGAACCGCACGCTCTTTCCACGACAGCCCATCCACATGTTTCGCTGCGCCCATGGAAGTGGAGCTGTTGGTGGTGAAACTCACGGGCTGCTGTGCTTGTTGCTTTGCAGCTGCTTTTTGCTGCATGATTTTATGGTCTTCTGCGCTACTTGTGAGATCGGCATCCGCAGCTGAAGTATCCACCTGTATACGGCGCTGTCCTTCTTTTTCACGCTCCGCATCATCAAGCGGTTTTTGTAAGATGGTATTCCAGACTTCTTTTGCACCGGCTTTAAATTCTTTAGCATCCCATTTGAACGCACCGTCAATCATGCGCTCTGCGGCTAAATCCATCTTACCCGTGTCCCACGCACGCGCGGTTTCTGCCTTCATGAACATATAGGGCGTGTAGGCCACCGTGGCGCTAGCAAAACGGCTGGCATCCGCGCCGCTGAACCCAAATCTTCCGCCAAGCTTAACAACCTTTTTACGATACGCATCACTCATGCGACCAAAGGGCGCCAACCAATCAGCAGCCGCGCCACCACGCGACCTGCCATAATCAAATTTTCCATCATGGAAGGGATTCAGATGGACGCTTGGGCTACCAAGCGTTTCCCAGCCCCGCGGGGATTTAATTTTATCTATTTTTCCAGTAAAATGCCGCAAATACACAGGCGTGTCTTTTGTAAAGCTACCCTTCTCAAGCCCCTCATATTTTATCAACTTGAATTCAGGTGTGCCATCGTCTTTATAAAATCCGCCCGTTTTATAACCTAACATCGCTTCTGTTTCGGGGTGAATGAACGTCCCTTTATAGGCTGTTTGGGGCGTGCGCGTTATCCAGAAGAAGGGGGTGGCGGGCGTCATATAGATGAAGCCTTTAACTACGCCACGCGTTACCCATTTGGCAACATCTTCCGCTTTTTCAACGATGGTTTTGTGTTTGTCGGGCGCATCAGGCGCGCCATAGAGATGTGTGGGGTGGCCGGAGAGCATATTGCCCACCCAGTCATAGGCCTCGCGATAAAGCAGCGTGCCCATGTTATACACGGTAAAGCGTGACTGCAGATCGTACACGCCGGTGGCATTGTAGTTGCCAACGATTTTGGATTTTCCATCTGCGACATCAATTTTAAACGCAGCACCGTTGTTATTTTCATTGATGTCCAGCTTTGCGCCTGGATTGATGCGATTGAGCAGACGGCGCTGCCCCTTCATGTAGTAGGCATAAGGAATGGCAACCGCCCAGTCTTCGCCGCCGTTATAGGACAAATAGCGCCAGAGATTCTTACCCGCTGTCTTGGCAGCTTTTTCTACGTTGATATGGCCTTTATTGTCGAGCCAGTCTTTCTTAACATTTTTGTCCAGTGAATCCGCAATATCGCGGCCAAGCGCATCGCCGACGCTGGCACATAAAAAGTCGAACGTGATACCAATCGTTTCCTCACCAAGAGAGCGTCCGCCATGTTTTATCGACGATTCCCCCGTGTTGCGGAATTTAACCGACATGGGGCGGAAACGCACCAGTCTTTCTGCTTTTTCCTCACTAAAACCAATAGTTTTAGTTGCCCATTTAATGGGCGTAGCCACAAATTTATCAACGCCGCGAGCAATCAGCTTCAGCGGGCTTTTAATGTCTTGCGCAAAATTCCAGTGATTTTCCGCACCTTTAGCAAAATCGAAGCTATAGCCATGCATCCCCATCGCCTTGTCGCCATCGATAGCGTTGCGGGCGTATTTCCCGCCCCAAGCGAAGAAGGCGGCGCCTAAAAGACCGCGCGAGAACAGGCGGATAGCCGCGCGCCCCCCCACCGTGTCGCGCCAAGGAAGCTTGTCTTTTTCCCACTTTTCGAGAGATAATTCAGGTTCTTTGTCAGGCGCAGGAGCTGCAGACGCGGACAAAGCTCCGCCATCGGCGGGTTTTTGCACTTCCGCTTCAGGCTTTTTATCTTTATCTAACAAAGAGTTGTCCATTATTCTTTGCCTTTAGCGCAGCGGCTCTCACGCCAAGAACCTTTTCCACGCACTTAACAATATAGCACAAGAGGCCCCTGATTTAGCCCTTTTTTATGTGAAAGTTTTGTGACAGAAAGCCTGTAAATATTTTAACAAAATAATGAGTCATTATTTTGTTAGGTACGCTCGCTATGCGGCGCAAAACCACTGCTTTCGGCAGCGGTTTTGATAATCGTTTGAGCCATAAATAACTCAAACGATTAAAACCGTTAAAAAATCGGCACATTCTGGCACAGAAAAATGCTGCGTTGCGGCGTAAAATTATCAATTGTTTCAGTTGTGTGAAGATTGCATTTGCGGGGCTTTGCGGCCTTGAGCCACTCTCGCCAAAGTGCTATGTTTAAAGTGGAATATTCCGCTAAAACAGAGCAAAAAAACAACACATGACGTGGGTCGACAACATCAAAAAAGGTCTTGAATTGCCAGGAAAATTTCTGGCAAATGGCGCGCATGCGCAGCAAGCCATCCCTGCGCAGCATCGACTGCTCAACGCCAGCGTTATGTGTCTTGGTTGGGCGGCGGGCGATCAAATTCGCGATGTTTTATTTGGTGTCAAGCAGGTCAAAGAAGGTGAATATGTTGATGTTCCGCTAGCTGACGTTCCTGCACCTTTACGTTTTTTGCACAAAGCAGTGGACTGGAATCCTTATTCTGAAGACCCGAAAGACCAATGGAAAAAACTGGCCTATCAGATGATCCCCGGCGTTGGCGCTGGTCTTGGCGCTGTTGCAGGTAGCGCCTATGCTTTTGAGCTAAACAAGCGTGCAGGCGTTATGAAAGACCTCAAGGAGCTCAAAGGCCTGGAGAAACTCTGGCTGCTTGATGCTGATAGCGCCGCGCAATATTCCATGGCCGCGCCCTTGCGCGCTGCAACAGCTTTTTTTGGCACCTTCAGCGCAGCGTCAGGCCTTACCTTCGTATATGGCCTATTCCTCAACACAGCCTTTGCTGCCGCCAATGGTGCGCGTATTTTCACAGGGGGATTGAAATATGGCAATGCTGGCCCGGCTAAAGCCTTGGACGCACAAATGGGCAGCTTGGGTCAACTTGTGAAATCAGCTGTAAAAGGCAATAAGAAATCACTTGGTGATGCATGGTCACAGCAGTTGGTGGATAAGGTGCTAGAGCCTATGTTTGGCCATGAACTGCAAACGCTGGAGCAACAAGCCGCCGCTAGAAAAGCAGTCTCGCACGTGGTGGAAGAAGCCTATCAGAAATTTGCCTCGACCGCTGCAAGCGCAGGCAAGACACAAGAGCAAGCCGCAACAGAAATCGCCAAAGCAGTCACAGATGAAGTCAGCAAACAGCTGGGTAAAAGCAGCCTTGATAATTTCATCAAGAAAAAATTGGGCTGGGATATCGGCAAAGCCACTTTGGGTAACGCCAATAGCTTTATCAGAACCCCTGTAAAAGCCGCGCAGGATTTGCTTGGCGCCAAAAATGGCATTAGCGGCTGGGAAGCTAAAATGGCCAGCAAACATTCAACCCTTTCTTCTCCTGTGTTGTCGTAGCCTATGGAACCCAACCAAAACATCGCAGAAGAAAAAATGCAGGTGCCGCCGCCACCCGCAAAAGAGCACGCGCACCCGCCTGCTGCTGGGAAAACTGCCGCCGAATATGCGTATGATGCGATGAACATGCATCAAAAAGCGCTGAAGGGCGATGCACCGCCAGCCCTGCTCAAATGGATGGGTGATGCACAACTGGCCGTGCTGCCACGCAACCGACTTTATTGTGCTATAGGCTTGACTGCAGGCCTTATGACCGCAGGCAGCCTTGCAAAAATCGCCACAGGTTTTGATCTGACCAACAAGGCGGTGGCCAGAGAAGAAGTCCCCACCTTCTTGCGCTGGATGCACAAAATAGTCAAAAATTATGACCCCAAAGCGCTGGATGTTTCGCGCAATCGCTGGATACGCTATGCACAGTTTGCCGCCTATTCGCTCGGTGGGCTTGCGGGCATCAAGCTTGGCACAGACTACACTTATGCAGGCGTGCACAAGAAAAATAAAGACCCCAAAAACTTGGAAGATTATTTGGCTCGCGTTTCCATGCATCAAGGAGATACGTGGGCATGGCTGGCGGCCGCATCCGGGATTTTTGGCTCTTCATCTGGGCTTTTTGCGCTCCCCGTTCCCGGCCTGAACTATGCGATGGGCTTGGCAGGCCGCACCACCAGCATGCAAGACAGAAACATCATGCTTAAAGGCATGAATGATTATATCTCGGGTGCGACCACCACCTCTTATTTGCGCCTGCGCGAAGGTATGCATTACATGTGTCATCATGTAGTGGGAAACCCCGCAGAAAACCCAACGCAGATCGAGTTTCTGGCCTACACGCTACTTGGCCCTATTTTTAAAGACGAGCTCACCGCCGAACATATCGAAAAATTTACCGCCGCCGTGCACAAAGTGCGCGATAAATATTGGCAGGAAGGCGGCATTCCCAAAGACAAGCGCAAAGACGCTGTCAAAGAAATGAAAGAGGTGTTCACTGGCGCAGGGCTTGAAGTTTTGCTCATCGACATGGGGCTGAACCCTGGCGCCATCCAGTTTGACAAGCTCAACGGTGCTATCGGTAAAATCGGCAACCTCAGCAGCGCAGCCATCAACGCAATCCATGCCGATCAGGAGGCCTATACCAAAGGCCTCAAAGATCGCCTGCCCAAATATGTCGCTGATGGCAAAATCACCCAAGAACGTGCCGATTGGGTGATCGAAGGCATTGAAGCACGCAAAGCAGGCAAGCCCATTCCGCCACTTGCACCCGCACGTAGCCTAGGCACGCCCTCTAGCGAGATTCTGCTGGCCGACACCACGCTAACGCAAGAAACGCCCAAAGAAGCAAAAACAGAGTTCGCGAAAGCCACCTCCACCGATATGGGCGCGGCATCACGCCCGAATTCCATCAATGAACTCATTGAATCTGCTGGCAAACCAGGCGATTGGCGCGCCACCACCCTGAAGCAAAAACAGAGCTTTAAATCCCCCGCGATGGTGGTGGAATAGATAGCACCACAAACTATCTAGGCTTTTTCTGCATTTTTCGCTTGAAAACCCACAAAAATCGTTGTAACAAGCCCATCTCTTTGCGTGGTGCAGGGAGAATTCACATGTGGAATTGAGGCAATCGCGGGATCCGCAGGCGCCATCCGGTCCTATTTATTAGGTCTACCGATTCCACAGAGGTTTAACCGGAAAAAGGACTTTTATTATGGCATTACCCGCTATTGATATGCGCGAGCTCATTGAAGCCGGCGTTCACTTCGGACACAAAACAAAACGTTGGAATCCACGCATGGCACCATACCTCTATGGCGTGCGCAACGACATCCACATCATCGATCTGGGCAAAACCGTTCCCATGCTGCATCAAGCGTTGCAAGCCGTGCGTGACACCGCTGCGCAAAATGGTCGCATTCTTTTCGTGGGCACCAAGCGCCAAACCGTTGACCCGATTGCTGAAGCGGCAAAAACCTGCGGCCAGTATTACATCAACGTGCGCTGGCTCGGTGGTTTGCTCACCAACTGGAACACCATCCAAGTTTCCATCAAAACGCTGCGCAAACTGGAAGAGCAACTCGCTCAACCTGCTGCAGGTTTTACCAAAAAAGAATTGCTCTCGATGAGCCGCCAACGCGACAAACTCGAAGCCTCTCTCGGTGGTATCAAAGACATGGGCGGTCGTCCTGATATGCTGTTCATCATCGACACCAACAAAGAAGACCTCGCGGTTAAAGAAGCTCAGAAATTGGGCATTCCCATCGCGGCTATCATCGATAGCAACAGCCACATCGACGGCATCACCTACCCAATCCCAGGGAACGATGATTCCACCCGCGCCATCCGCCTCTATTGCCGCCTCTTCTCTGACGCTATCTTAGATGGCCTGCAAAAAAGCGTTTCGGCTTCTGGCGTGGATATCGGCGCACGTGAAGACGTCAGCGATGTAGTGGCTATGGCCGCTGCTGAAAAAGGCGATGATGAAGGTGAAGAGAAAAAAGGTCGCGGTGGCCGCAAAGCGCCTGCCGCTAAAAAAGCACCGACCGTTACGGTGAAAAAGACCCCAGGAAAGAAATAGCGTGATTCGTGATGACCGTGGTTCGTGGTGGTAACGCCACGCATCACGGCACCACGCCACCACGTATCTAACAAAAGGAACACAAAAATGACCACAGTTACTGCTGAACAAATCAAAGCAATTCGCGAAACCACCGGCGCTGGTATGGCTGACTGCCGCAAAGCGCTCGTTGAAAACGAAGGCAACATGGAAGCTGCCGTTGATTGGCTGCGCAAAAAAGGCCTCTCCACCGCGGCTAAAAAATCTGGCCGTATCGCCGCAGAAGGTATCGTTGCCGTTGCCGTTAA
>RFOF01000006.1 GCA_009926845.1 Alphaproteobacteria bacterium
AAGGTTTAAGCCTTCGCGAGCACTTTTTCCAGCGAATTATTACTACGCGCCACGCCCAGCACGTGGTTCTAGATTAAAGCCAAATTTAGCAGCAAGTTTTTTCAACAAATCTAATTGCGCCTTTGCTCCCAAATTATCAACAGCCACTGCTACATTCTCTACGTTGACTGATTTGCGCGATTGTTTCATCGCATGCTCAACCTGTTCAAGTGCCTCCAGTGGCTTTTCTACTTGTGAAAAATCTATCACCAAAATACTTTTATGCTGACCCTCGGATAAAATTTTCGACACTTCTGCGGGTATTCCTGCGTTTTCCAATTCTCTGGCTAAATCGTCAAATGGACAGCTTTTTCTCACCGATGAGAGCATCCCCACCTGCACAATACCCTCATGACCCTCTGTTGCATCACGAAGCTGGTTGGCATAACTTTCTGCACTTCCACTTTCATTGTGAAATGCAATTCGTGTGTCTCTAAACGCTTGTATTTGGTGTCGGGCAGCATTTTCAAGCCACCTGCCATCCAGCGCACGCTTCACCAACTCATCCACCTTCTTGGCAATTTCTTCTGCGTCTGCTGAATGGTCAAATTTTGTGGACGGTTTTGGCATATCGGCTTCTCCTAAAATGTTTAGATAAGGAGCCTATTTAACCATTTCTTAATACTTTGGCAAGCGAATTAATCACCCGCGCCTGCTCGTCGTCGGTCATGGTGGGGAAAAGCGGCAGGCTGACAATGCGCTGACCAACGCTGAGCGCATGCGGGAAGTCTTCTGGTGCAACGCCCAGATGCTCGCGATACCACGAGAAAATATGGGTGGCTTGGTAATGCAGCCCGACGCCGATATTCTCGGCTTTCATCGCATTCATGAACGCGTCACGCTCCATGGTTTTCAGTCGAGGAGTGAATAAATGCCACGCATGTTTATGGGCGTAATCCGGCGCTGTGGGCAGGTCGAGTTCTGGCCAATCCTTCAGCGCCTCGATATAACGCTGCGCCAGCTCAGTGCGCCGCGCGATAAAGCCATCGAGTTCAGGAAGCTGATGAATGCCAAGCGCCGCCTGCATATCCATCATGTTATATTTATAGCCGGGCAGCACCACGTCATATTCCTGAGAACCCGTTTTGGTGAAGCGGTTGAACGCGCTCCTGTCGATGCCATGAAAACGCAGGCGCTCAATCTTTTCCGCCACCGCCGCATCATCGGTGATGACCGCTCCACCCTCACCTGTTGTCATGTTTTTATTCGGGTGAAAACTCATCACCGCGATGTCGCCAAACGACCCCACGCCCTTGCCACCGAACTCCGCGCCGATGGCGTGCGCGCAGTCTTCCACCACACGCAAATTATGTTTTTTAGCCAGCGCATAAATCGCGTCCATGTCGCATGGCAAACCCGCATAATGCACAGGCATGATAGCGCGGGTTTTTGGCGTAATCGCCGCTTCGATTTTTGTCGCGTCAATATTTTGCGTAGCGGGGTCGATGTCCACCAGCACAGGCTTGCCACCAGCCAGCACAATGGTGTTCAGCGTTGCCACGAATGTCAACGGCGTGGTGATGACCTCGTCGCCCTCGCTTAAGCCAATGGCCATGAGCGCCAGTTGTAGCCCAGCGGTCGCCGAAGAAAGCGCGAGGGCGCGGCGGCCACCATGATAATCCGCAAGCATGCCCTCGAATTTGGCAACGCGCGGGCCGGTGGTTATCCAACCAGAGCGCAAGCACGCCACCACTTCTTCAATGGCAGCTTCGCTAAGTGCGGGTTTGGCAAAAGGGAGAAAGGGAAGTTCGGTCATTTTTTTTCTTTCTTCAACAACATGGTTTTGCCATATGCCATGACTTCCTGCAAATGGCAGTTTGAGTCAGAGGGAAGCGAGGCCTCCTCACCTTTTTTGATGAACACATAGACCTCATTTTTCGCCTCGGCGCAGCGCGTCCAGAACTCACTATTGCTCACCATCCAGCCATGCGTTTGCGGAAAATTATCGACACCAAATTTCAACTCACCCTGCCACCCCGCGACCATCACGTTGCGGTTCAAATAGACCGGCAAATCCTGCCAATAGCTTTCATACGCCACTACTATATCATCTGCTTTAAGCGTTTTGTTCAGCTCATCGGCCAGTGGTTTTATCGTGCGGCTGTCAAAGCGCGGAGCGATAAAATTCGCAGCCATTTCAATCCCCACTATCACCAGCGCAATTGCCTTGATAATGCGCTGCCATTTTTCCTTCTCCCACAGCGCCGCCAGATAATGGCCGATGATAATCGCCAGCGGCGGGAAAATCGGAAAAATATAGGGCACAAGTTTGGAGTGCGACGTTGAGAAAAAGATGAGCGGCAGAAGGATCCACAGCAGCAGAAACAGCGTTTTATCATCAGCGCGATTTTTAAATGCTTGCCCCAGTGCACCCCACGCAAAAAACACCCACGGTACAAGCCCAGCAAAGGTCACCGCGATAAAGAACCACCATGGTGCGGTGCGCCTATGTCCATCACTCAGATAGCGGGTGAAATGTTCATGAATAAAATAGAAATTGAAAAACTCTGGATGCTGCATTTGCATCAGCACATGCCACGGCGCGGCAATCGCTACAAAAATGAGCAAGCCAGAAACAAGCCGCACGCTGGCCAGCAATTTCCATTTGCGCGTCAGCACAATCCACGCGCCGATGACAAGGCCAGGGATGACGATGCCAAGCAGCCCTTTGGTGAGCATGGCCAGCGCCGCCGAAATATACATCACATGATAGAGGCAGCGTTGTTTTTTGCTGTCGTTTGTATTTTGCGCAATGAGGAATGCGCCAAGCGCAAAGGTCAGAAAAAGTGTAACCGGCGCATCAAGCATCACTATACGGCTTAAACCATAGCCCAGCAGCGAGGTGGACAGCACCAGCACCGAGAGCAAACCCGCCCGACGACCATATAAATTTTGCGCGATGGAGAAAGTCACCAGCGCCGTAGCGATAACCACTAGCATGGTGGCCAGCCTGCCGGAAAATTCGCCAGCACCGCCAAACTGCATCACCGCCGCCTGCATCCAATAAAACAGTGGCGGCTTCTCAAAATACGGTACGCCATTGATATGCGGGGTCAGCCAATCCCCCAAAACCAGCATCTGGCGGGGGATTTCGATATAGCGGGCTTCACTGGGGGTGATATAGGGGCGCGAGCCAAGGCCAACCGCCAAAAACACCAGCAAAACAGCCCCAATTTTGCCCAAATATCGCGAATTTTCTTGCATTTTACACCCAAATTTGCCCAAATTTTGCCAATTTTTTTGGCACTATAGACGCCCCGCGCTTGAAACTCCAGCGCAGATGCTATAGAGTCTAAACCTATGTATTTTATCGCTTTGCAGATGCTCTTCGGAGACAGAGGTAAATATCTCGGCATGATCGTCGGCATCACCTTTGCCGCGCTCATCATGACCCAGCAACCGGCTATTTTTACTGGGCTTATGAGCCGCACCTATAGCTTCATTGGTGACGTGTCATTGCCTGATATTTGGGTGATGGATCCGGGCGTGAAATTCGTCGAAGAACACAAGCCCCTGCGCGACACCGAGCTTGGCCGCGTGCGCGGCATCGAGGGTGTGGAATGGGCAGCGCCCATGTATAAATCACTGGTCATCGGGAAGCTCCCTGATGGCAGCACAAACACCTTTGATCTCACAGGGTTAGACGACGCAACGCTAGTAGGCGCGCCACCACAAATGGTCGAAGGAAGCCTGCAGGATTTGCGTAAAGCCGACAGCATTATTGTCGGTGATGAGGCTGCAAAAACCCGCCTACGTGTGAAGCTTGAAGGTGGCGGCGACAGGGCATTGCAAGTGGGCGACACCATTGAAATAAATGACCGCCGCGCAGTGGTGGTGGCACTGGCAAAAGTAACGCGTAACTTCGTTTTGCAACCACAAATTTATACCACCTATAGCCGCGCGATGCTGTTCGCACCGCCCAGCCGCCGCCAACTCACCTATGTGCTCGTCAAAGGCAAAATCGGACAAGATTTAGATGAGCTGACAGCGCGCATCCGCGAGACCACAGGCCTTGCCGCCTACACCAAAGATGAGTTCAAAAAACTGACCTATAATTACTGGATGAAAAACACCGGAATCCCCATCAATTTCGGCATTTCGGTGATGCTCGGATTCATTGTCGGAACGGCAATCGCAGGGCAAACTTTTTTCAATTTCGTTCATGAAAATCTCAAGCAATATGCGGCGCTTAAGGCAATGGGGCTGCGCAGCGGCGTGCTGGTGCGGATGGTGCTTTTGCAAGCCTTCACTGTCGGCATTATCGGCTATGGCATTGGTGTCGGCCTCACCTCACTTTTTGGCATGAAATTTCATGATTCCATTCTCGCATTTTTGATGCCGCCAGAGGTGCTCATGTTCTCCGGCGGCGGCGTGTTTTTAATCGTCACGGTTTCTGCGCTGCTTGCCATTCGACAAGTCATCAAAGTAGACCCCTCCGTTGTGTTCAGGGGGTAGCGTATGCACCATGCTGTTGCCTGCAAGGGCCTGACCAAAACATTCGGCGAAAAGGGCAACGAGGTCATCGCGCTGCGCAGCCTCGATCTGGAGATTGATGCCGGTGAATTTTTCATGCTGGTTGGCCCTTCCGGTTGCGGCAAAACCACGCTAATCTCTATCATTGCGGGCATCCTTTCGCGAGATAGCGGGCAGTGCCATGTATTGGGGCATGATTACACACAAATGAGCAGCCGCGAGTTGCTGGATTTTCGTGCAAAAAATATCGGTTTTATTTTTCAGAGTTTCAATTTGCTGCCATCGCTCACCATCGCGGAAAATGTCGCTGTGCCACTTATCATCGGCGGAATGGAACGCCACAAAGCAGTTGAAAAAGCAAAGGAAATGTTGGGCGAAGTCGGGCTGGGTGACCGCTGGAAAGCCAAGCCTAATTTGCTCTCCGGCGGTCAACAACAACGCGTGGCCATTGCGCGCGGGCTCGTGCATTCGCCGAAACTTTTAGTGTGCGACGAACCCACCTCCGCGCTCGACCACGAAACAGGTGTGAAAATTATGGACCTCATGAAACGCCTGAATAAAGAGCGCGGAACCACCCTCGTCGTCGTCACCCACGACAACCGCATTTTCCACTACGCTGGCCGCATCGCCCACATGGACGACGGCCACATCACCAGCATCACCACTTCGTAAGACACTGTTAACAGGGTTTGTATATGACTGCGACGGAACGATTTTTTGAAATGGCTAGGAAGAAGGCGAAGGCACTAGTTTACGCTAATGGCAAGCCTTTTGACGTAGCCATTTCAAAAAAGCGACCGTCCCTCTGGGTTGCGTTTTGGCGGGCATCCGCTTCGTTAAGCCGCTTGCCCGTAGTGCTCCGCTATGGGCTTCGCGTCTTGCCTAGCGGCTTGCTCCACCAAAACAGCAACGCAGCCGTATACAAACCCTGTTAACAGTGTCTAAGGAGCCCATCTTGTGATCACACGTTATCTGCTTCCACTGCTTGGAATTGTCGGCCTCGTCGCTGGCGTCATTTTTGCACAAACCTATGGCAGCCCCAAAGCACCGCCACCGAATCAGCTTTCCATGCCGCCTTCTGCGCCATACTCAGACACAGTTTCGGGCACAGGCTTGGTCGAAGCCAGCTCGCGCAACATCGACATTGGTAGCCATGAATCCGGCGTTGTCAGCCGTGTAGCGGTGAAGGAAGGTGACCGCGTGCAAGCGGGCGATGTGCTCTTCGCACTCGACGACCGCATCGCCAAAGCAATGATAACGCAACGCGAGAGCGAAGTGGCCGCCGCAACTGCCAATATCGCAAACAGCCGCGCCGCGCTCGATGATGTACAAGACCAGCTCAAACGTGCAGAAGGTTTGTCGGTTGGCAAAAGCATCAGCATGGATGAATTGCAACGCCGCCGCTTCGCCGTCAAACGCGCCGCCGCCGCCGTCACCGCCTCGCAAGCCGAACATGAAAGTGCCCAGGCTGCGCTGCAATCTGCCCGCGTTACTTTGTCGCGCCTTTCCGTCACCGCGCCCACCGCAGGGCGCATCCTCAAAGTGCGCATCAGCCCCGGGGAATATATCAACCTGATGGGTGGTGGCGCTGCGTCAATTTTGATGGGTGAAGATTCGCCGCTATACCTGCGCGTAGAAGTGGATGAAAATGATGTCTGGCGCTTTAAACCAGATGCCAAAGCCACTGCCTCATTGCGCAGCAAAAAGGATCATTCCTACCCGCTTTCGTTCGTGCGCATCGAGCCCTATGTGCAGCCGAAAAAGAACTTAAATGGCGACACGTCTGAACGCGTTGACACCCGCGTTTTAGAGGTCGTTTACCGCATTGATATGAACAAGGACAGCGCCCCGCTCTATATCGGCCAGCAGATGGACGTGTTTATTGATGGGAAATAATCAGCGCGTAGTATCCGCTGCAAACACTTCCAAAATCTGTTTGGCTTGCTCGGCAGATACCGACTCTTTGGACGCAGAGGGGCTGGGGCGAAGAATGTCCACCAGCTGATTCTGCGGTTGATTCTGTGTTTTGCGTTGCCAGAATGCAAACGGGCGAACCGGATTTGCTTTTGGCAGATAGGAAATATTTGACATGCGTTTGGGTGGCGCATAGGTCGCCGCACGGGCCTTTCCAAATGGAGCGTAAGGCGCGGCCATCACGTCCCACGACAGAAGCGAAAATGCCAGCGCCGCCGAGGTAAGAACCACTACCTGCCAACGTAAACGCATGACCCACAGAACACTAAGGGATGTTAGTTTCGAAGTTGCCATAGCAGATGAATAAGCAATTGCCGTGCCACTTGTTTTTTGTGCTGTTTTTTTATTCAATTACCTAGACGAAGATGGATTTTTTCTGTATCCGTTAATATGATGAAAAAACTTGTTCGCCATACAATTGTTAGATGTTTGCCTGCTATCGTTCCACTATTGTGTTCGGGCTTTTTTTTTGCAGGAATCGCGCAGGCAGCGCAAAACCTTAGCATAACTGTTCCGCCACTTGACCGCACACAGCAAATCTCTATTCCTGCCCCTCCACCTGAAATAGGGCTCGCCAAATGGCTAACTCAAGAATGTATGCCCGTGCGCTCGTTGCATCTGTTCTTGGATCGGAGCATGGCAGGGCGACAAACAAGCCCGCTGCAATCGCTCATAGATGCCGTCAAATCTGAAAGTGAAAGCATTGTGCAGGCCGGCTTGGTTAGAGCTTTTGGCCCCCTGCCAAACGCGTCTAACATTATGGTGGTTACTATTGAGACTTTTCTCTCACCTAAAAAAATGGACGCGCGCATAGCTGCGGCCAAGCGTGAAGCAGTCGGGCTACAGGTTTTTGATGCGCCTGCAACTAATTCATATAAGATGGCGGGCGCCATAATCCGCAAAGAAGAAGTGCATATTGCATCAGATCAAGCTGCCGCCAAACCCGCCCAAAATCTGCAGGAACATTTGATACGCATGATTCCTCAATTCACACATGATGCGATTGCCGAAGTGCTGGCACCAGAAAATGAACGCCAGATATATGTGGCGGTTAACAGCGCACAAGCACACCCATTTTCATATATTTCACCCGCCGCCGGTGAAGCATTAGCTGAAGAACCACTCATTGCACTGCCGCCTGCGGATGCAGAGATAACAGCTGCTGCTGCAGCCGCCTCGCCCCCTGCTGCGCCTGTTGTTGCTCCATCTGCGCCACTGGCTACACCAGCTACAAACCCACCAACAGCGGCTTCTGGAACTGCAGTCACCACTGTGCCACCACTTCCTCCGATCACCACGCCCGCTGGAGTATCACCTAATATTGCCGCACCATCGGAAACTCAAGCGTCACCATCCGTTATCCCCCCTGTTCCACCGGCAGAGCCAGTGGCAACGCCTGTTGTAGCACAGCCCTCCCCCACCCCCGAACCTGCTGTGGCAAAACCAACCAAAAAACCGCTCGTAAAGAAAGCAAGAACAACAGCGAAACAAAAATTTGTTCCCCTAGCAGAAACGCCAATGCAAGAAACTAATTCTCCCTTTATCAATGGAGCGCCAGCTGGCGTTGGAAATGAAATAGCAACGGAGAATCATCGCATTTTAAACGGCATCCCAGGCGGGATTGACCAGAAACCTTTTGTGAAGCCAGAATTTTTAAATATTAATCGCGCAAGCCCGCCGTCAGCATCACTGACAACGCCCGAAAATCAAGGCGATATAACCGCCAAACGCGAAGCCATGGGTATCGCCATTGAAGTCAAAAAACCAAAGTTAGATATTAATTATGAGCTACGCAAAGCGTATGACGCACAGCTAGCGGGAAGCTCTGCTGATGCTATCGTTATTTATCGTGAAATTCTTGACAATGATGCAGACAACAAACAGGCTTTGCTTGGTCTTGCCACCAGCTATCACCGCACTGGACAACTAGAACTCGCCCGCACGCTTTACGGGCGCGTTCTTACGCTGGATAGTACAAATCGTGTTGCCCTCAATAATTTTCTTGTTTTACTGACGGATGAAGCACCAGAAAATGCTTTGGTGCAGTTAAAAGACCTGCAACAACGAAACCCTGAGTTTGCCGCCGTTCCAGCGCAGATAGCCGTTGTTTATCAGAAGCTTAGACAGCCAGACAAGGCGATTGAAAGCATGAGCCGCGCCGTACAACTGGCGCCTAGCAACCTTAGCTATCGTTATAATTTGGCAGTTTTGCTTGATCGGCAGCATCATTATGAACAAGCGGCAGCATTATATAGCCAAATCATAGAAGCAACTGAGCATGGTGAAAAAAGTCCAGGAAATATTCAGCAAATTCAACAAAGATTAACCTTTATCCGCTCTAATAAGCCCTAGACACATTCTCTCATTATAGGGTCTTTCTATGGAAATTACGGATCTGCTTGTTCACACTCAGCGCAATAAAGCGTCTGACTTACATCTATCAACTGGCAACGCTCCCATCCTGCGCGTCAATGGCGAGATGGTTTCTTATAACTCGCCGCCACTGACCTCGGACGAAATCAAGCGCATGCTCTACTCTATCATGACCGAGCAACAACGCTCTGATTACGAACGTGATCTGGAAATCGACTTTGCTATTTCTTTTGGCGAAAACTTACGTTTTCGCGTCAACGCTTTCAACACTATCAATGGCGCGGCCGCAGTGTTGCGTACCATCCCTGCAAAAGTTATCACGCTCGAAAATCTTGGTGCGCCGGAAATATTGAAAAAATTATGCCATCTGCACAAAGGGCTTATTCTTGTCACTGGGCCAACCGGTTCGGGTAAATCCACCACGCTCGCAGCCATGATTGACTATATCAACGTCAATGAAGGCAAGCACATCATTACCATTGAAGATCCGGTGGAGTTTATTCATAGTTCGAAGAAATCCCTTATCAACCAGCGCGAAGTGGGTCGCAGCACGCAGTCATTCGCCAAAGCGCTGCGCAGCGCGCTGCGTGAAGACCCTGATGTGGTACTCGTCGGCGAGATGCGCGACATTGAAACCATTCAGCTCGCGCTTACAGCAGCGGAAACCGGCCACTTAGTGATGGGTACATTGCATACCAGCTCTGCGCCCAAAACCATCGACCGTATTATCGACGTGTTCCCCGCGCATGACAAAGAAATGGTGCGTGCTATGCTTTCCGTATCACTAGAAGGCATCATCACCCAAACATTGCTCAGGCGCAAGGATGGTGGCCGCGTCGCTGCGCATGAAATCATGCTTTCCACACCTGCCGTGCGTAACCTCATCCGCGAAAATAAAATTCCCCAGTTGACCTCGCTCATCCAGATGGGCAGCAAATTGGGGATGTGCACAATGAAGGATTCTATTTATGCGCTACTTGATAAAGGCCTTATCACAGAAGAAACGGCTCGATCGCATCTGGTGACGAGCACTTCGGATGAATCTGAAGAACATAAAGAAATCATGAAACGCGGAGCGCAACACGGCATTGGCGCTGCCAAATCGTCACCCACAGCAAATACTAATCCCAAATCATCCGGCAATTTTTAGATGACCCTCACTCTTGACGCATTGATGCAAGAATTTGTTTCGCAAAACGCCACCGATATGTATCTATCGGTGGGTTCTCCACCTACGTTGCGTTTTGGGCAAGCAATTGCCCCTATAAAATCCTCAAATGTGCTCACAAATGACGATATTACGGGGCTGCTACGCTCATTACTTAACGAAGATGCCGTTTCGGAATTTGAATCCGCACTTGAATATAATACGGCGTTCAGCTGGCGTGATAAAGCGCGTGTACGTGTCAACGTGTTCCGCCAGCAACAAAATTCTGGCGTGGTTATGCGCCGTATCCAAATGAATATTCCAACCCTTGAAGAATTATCTCTTCCCCAAATTTATGGCGACCTTATCATGGAAAAACGCGGCCTTATTCTTGTGGTTGGCCCAACCGGATCAGGAAAATCGACCTCACTTGCCTCCATGCTAGAACACAGAAATCTCCACGGTGCCGGCCATATAGTGACCATTGAAGATCCCGTGGAATATATACACACCCCTAAAAATTGCATCATCACACAGCGCGATGTCGGAATTGACACCTATTCCTTCAGCATTGCGCTCAAAAATATGTTGCGACAAACCCCTGACGTTATTGTTATCGGCGAGATTCGCGACCGTGAAACCATGGAGCAGGCAATTATTTTCTCAGAAACCGGACATTTATGTCTTGCAACTTTACATTCTAACAATACGAATCAGGCGATTGAACGCATCATTAATTTCTTCCCCGATGAACGTCACAAGCAGATATTGCTCAATCTTTCTCTCAACCTGAAGGCCATTTTATCGCAACGTTTAGTACCCAACACCCAAGGAAAACGAAGTATTGCGCTAGAAATATTGCGCAATGAAGGGCTAATCAAGAATCTGATTCAAGAGGGACGGGTGCGAGAAATCAAAGCCTGCATTGAAAATGGCCACGATTCTGGAATGCAAACGTTTGACCAAGCCTTGCTTGAATTATGTATAAGTGGCCATATCACCGAGGAGGCTGCGTTAGCAGAAGCTGATAATCCATCTAATTTGCGACTGGCTATGAAGCAGCGGCAAATGGCGGCATTACACAAAGCGCCACTTTCAAGCGAAGCAGAAACGTTCAAAAGTAGCCCGCAGTTCTAGGCAAGCCTACCATTAATAAAGAAGGTGCCTAAGCAGCTACGCCCACACTGATGGAGTTGAGAAATGCCTTCTCCAGTGAGGCCTCACGGTATTGTTGTTTGAATTCATCCGGCGTTCCGATGAAAAACAATTTTGTGTCGTGAATAACTCCAATACGATCGCAAACCTCATCAATATCCGCTAAGATATGTGAGCTGAAAAAAAGCGTTTTCCCCGCCGCACGACTGGCCAGCATCTGTTCTTTAAGTTTAATGCGCGCACTCGGATCAAGGCCACTCATCGGCTCATCAAGCACCAAAAATGCGGCATCTACTAAAAATGCGCCAACCAGCCCAAGCTTTTGCCCCATTCCTTTTGAATACGAGCCAACGCGAGCACCAAGCACTTTTGGATCCAGATCTAAGGCTGCTGCCATTGCCTGCGCTTTTTCAACATTCAGCTGGCAGCCATAATAAGACAGTGCCAGATCAAGATATTCCATCCCTTTGAGATAACGCGACGGCTGGAATTTTTCTGGCAGATAGGACAGCTGGCAGCGCGCTTTTAAATTCTTTGAGGAAACGCCGAATATTTTTATCGCACCCTCGTCAACATTAATGAGATCTAGCATGGATTTAATCAATGTTGTTTTTCCCACACCATTTAGCCCAATCAAGCCAAATATTTCTTCGCCTTCCAGCGAAAAATTGATGCCGTCCAACACTTTGCGGCCAGAGAAAGATTTGTGAACATCTTTGATTTGCAAGGGTTGTGTCATGGTTTGGGCTCCTCTAGTTTCTTATAGCTGTTGATCAGGCCGCCAAGCCCCTTTTTACTTTTAGTATTACTTATTTCAGCTTTGTTGTCAGCCGATACAGGCATGAATGAGTCTTCTGTTGACTCAACGACATCCTCTACCTTCATTTTCCCATCATCCGTTGCTTGTACCGGCATTACCTTACCTTCCATCACCTCCATCAGATAGGAAGAAAATGTTTGATTGCGGCGCAAAGAAAAAGTCACAGTCTTTCCTTCTATATCTACATACACATTGCTATGCTTTTCAACGGCAGCCCAGGAACTTTTCACCCGCTCTATATTCACGGGTTTCCATACCAATGTCACCTTTTCATTATCAATGCTTACGACCCTCAAATCACTGGCGTCATCTATCTTATCCTCCGCTGCTAATTTCCGGCCATTAACGGAGACTGTCCAACTTTTTGTTGAATTAAAAATCAATGATTCCAGGTAAAACTGAGGATAGACAAAGGGGGGGGCTTTTTTGTTTGGTATAATATTTTTTGCACCATCTGTAATTTGCGATAAATAATCACCCGCCCCCTTATCCGTATCCTGGTTTTTATAGGCAGCAAGCGCCGCGCGAATAGCAGCGATCTGCTCACCAGAGACCAATATACTTTTTGCAGAACTCGCAGCAGCGGCGACCTCTTGTGTAACGGTTGGTACTACGGGTGTCACATCCGCCGGCGGGTTCATTTTAGGCGCTTCAACGTCCTGAATCTGTGCATGTGCGCCAGTGATAACCACAAGCGTAATGGCCGTCACACGCAAAAACAGCGTATAACACTTATGATAATTATGGTGTAGGCGCATTCGCATTCGATTTGGCGCTCTCTATGGGTTTAATACCAAGCAATTCAATTTTAACTTCGCTCTTTATCAACGGATAGCTGCCCTGCTCCGCTATCCCTTCAAGCACTTTAGGCGAGACATCTTCACTGCGCGTCAATTTAACTGATGTTATTTTAGGGATCCCAATAAAATCTTTCTGCACGTTGTCGAGCATGGCATAGACATTCTCATCCATAAGAGTATCAAATGTCAGCGTTAAGTTACTCGACGCAACCACCATTAAACCAACTTTATATTTTGCATCCGATGAATCTTTTCGCGAGGTCATCGTCAATCGGAGCCCATTCATCATATAACGCGTTTTATACTGGTTAAATTTCTCCTGAATATCTTGACGACTAATGAAACTACCATCCTCTGGATTTTTAGCAATCGCCTCACGATACATATCCATGTTTTTTTGTGTATTATCAAATTTAGTTTGCAGAGCGCGCATTTCCGTTTCTATTTGCTGAACTTCTATTTCAAGGTTTCTTTCTTGTGCCAGCGATTCTTCTAATGCATCCGCTAGCAAATAAATGATGCCCCAAAGAAAAGATAAAAAGAATGCCGTCACCAATGCTTCCAGTGCCAAGCGATTTTTCAATCTTTTTTGTTTCATATGACTAATCTGCAGATGTTACAGGGTTAGGCAGAGGAGAAGCAACGGGAACCATCACCGCTGGCGCTGATCCGGCAGATGCATTAGGTAGCGGGGCAGCAGCAGCGATAGCCGCACCTTTAATTATCAATTGCGCCTCAACGACTTTATTTGTCGCCGATGCGTCAGTAGATTTTTTGGCATCCTGTTTCGGATCAAAATTAATATCAACGCTATCACTCTCCTTCACAGGCGCGACAACAGGCTTGGCATATTCAACACTATATTCTGGAAATGCGGTGCGGAAAAATTCTAAGACTTTTTCTGATTGTGCTTTTAACAACACATCCCCCTTGTTCGCATCCTTAAACTCAATCGTCAATATTGCGACCATTTTGAGCCTCATATTATCAGGTGCGCCTGATGGCAGCGCCGCGGGCTTCGATTTGTCAGTGCCATCTCCAAGCGACCAATCGATAGATTTGATGTTGATAGGCAGGCGAGAGACACCATCAAGACGCATAATCAAGGGAACAGGCGAGGTATTCTGATCTTTGATTATTTTGTAGAGATCAATGGTATCGCTGATTCTATTAATATCAAGATTGGTATTAGAGACGCTAGTCTTTAGAACTCCAAGAGCATTTTTTTTGTTAGATTTTTGCTCAGAAAGCGTTTCTTCGTTGGCATGTGACGTATAATAATCGTAGCCTTGCATCCCTGCATACCCCAAGGTTCCCAATAGAGCCAACACCGCAAGCACCCTCTGATATTGAATAAATTGGTACAATGTGTTGGCGGCTGTAAATTGTGGAGTGGTAAGGAGCAGGACATGCTTTTTGTCCATCACGACACAACCTGCTGTCACAATATCGCCAAATTGATCTCCCTGCTGTGTTGCGCCAGACATGCCAAGCGCCTGCGCCGCTTCAAATGGCGTCATAACATGTGTAAGGCGAGCATTTAAGCGCGCAAGATCCAGCACATCACGTACTGCTCCTGATGTAATAACATAGACGTCCAGTCCCGCCTGCGGCACAAAACCTAGGCGTTTCATATATTCGATGGTGCCTGAGGTTTCCTGTTCGATATTGCCTGCAATGACCTCTGGCGTGGATTCGCCGATAGGTTGCGTCATACGCGTAAAAATAATGCGCCCATTACGCAAAATAACCTGCCTGAATCCGCCTACTTTATTGTGGCTAACCAGAAATTTCCACTCTGATTTCTCTTCTGCTTCCGGTAGGTCAAGCGTATTTTCAAAATGCGTAATGATTCGCTCGGTTTCCACCGAAAGCAGCAAAATCCCACCAAACATATTCGGCAGTTGCGCGCAAAAATCAAGCCACACACCTATCGCCTGCGTGCGCTCGATAGAAACCATCAAAAAATTCCAGTCTTTCCTGCCGGATTTTTCACGCCCAATCAATAGAGCGCCCTTGATGTCATTAACACCAAAATCACGGTCCAAACGGCGCTTGATAAGCTTACCAACACTCATTGAGCTGACGGGCGGCAACGTCTGCTGAACGAAAGCCTGATCCATCGTATCTATAATCAAGTAAACAGGTGCGGCTATTTCAAGTTTGAGTGTATCTTCAAAAGTGGCTAAGTTTTCAACACTGGCATCAGGTATAAACTGCCGGCTAATGACCGTCTTGTCTTTGACATGAATCAGAACAGCGCCTTCATCACCTATCATTATGGCAAAGCGTGCGCCACGCGCGGCAGAAAAACCCAAGCGCCGCGACTTGCGTTTGACCTTTGGAATGTCTGATGATTTTTTAAGCTTCAGTGCCATGGAGATTGCCTCTATCTAGGCGAAACATAACATGATCTTTTGCTTGTGGTCATGCTAAAATTTCATTTTGCTGAAGGACTCGTAAAGTGGACCGAAAATTGCCGCAATGATCCAGAAAATCAATATCCCCATTACTGCCGTCATAATCGGCTGGATCGCCCCCACCATCTTATCCACCGAGTCATTGACCTCACGGCTATAGAAGAAGTTAATATTTTCCAGCGCATCATGCATATTCCCACTGTCCTCGCCCACCTTAAACATACGCACAACAAGGTTTGGGAATTGATTAGAAAGACGAAGTGAAGACGTCAAAGAATTTCCCTCAGTAACGTTGCGTTTCACCAGTTCAACCGCTTCTTTTAGAACGCGATTCTTGACTACTTTATTGCCACCTTCAAGCGCCTCAAGCACATCAATGCCACTATTGAACATAACGGCAAAAAAGTGGGTGAATCGCGCCATGTCTATTTTACGCACAACCGGCCCAATCAATGGCGTCATCAAGGTCATTGAGTCAATCTTATAAGCAAACTCCTCAAACGCACGATAGAGAGCGAGTATTCCCATAATCAGCCCAATAGGGACACCAAATATCAGATACCAATAGCCCTCAAACGCATGCGAAACAGCGATAAGCGCACGAGTATGCAGCGGAATAGTGAAGCCTTGCGCCAAAATAAAATCCACCAATTTGGGCACTACAAACAACATCATCACGCTGATAACGCCGCTGATAACCACCAATAAAACCATTGGATAACGCGTAGCTTTTTTGATCTTGCGCATAATTTCGTCCGACCATTTGATATGCTCGGATAAATGAGCAAAAGCATCCGCCAATTTACCCGTTTTTTCACCCGCGGCAACGAGCCCTGTGAATACATCGTTGAACACACGAGGATAGGCTCCCAGTGCATTTGAAAGCATGTCACCATTTTTTACGCCTTCATAAACACCCGTCAAAACGTCACGAAGCTTCGGCGATTCCGTAGAATCGCGAACGTCATTGAGTGCGTCATGCAGCGGAACCCCTGCTCGGTCGAGCTGCTCCATCTGTAAGCACATCAAAATAACGTCTTTGTTTTTGATTTTACTGAAGCGCGAAGATTTTTTGTGTTTCATCTCATGCGCACTCACCAGATCAACGCCGACTTCTTTTAATCGCGCCTCAAGGTCAAGCTCATTATCCGCAACAATTGTGCCGCGAATTGTGCGGCCCATTTCATTAATTGCTGAATAATTATAGTTTGGCATGCGTTGCCTACAATCTATCCGTTAAGTCGATAGTGTTTATCAGCTCATCAATGGTGATAATACCTTCAAGCACTTTGTTGATACCATCTTGCTGCATCGTCACAAACCCGTTATTGATGGCATACTCAAGCATCACGCGGCGCGTGGCATGGGTAGCAATCAATTCATCAAGGCCTTTGTCGATACGCAACACTTCAAGCACTGCCACTCGGCCTTTGGTGCCTTTTCCACGGCAAGATGGGCAGCCCTCAGCCTCATACACCTGCGGCGATTTTGAGACATCAACATCAAGAATTTTGCATTCCTGCTCGGTGGCAGGGCGGGGCTTTTTACATGCCTGACACATTTTGCGCGCCAAACGCTGCGCTAGAACGCCAATAAGTGAACCCGAAAGCAAATGCGAAGGCACGCCAATATCGCCAAGGCGCGGAATGGCTCCGAGAGCATCGTTAGTGTGCAAACTGGTATATACTTGGTGACCGGTGAGCGCTGCTCGAACAGCCATCAGCGCCGTTTCTTCATCGCGAACCTCCCCCACGAATATCACGTCAGGATCTTGGCGCATCAGCGATTTGATGCCCGTGAGAAAGTCCATCCCCGAGCCTTCACGCACGTTACTTTGGCGAATGAGCGCCAGCTGATATTCCACCGGATCTTCCACCGTCATGATGTTGATATCAATGCTGTTGATAAAGCTAAGAATCGAATAAAGCGTTGTGGTTTTACCGCTACCTGTTGGGCCCGTCACGATAATGATACCCTCCGGGCGCTTAAGCAGTTTCTTAAGCACCGCCGAGTTATGCTCCGAAAAGCCAAGCTGTTCGAGCGGCACCAGCGATTTAGTTTTATCAAGTAAACGCATCACCACATTTTCACCATAAATAGTCGGCTGTGTTGCCACACGGAAATCCACATCGCGCCCCAGCACGTTATAGGAAATACGCCCATCCTGTGGTTGACGCGTTTCAGCGATGTTCATACCCGCCATAATTTTCACGCGCACCAGCATCGCCGACCAATAGTCACGGTGGAACGAGCGCACCTGCACCATCTCCCCATCAATGCGGAAACGCAGGCGCAGGAAATTTCCTTCCGGCTCAAAATGGATATCCGACGCGCCCACTTTAATCGCATCAACGAGCAGCGCGTTGACAAGGCGAACCGTGGGGTTCACATAGCCTTCCTGACGACCATCGAGCTTGTTGTTGTCACGAATGCCTGTTTCAATTTCACGCAAAATGCCATCAACGGCGATTTCATAATCGTAATATTGATCGACTAATTCAAGAACCTCTGAATCCGTACAATACACGGGTAAGATCTTAATGTTTTTATCGACATGACGACGGACCTGATCGATAGCCAAAACATTATACACGTCAGCCATGGCAAGTATGAGCGTTCCATCCTTAATAGACACAGGAATCACTTTATGCCGCGCCGCCAGATCCTTAGGAATCAGGCGAACCACTGTCGAATCAAGCATTGTTGTTTTCGGATCAAATTTTTGCGCACCAGAGCTTTCCGCCAATACTTCGCCAAGCACACTTTCGGTCAAAAATCCCATTTCAACAAAAATGGCTCCAAGTAATTTTTTGGTGTTTCTCTGCTCAGTCAGCGCCACTTGCAGCTGATCATCCGATATAAGTCCTTGCGCAATCAATCGATCACCAAGGCGCATCGGCGGCTTTGGTGCAGCAGCCTCCTGTGGTTTTTCAGATTCTAGCGCATCTTCCTGCGCGGGGCTCACATCATCCGACATCGAATATTCCTTACGAACTAAAGTAGGCGCGTGCGCGCACGCACGTAAGAAGCGTTATCGCAAAAAGATTTATTTTAGATTAACGACGCCAGCTAGGCTGCGTTTTTTCGGGCGCCAAGCTGCTTCAAGCACGCGTCAATCCACTGCGCCGTCAGCTTTTCCTGCACTGAATTTTGGCGCAAACGCTCGTTCAAATGCGGGAAATCAACCTCATCCAGCTTCTGATCCTGATTAAAACAGGAATAAACATAATATTCCTTGCCGTCCGGCCCCACGTGTTTTTGCAGACACTGGGCGCAGATCTCTTTCATCATGCACTGCATCGGCGAGTTGATGCTGCCAATGGCCACATGCTGCGGGTTGATATGCGCCGCCAGCACCCCATGCCGCGCCGCTGCCACCGCCGCCATCATGCGGTCAGAGCCAATCACGATCATGTGCGACACATCCGGCATTTTGATGGTTGTCGCCCCCAGATCACCGCGCGCATAGGCCAGCATGGCCTCAACAATGTTGCCTTTGAACGAGAAATCCTGCGCGCGGCCCGGTGTGAATTTTGCGTCGTCGCACGCCCATACAATGACATCTGCTGCTGCTTCAATTTCCTCGATCTTGTAGCGATCAACGGATTTTTTATAACCCGCAAAATAAAGCACTTTTGAGCCTTTTTCCCGCGCCGCCTTGCCAATGGAAAACAGCACCGCATTACCCAAACCACCACCGACCAGCACCACCGTGTCATTTTCGGGGATATGGGTTGGCGTGCCCGTCGGCCCCATCAAAATCACGGGTTCTCCGATTTTCAAATGCGCGAGCAAGTCAGACGAACCGCCCATCTCAAGCGCGATCACCGAAATAAGCCCTGCTTTTTTATCCACCCACGCACCCGTCATCGCCACGCCTTCCATGGCAAGCGTCGTGCTGAGCGATTGATGCTCGACGCGCGGCGCAAAAAGTTCAAAATTCTGCATGCGATAAAACTGCCCCGGCAGGAACTCTTCCGCTGCCAGCGGCGCGCGCATCACCACCTCGATAATGCTGTGCGTCAGGCGATTAATAGCATGTACAGTAGGGCGAAGTTTCTGATTGATGCCAGCCAAAAATTCCGCGCTTTTTCCACCCGCTGCTCGCTTCGCCAAAATCCGTGAAACCACAGCATATCCTTGCTTTGCGCTGCCCATAGCCTTGACCACATTGCCCGCAAACGAAGGATGCAGATCGCCAAAGAAACTGACGGCTTTTCCATCGCCGCGAATATCCATCAGCACATGCGGCGTTTTAGGTTTGGAGGTGCGCTCGGGTTTGACCGCATTTCCATCCTCATCGATAGCTTTGAAATATTTGCCATCAAGCGTGAAATGCAGCGGGTCTTCGCGTTGCAAAACGGTGTTTGGATTCGTTCCCGCCGCCACCAAAATCGTGCGCGCAGGAATAGTTTTTACGTCACCACCCGCCGATTTCAGCGTGATGGATTTTGCATAGCCAAACCCATCCACATCCACGCCCGCAGGCTCATACAGCTCGCAGAAGAAAATACCTTCTTCCAGCGCTTTTTCCACTTCTTCGTGGTTCAGGCGATAGCTCGGCGCGTCAATGAGGCGTTTGCGATACACGAGCTTTACGCCGCCCCAGCTATCAAGCAGTGACCACACATCAGGCTGCGGTTTTTTCTTTTCTTCGCGAATTTGTTTCGCGTGCGAAATGAATTCTTCGCCGATGATAGTATCTTCTTCGCTCCAAGCCGCGCGCACGGCCGATTCACCGCGCTCTGCCACGAGTGCCTCATAACGCGCGAGGAACTTTTCCACCTGAATCGGGTAATAGGCGAGTGATTCGGTCGCGGTATCAATAGCCGTCAGACCGCCGCCAATCACCACCACGGGAAGGCGAATCTGCAGGTTGGCGATGGAGTCTTTTTTCGCCGCGCCCGTCAGCTGCAGCGCCATCAAAAAGTCGGATGCCGTGCGAACACCGCGCGCCAGTGCATTTGGCATGTCGATAATGGTGGGCTTACCCGCGCCCATGCACAGCGCAATATGGTCAAAGCCAAGCTGGAACGCGCTTTCATAGGTCAGCGTCGAACCAAAACGCACACCACCAATCATGCTAAATGCCGCGCGACGCTCAAGCAGCAGGCGGATGATTTTCAGGTAATTTTTATCCCAGCGAACGGTGATGCCATACTCAGCCACACCACCAAAGCCTGCCAGCGTGCGTTCATCGAGTGCTTCATACAGCGTACCAATGTCTTTGATGGGTTCGAATTTTACGCGCTCGCCCAGCGGCGTCACGCCGGAAATTTTTTCTGCCACTGGTTCGATTTTGAGGCCATCAATTCCTACCACCGTGTGCCCGTCATTAAGCAGGTGATGCGCCAACGTATAACCCGATGGGCCAAGGCCAGAAACCAGCACCTTATAACCCGTATCTGCGCGGGGAATCGGGCGCGAAAGATTCAGCGGGTTCCAGCGCGTCATCAGCGAATAAATCTCAAAACCATACGGCAAGCGAAGCACATCGCGCAGCGTGTGCGTTTCCACCAGAGGGATGTTCACCGGATCCTGTTTTTGGTAGATGCACGACTTCATGCAGTCGTTGCAAATGCGGTGACCGGTGCCCGCACACATCGGGTTATCCACGGTTACAACGGCAAGCGCACCAAGCGGAACGCCTTCGGACTTGAGCCAATTCATCTCGGATATTTTTTCTTCCAACGGGCAGCCCGCTTGCGGAATCTCCAGCGCATTGACCTTCACTTCGCCGGTTTTTTCCTTCATGCCTTTGGAGCAGGAATCCTTGCCCTGATTGTGGCAGAAAATGCAGTAATTCGCGGCGTCCAGCGCCTGCGTCAACGTGCCGCCATCATCGGTGAGCTTAAAGCCGTCGCGCGCGCGCAGGTGAGCTTTTGGCAGGCGCAGAACCTGCACCCCATCGCGCTCTTCAGTTTCCACCGCAACGAGGTTGAACGGGTCGAGTTTCTTGGGTTGTTTGAAGAGAACGCCATGGGCATGGCGATGTTGCCCCTCTGGGTTATAGAGCGCCCACGCGGCGTAACGCGCGGCAATTTCCAGAAGTGATTTTTGTTCTTCTTCTTTTTCGAGCCAGCCCATCACCACCTTAGCGAACACGCGCTCAAAATGTTCGTCGTCATGCGGCACGAGCGGGAGCAGCCCAAGCAACGCATCACCCGACACGCGAGCAGCCTCTTCAGCCGACAGCGCTTTAGCTGCGCGGCGCTGCACGAACAGGCGTTTGCAGGCATAGAGTGAAGCGAGCTCATGGTGGCTGGCGGCGAGTTCCTGCACTTCTTTTTCGATGCCAAACAATTTGCCGATAAAATCTTCCACATGCGGCGCAACATCGATGAGTAGTTGCGAATGGTCTTTATCAGACAGCGCAGATTTGTCAGCGCGCACGGTGACAAAGCGATTATGCAGCTCCACATCCGCCGCCTTCAACTCACTCACGAACGCCGCGTCCAGCTTCACCAGCCCTTCGCGAGCGTAGAGTTCTTCAAATTGGATACCAAAGCCGAACATGCTTAAATCCCCGTCCCCGTGTAGTCGTTTCCATCTTCGATGGCCATGTACTTCACTGGGTCCACGAATTGGCGCTCAACATATTTGAGCAGATTTTCAACGCAAGTTTCAATATTTGAGTTTTCGGTATCGACCACGACGTCAGGATTTTCCGGCTCCTCATAAGGCGCGCTGATACCCGTGAATTCAGCAATTTTTCCAGCGCGCGCCTGTTTATAAAGCCCTTTGGTGTCGCGTTTCTCGCACGCTTCCACCGACGCTTTGATATACACATCGTGGAACATTTCCGGCGCAACTGAGCGCGCTTTGCTGCGATCTTCGCGGTAGGGCGAGATGAACGAGCTGATAACAATCATGCCGGAGCGAGCCATGAGCGCCGCCACTTCCGCCACGCGGCTTCGCAGGCGCTACCATGCCAATCCTCCGTTGTTTGCGATTTTGGCGCGGATGTTTTGTTCGTGCGCTGATCGACAAAACCTTCCATGCTGATGATGCCGCCGCCTGCCACGTCATAATCCTGAATGATGACAAAACGGCCAAGGCGTGGGTTGGTGTTGAATTCATCCACCGCCACCATGCCGCGCGTGCGGAAAATAACTTCCGCAACGTTGCCGCGATCCACGCGCGGAATTTTCACCTGCTCGAGCGTGTCCGAATCGATGACGTGTTCGATGCTGCGCACTTCTGCGATAATTTCGGTGGTGTTGATCTTGATCTTGTAGCGTTTCTGCGCTTCTAGCGGCTTATGACCCAGCCAGAATATGCGCGCGCGAAACACGTTGGTGAGCTTTGGTGCGTCTTGATCGTGGCTGGCAACATGACCGCGCTCGACAAAAATTTGGTCTTCCAGCGTAATGCCGACCGACTCGCCCGCACTCACGGATGCAGCGGATGACACCGTTGGCCAAGCCTCGATGCTCGCCACTTTGACTTTGGTGTTGGTCGGTGAAAATAGCAACGTATCACCCGCTTTCAGCGTCCCGCTTTCGATGCGGCCAACGAGAATGCGGCGCTCGTCGAACTTGTAGACATCTTGAATCGGGAAGCGAAGCGGCAGTTTTTCATCGGCCGCCGCCACCTCAAATTTATCGAGCGATTCAACGATCGCAGGGCCTTTATACCACGGCATATTGGCCGAACTTTCGGTGATGCAGTCGCCCTCACGCGCAGAAACAGGAATGAAGAATGTCGGCTCTACGCCTACGCTTTTTAAGTATGCGCGATATTCTTTTTCAATCGCGTCAAACACCTTTTGGTCATAGCCGACCATGTCCATTTTATTGACGACCACCGCGATCTGGCGCACACCAAGCAGATGCAGCAAATAGCCGTGGCGTTTGCTTTGTTCGCGAATGCCTTCTTTTGCATCGATCATCACGAGGGCGGCATCGGCCTGCGATGCACCGGTGATCATGTTTTTGAGGAATTCTTTGTGGCCGGGCGCGTCGATGATGACGATATCGCGCGCGCAGGTGCGCAGCCAAATCTGCGTGGTGTCAATGGTGATACCCTGGTCTCGCTCGGTCTGCAGCGCGTCCATGAGGAACGACCATTCAAACGGCATACCACGCTTGACGCAGCTTTGCTGAATCGCTTCCAGCTTGCCATCGGGCAGCGAGTGCGTGTCATGCAGCAGACGGCCAACCAGCGTCGATTTGCCGTGATCCACATGCCCCACGATCACAATCTTGAGCTGCAGACGCACCGTGATCGGGCAAATTTCCTGCGCTTCTTTTTTTTGTATTTTAGTGCTCATAACTTTTCTTCCTTTGTCATTCCTGCGAAAGCAGGAATCTTATTCTATGTACTGGATCCCCGCATTCGCGGGGATGAACTCGTCTATGCCAGCAAGCTGGCAAGACATCGTTCACATATACCCATCAGCACGCAGACGCTCGAAGCTGCTCTCATCCTCATCCGCGCCCATTGGCCTGCCGGAGCGCTCAGACACTTTGGTGGTCTTCAGTTCTTCAATAATTTCATCCAGCGTCACCGCGCCACTTTCGATCGGCCAAGTAATTCCTTTTTCGCCAAGGCTGCGGAAGCGCATAATCTTTCCGCCCAGATTGCGCCCTTCCAGCACGTGGTATGGCTTAGCATAATACAGCGGCACAATCGCTATATTCTCACGCTTGATATATTCCCAGATGTCCAGCTCTGTCCAGTGCAGCAGCGGGTGAATGCGCAAACTCGTTCCGGGTGCGAAATCAGTTTTGAACTGATCCCAGAATTCTGGCGGCTGCTCTTTTACGTCCCATCCACCTTCCTGCCCACGCGGCGAAAACACGCGCTCTTTCGCACGTGTAGCTTCTTCATCGCGGCGAATCCCCGCCACTACGCCGACAAAACCATTCTTCTCTATCACCTCTTTAAGGCCGAGGGTTTTGCGAGCGGCGACGCGCGCAGCATGCGGCAGTGTCGGGTCGGTTGCCTCAATCGGCGGGCACAAATGGCTGATGAGATTAACGCCCCATTCCTTCGCATAGCGATCACGGAATGCATAGACCTCATCCATCTCTAACTCAGTGTCACAGTGGATGAGAGGGAATGGGATCTGCCCAAAGAATGCTTTGCGCGCGAGGTGGATCATCACGTTGGAATCCTTACCGAACGACCACAACATGGCGATCTTGTCGATGGCGTGGAATGCCTCACGGAAAATAAAAATGCTTTGCGCTTCAAGTCTGTCTAAGTGGTCCATTATACGCTCCAGTCTACAACTTCGTCAGCACCCAGATGGATGCCGCATTCGGTTTTTTGTTCGTTCTCAATTCCTATCGTGTGCGCCCAGCGGCCTGCACGTTCGTCCTGTCCTTCGGCTACCGGCGCAGTGCAAGGCTCGCAGCCAATAGAGAGATATCCTTTTGCCACCAGCGGATGTTCCGGAAGGCCGCGTGCAGCAACTTCTTCCTTCTGGCGCTCTTTGCTCCAGCTGGCCAGCGGGTTGATGCGAAATACGTTCTTATCGTCCAGCTCGATCGCCTGCAACTCTGCGCGCTCAACCGTTTGATAGCGCTTGCGGCCAGTGATCAGCGCCTCAATGCCCAGCTCACGCACCGCGCGATCCAGCGGCTCCACTTTTCGCAGCCAGCAGCAGCGGTTTGGCTGGGTTTGCCAGAGCGTGCCAGCGGCATCGATATTGCTCAATAGCTTTTCATCTGGCTTTAGCCAGTGCACGTTTTTAAGGCCAAGTTTTTCTGTCAGCGTGCGCGCATAATCCAGCGTTTCAGGAAAATGTTTTCCCGTTTCCAGAAAAAGCACCGGCGTTTTAACATCAATTTCCGCCACCATGGAAAGCAGTAGCGCAGCGTCCGCACCGAAGGAAGAAATCAGCCCAATGCGCCCCATGAATTCATCGCGGATCATGATGCGAAGGAGCGGCAGCGCATCAAGCCCGCCATAGAACATGGAAAGACGTGTGAGCGATGTGCGGCTGGTCATGCGCTCTCCTTGCAGGCTTTGCAGTCCAGCCAGCCTTTCTGCGCGAGCATATCATCGCTAGCCGTGAGCACCTCTTTCATGCCCGCCCCACCGGCCTTTAGCGCAAGGCGTGCGCCTGCCATCTCAGCGCTGTAGCCCGCCCACTCGGGGCCAAAGCGCCGCGCAATATAATCGCGCACACGCCGCGCCAGCGTCGGCGACGCACCACCGGTGGAAACGGCAATGAGCAAATCGCCACGGCGCACATTGGCAGTAAAATAAAAATCGCACAGGTCGATCACGTCTTCGACGTTGATGAGTTTTTTTTGTTTACGCGCTTCTGTTGCAATCATTTCCGAATCTTCTCGTGAAAGGCCAGCCACCATGACTATTTTACTGTCATCCCGCACTTGTTGCGGGATCTGGAGCCACACATTCTGAACGTCTGGATTCCCGCTTTCGCGGGAATGAGAATAGACATGCAATGCACCCGCCTCTTCCAGTTGCTTGATGCGGCGCTCAAGCAAAGGCCCACGGCCAACCAGCAGCACAGGAATTTTGGCAAGATCGAGCGCGATGGGGAACATGCTCACCCCCCCCCCCGCGTATATCCGCCACCATTAGGATCAAATGATCTTTGTGATCGATATTGTGATGGCCTAACTACCCAATTCGATTCATCACGGTCTGGAATTTCTTCTCCGCGCCTTCTCAACTCTGCACGGACTTCGTCACATAGCCGACGTATAGAACGTTTGACTGGCTCAGTAATGTAAGAAGCGGTTAAGGTGTATTTCTCAGCGTCTAGAAATCCATCTATCGCCGATAATTCTGCGCTTTTTTGATTACCCGAATAACGCATATCTAATGCCAGAAAAGATTGTGCATCTGCTGCATGCTCCGTACCCGTGTCTTTATGAGCATTGGCTGAAATTGTTGCAAATGTGGGAACTGCACAAATAATATCTTTTAACTCATGGTAGCTTATTGTCATTTTACCCACTCCTGACCAGCGAGTGCGGCGAGTGCGTCCTGCTTCACCGCTTCTACACCATACCGATGGCAGAAATCACCAAAGCCTTCGCTGGCTTTGCGCTCTTTGCTCCACAGCGCGAACATGGGTTCGAGCGCGGCGGGCACTTTTTCATACGGGATTTTGTCGAAGATTTTTTCGTTCAGGCGCGTGCCTTCGAAGTCACCGCCGACATAGAGCGCGTATACTTCCGGCATGCGGCCAACGATGCCGATATCGCCAACATACGGGCGCGAGCAGCCATTGGGGCAACCGGCGATGCGAATGGCGATGTTTTCATCAATCACATTTTGGCGACGCATGACGTTTTCAATTTCGGCCACCAATGACAGCTTGATGCGCTCAGCTTCGGCGAGCGCCTTGCCGCAGGTGGGATAGGAAACGCAGGCAATCATGTTGCGATAAACAGGCGTGACGTCTTCGCGCAGCTTGATGCCAAAGCTATGCAGCTTTTGCGTTATTTTATCTTTATGCTCCGGCAAAATGTCGCACAAAATAATATTCTGGTCAGCTGTCAGCACCAGATTCATTTTATATTCAGCGATGATTTCGCGAAGCCCGGTGCGGATTTTTTCATCGCCGCGGTCAACAATGCGCCCACTGGAAACGGGCACGCCGAGGAACCATTTGCCGTCGCCCTGCTCGTGCCATCCCGTGTGGTCTTCCACCGCGTAGGGCGCTTGCGGGCGCGGGTCCTCCATTTTCTGGCCGAGATATTCTTCGAGCGTTGCCTTTATCCACGCCGCGCCTTTTTCTTCTACCACATATTTCAGGCGCGCATGCTGGCGATCGCCGCGATCACCGTGGTCGCGCTGCAATTTAACAACGGCTTCCACCGCAGGAATAAAAAGCTCCGGCGGCACGAACATGATCGGCGTGGCAAGGCGAGGAAAGGTTTTCGCGTTGCCGTGTTTCATGCCAAGTCCGCCGCCAACGGCGAAGTTATAGCCGATATGTTTTTGCCCCTCGAACAGCGAGATTATGGCCAGGTCATTGGTCAGCGCATCGGTGCAATTATCTTCAGGCACGGTGATGGCGATTTTGAATTTGCGCGGCATGTAGGTTTCGCCGTACAGCGGCTCCACCTCGCCTGTGGTCGAGGGTTCGGGGTTGAACGCATAATCCGCGACCATCTCACCATCGAGCCAGATTTCGCAGTATGAGCTCGTCTTCGGCGCGCAATGTTTTGCCAGCAAATAGGCATCTTCCTGCAGCTTTGCGTGCAGCGCGTCTTTGATTGGCGCGGGGCACACCATGATGTTGCGCACCACGTCGCCGCAGCCGCCAAGCGTGGAAAGTTTCAGGCGGTTTAGCGCGGCCACCAGCGGCTTCATGCCCACTTTTTTGATGCAGTGAAACTGGAAGGTTTCGCGCGTAGTGATGCGTAAGGTTCCGTTTGCCCATTCATCAACAATGGAATCCAGCCCCAGATATTGCTCAGCAGTGAGCCGTCCGCCCGGACATTTCATCCGCACCATGAATTCATGTTCTTTTTCGAGGCCCGCTTTTTTACGTGCCGTCGCGCTGTCGCGGTCATAACCGAAATAGCTGCCGTGGAATTTCAGCAGTTCATAGGTCGCATCGGTGACGTCGAGCGTTGACGTGTCGGCGAGCTCTGCCGCGATGTTACCTTTCAGGTAATCGCTTTCGCGTTTGATGGTTTCCGCACCGGAAAGTTTTTTAGGTTCGTTCATGAGGGATTTCCTGAGTTAATTCGCAATTTTTACAGGTGATATGAAAATAATTCAACAAAATTTTGTTGTTTTTATTTATACTACATTTTATTATTGTTTTATTGGTCTAAATATCGTTTTATTTCATAAAATTATAGATATTCCAAAAGCGGTCGGAAAGCTCGGGGAAGGCCACGCAGATAAACAGCGAAACCGCCAGAGCGGGGCCAAAGGGAAACAAATTTCCCCGTTTGAGCACTCGCCAGAGCAGCCCCGTTGCCACCCCCAGAACGCCAGAAAAGAACAAAAACGGCACGATGGGTTTCAGGCCGAGCCATAGCCCAGCAACAGCCAGAAATTTTACATCGCCAAAACCAAGCCCATCTTTTTTGCGCAGCCACTTATAACCATAATGCAGCGCAAGCCCGATGCCGCCGCCGAGCGCGAGGCCACTGACCACTTCGCTGGCATCGCTGCCACGCGCAAAGTGGAACGCAAAACCGAGCGGGAGCAAAAACAGATGCACGCTATCGGGGATGATGTAATGCTCAAAATCCACCACGATCATAATCAGCAAAAGCACCGCCATCACCATCAAAATAATTCCCACCGCGCTTAGGCCATAGAAGGAATAAATGAGCAAGAAAGTGCCAGCAGTGGCCAGCTCCGTCATCGGATAGCGCGCAGACACTTTCACACCGCAATGGCAACATTTGCCGCGCGAAAATAGCCACGAGAACAACGGAAACAAATCCAAAGTGGTGAGCTTTGCATCACACGCAGGGCAATAAGACGGTTTTTTGACGATATCCAAACCCAGCGGCAAACGATAGCTCACGCAGGTGATAAAACTGCCGAATACAAGGCCAATAGCGATGACGAGAATAATTTCCATTATACACCCACCTGCTTGCGGTTATGCCGCACCGAAGACCAGAGAGAGAGAAAAATAAAGCCCGCCCCGATGATGCCCGTAATATATTCCGGCACAGGAGTGATGATGGTGGTGAGCATGATGATGGCCAGTGCGCCAATGCCATAATGCGCGCCATGTTCGAGGAAAACATATTCCGCGAGCGTGCCCTTGCGCACGAGATAGACCGTGATGGATCGCACATACATCGCGCCCGCACCAAGACCAAGCATGATGATGACAATGTCGCGGCTGATGGCGAACGCGCCGATAACGCCATCGAGTGAGAAAGAGGCATCCAAGATATTTAAATAGATAAAACCCATGACGCCCGAATACGCAACGCTCATCACCGCATGCTCGCCCACTGATTCATTGCTCGACATTAGCGTTGTAATACTGCTGACTGCGACATAAAGCATCACGCCGATCGTGCCCGCAAGCAATACGGGATGTTGCTGATCTGTAGGTAAAAAATGTTGCAGCACAAGAAGGATAGACATCGCGATAATGACCTCTACCGATTCTAACTTCCCAAAACGCGCCAGCCTTTCTTCGATACGACCGAGCCAGTGCAGCTCCTTAGACGCATTAAAAATAAAATGGAAAAATACCATGAGCAGAAACATGCCGCCGAAAGAAGCAATCTGAACATGCGATTCATGCAGATAATGCGCATAGTTGTCGGGGTCTTTCAGCGACATATCGATGACTTCCATCATGCCAAGACCAGTTGCCAGCGCGACGATGAGAATCGGGAACACAAGACGTACACCAAACACCGCAAATAAAATACCCCAGGTGAGAAATCTATCTTGCCATTTCTTCTCCATGCCCTTGAGAACCACGGCGTTTACCACCGCATTATCCGCTGAGAAACTCACTTCCATGAGGATAAGCAAAGCAGCAATAAAAAGCCCCTCTACGCCTGCATAAAAATAGGAACCCGCAAGCGCAGCAAGCGCAATAAGATGTGACCAGAGGAAATAACGCATATTTTTTGTTCCTAGTTTTTGAGTGGTTTTCCGTTGTTTAGCATATAGTCGATTCGCTCCCCAGTAGCTGCCGTTTTGATGAGCTCTGTAAAGGCCGTATGTTCGAGCGCGAGAAGCTCTCTCTCACTGCGCACACCATCAACTCCACCGCCAGAGAGCACCTGCGCGAGATGTTCAAAAATCACCTTGTCATGGCCACTCGCTGCAGCAGCTTTTTCAAGCAATTTTTGCTTCGCAGAAACGCCCAAAATATTCACGCTTTGCTCAGATGCGGCGACATAATTTTTGGCAAGCGCTATGCAGCGCTGTTTGGCATCAGCCAGCACACGCGCGCGGTTCATGCTGATAGCATCCTGCGGCAACAGGATTTTCATGTCGCGAGCATCTTCTGCCGAGCCTGCGGTTTTTGCGTTCGAAATAATTTCAAAAACCGCCGCACTATCGCCATTGTGGCGCAGGAGCATTTCTTTGCAGCCGCCCCAACCTGGGATGAGACCAACGCCCACTTCTACAAGCCCGGGATAGGCCTCCATATGCGCCTGTATCACGTTGCTATGTAGCGCCAGTTCGCAGCCGCCACCGAGGGCAAGGCCAGCGAGCGACGCCACCACGGGGAACGGCGCATATTTCAGCCCCATCATCGCCGCGTGACCTCGCGAAATAAGCTCGCTCACTTTTTCAAATTCACCCGCACGCGCGGCGGTCAGCATGTAAGATAAATTCGCGCCCGCAGAGAAATTATCAGCGTCATTGCCGATGACCAGCCCTTTGAAACCAGACTGCACAATGCCCACCACCTGCTCCATAATCGACAAAATATCCATGTCGATGGCGTTCATTTTTGAGGTGAGCTCCAAGCAGGCAATACCATCGCCCATATCCCACACGCTGGCAGAAGGATTTTGCACCAGCGGCTTGGAGGTGAGTTTTATGTCAGCGAGCATGAGCGCGCCCTCGGGGCGTTCAATTTTCTTATAAGCGCCTCCGAGCGTCAGCTGTGTTTGCGCTTCATACAGTTTTTTCCCTGCCGCTTTTTCCACGATTGCAGGAACGATTTTCCCTTCTTCCTTCCAACGCGCAGCAACTGAGTCGGCGCCGAGCTGGTCGATGATTTCAAACGGCCCGAATTTCCAGTTATAGCCCATGCGCATCGCATCATCGACCGCCGAAATATCATCCGCAATTTCGGGGATGAGCGAGGCTGCGTAATGCAACGTTCCCGACAAAACCGCCCATGCATATTGCCCGCCAATGTCGCTGTGTGAAACGAGTTCACGAAGGCCTTTTTTGCTGGCGGTTAAACTGTCGAGGGATACCTTCTTTTCTTCCGCACGAAAGTCGCCGGTCTTCAGGTCAATGGCTTCCTTCACCTTCTTTCCATCCACCGTGTTCATGCGATAAAAACCACCCTTGCCTTTGCGCCCCGTGTAACCATCGGCTATCATTTTTTTCACGAGGTCTGGCAGCGCATACATCTGCGGAAATGCGTCACTCGCGGGCAGATTATCCAGCAACGATTTGGCGATCAGCGGCATCAGATCAATGCCGATCAAATCAAATAAACCAAACACGCCAGTTTTAGGAATACCCACCGGGCGGCCCATCACCGCATCCGCCTGCTCGACCGTCACGCCAAGGCGGATGGCCTCAAGCAGCCCGAGGAACAACCAATACACGCCAATGCGATTGGCGATAAAACCCGGCGTGTCTTTGCACAGCACATTGCCTTTGCCGAGCGTAACATCCGCGAAATGACACATGCGCGCGAAGGATTCTTTGCTCGTGTGAGGGCTGGCGGCGACTTCGAGCAAACGCATAAAACGCGGCGGATTGAAAAAATGTGCTATCATGAAATCCGCACGGAAGGACTCTGCGAGTCCGGCGGTTAATTCATGAAGCGGCAACGTCGAAGTGTTAGATGAAACAATCGAACCTTTTTTGCGAACGGCGTCTATCTTGCGATACACATCCTGCTTTACATCCAAGCGCTCCAGCACCGCCTCAACAATCCAATCGCAATCTTTGAGCTCATCTAGATTGTCCTCCAGATTGCCGCAAATAACGAGCGCCGCTTTGCTTGGGTGCACAAAGCCAGAAGGTTTTCCCGCCAGCTGTTTAGCAATCGCACCCTCTGTCAGGACGTTACGGTTTTCTGCGCCATTTGGCACGATGTCGAGCAACACGACCTTCACGCCTGCGCTGGCAATCAGCGCCGCGATGCCGCTGCCCATGACACCCGAACCGAGCACCGCTACTTTTTGAATCCCGTCAACCATATCACCACCTGCACAAAATGAATCTGCGGCAGCCTAGCAGGTTTTTTCGCAAGGGCAAATAAATGGACGTATTTACATCCCATGAATAATCTGCCATCTCCGATGGTGGATGTGCAACGAAAGCACCTCGAACGCCTTGTGGAAAATCGGATAGATGCAGAGCGTCAGCAGCCATTGCAGGAACGCGGCGCCAAGCGGCAGCATTTGCGCCGCCCACAGCGACAACACGAGCCACGCGAGCAGCTGATAGCCACCGAGAAACATCGCAAAATAACCCCAGCGGATGACGAAGCCTTCCTTATGGATATATTTGCGCTGGGCGAAAAGAATGAGCATAAAAAATATATTGAGCAGCGAGGTCAAGCCAAGGGGTTGGCCCATCACCGAATCCATCACAATCCCTAAAGCAAAAACGAACCAGAGCGGCATTTCGCGATGTTCAAAGGTGCCCCAGAAAAACATCGGGATGACGGTAAGCGCGGGCATGAAATTACCAATGCCGCTGGCATGTTTGGGAATGAGG
>RFOF01000051.1 GCA_009926845.1 Alphaproteobacteria bacterium
ACTGGCTGGCACCGCCACCTGCGGCTCTGGCATGGGCATGGGCGGCATCGGCTATGTGCTGGGCATCACCAAAGCCTACACCACGCGCGTTGGCTCTGGCCCCTTCCCGACCGAACTGTCGGATGAAATCGGCCAGAAGATCGGCAAGATCGGCCACGAATTTGGCACCGTCACCGGTCGCCCGCGCCGCTGCGGTTGGTTTGACGCGGTGCTCGTGCGCCAAGCGGTCAAAATTGGCGGCATCAGCGGCATCGCGCTGACCAAAGTCGACGTGCTCGATGGTTTTGATGAGGTCAAAATCTGCATCGGCTACAAGCACGACGGCAAAATCTATGACTACCTGCCCGCCTCCTCTAAAATTCAGGCGGAAGTCGAGCCGATCTATGAAACCATGCCCGGCTGGAGCGAAAGCACCCATGGCAAAAAAAGCTGGGCGGAACTGCCTGCGCAGGCCATCAAATATGTGCGCCGCATCGAGGAATTGATTGAGTGTCAGGTTGCGCTGCTGTCGACCAGCCCCAAACGCGAAGACACCATCCTCGTGCGCGACCCATTTGTGGACTAAGACCGCTGCCACACACAACGCCTTCATTGTTTTTTAAGGGCTTTGGGTGTAGCGTTGAAATTGAATTATTAGCAAGTGGCGGCTGTCATGGAGACCAAAGCCTCAGATATCAAGACTAGCGCTGTGGCGGATGCGAAGAACGATCCGCCCTATGCCACGGGTGTCGCCGAATTTCTGCGCCAATATACCCCCGCTCATAAAAACGAAAACTTTGACCTGTTGCAGGGGCGCTGGCGCGTCAATCTAGGTGCGCCTATCAATGAGCTAAAGACGGGCTCAGCCATGGCCTACGCCGCTGAGGACACTAAAGAAAAAAGCGCGCCACTATTCGCGCTTGTCTGCTCGAAAACCACACCACAAAGAATTGCTGTTCTAGAAAAACTTAAAAACGTTCGCCACCCTAATCTGCTGGCGTTGGTTGCTTTTGGGCCGGTAGAATTTTCTACCAGCAAAGAAGAGCAATTCATCATTATCTATGAACGCCCAGCAGGTCAGAGACTCTCCAAACTACTTGCCGCGCAAACGCAAACAGTCAATGATTACTTTATCCGTGAACGTATTTTGACGCCACTTTCCGCTGCATTACAGCAACTTTCTGACATCGGCGTAGCGCATGGCAGCATCAATCCCGACACTATTTATTTTGGAACGCAGCCCATTCTCGGTGATTTTGCCTCTGAGCCTTGCGGGCTATCTCAACCCTTTTATTTCGAGCCCATTGAGCGCATGCAGGCCGCAGCACACGCCAAGGGAGAAGGCAGCGGCAATCAGGATTTTTATGCGCTTGCGGTGCTGACTATTTATATCATGTTTGGCCCCGAGCATTTTGCGCCTTTTACACCGGAGAATATGCCGCGCCTGATTTTGCGTGATGGCGCACTTCCAATGGTCACCCGAAACCGCGACTACCCGGAAGTGTTCTATGAATTTTTCCGCGGCATGCTCGGTCAACAAGGCGAAGATCGCTGGAATAACAAATCGCTAAAGCCATGGCTTGAAGGTAAGCGCTTTAACATGCTTTCAATGCCAGCCATCACCGAATCGAACAAAACTTTTGATGTCGGGAAATACCCCATACATAGCAAGCGCGAGCTGGCGCACATGCTGCATACCCATTGGGACGATATCATTGAGCCGCTGCAAAATGGGCAACTGGCACATTGGGTGGCACTTTATTTGCGCAGCAAAGAGCTCTCCGATAACCTTATAAAAGTGGCGCGCACACTGGAATCACCGCCGGCAAAACAAGGCGAATCACAGGTTCATGAACTGCTCGCACGCACCATTTTGCAATTCGACCCCCATGGGCCAATTCGCTTTAAACAGCTTTCCATGCATGTCGATGGCATCGGGCCACTTTGCGCCTATTTTATAGAAAAAAATATGCAGTCGGATCTGCAAACGCTTTCGCGCTTCATCAGCTTCTCGATGGTCGATTTCTGGACAGAAGCCCAACGCCAATATGAAAGCACTAAAATGCGTGGGCGCGAATATGTCATGCCTAATAATATTCGCAACGTCATCACCCAACTCGATCGCCTGCGCCAGAGCATTCGTAATACGGGACTTGGCTTTGGTGTTGAGCGCATGCTGTATGACCTGAACCCTAACATGCCCTGCCTCAGCCCGATGGTTTCCCGTTGGCACATCACCACCGTTGCCGAGTTGCTACGACGGCTTGACCAAATTGCTCCAACGCTGTCGGCAAATGATGACCCCATAGACCGTCACATCGCGGCATTCATCTGCAGTAAACTCACCATCAATCAGGAAATACGCCTGCATGGGCTGGAACACAGCCCAATACTCGCCAGTAACCGCAGCCTCATCGCGCTGCATTTGCTCGCCAAGGCGCAAAGCAAAGCCGGAAATATCAAGCTGCCTGGCCTTACCCATTGGCTCACGCTGCGCATCCTCCCTGCGATGGACATCATGCGCAGCAAGAGCATGCGCAATCGCATCAAAAACGCAATGACCAAAGAAGCGCATAGCGGCCATCTTGATCAAATGGCGGACACACTCACCTCCACCGACTATATCACTCCTGACTTACAGGGATTCCAGTCCGCCAAAAAACGCTTTGCCTATAATATAAAGCGCATCGCCTATTATAAAGACGAACGCACGCTGGAATATGACAGTGCCGTCCTCGGTGTGCGTGCTGCCAAATTCACGGCCTACCTCGCCTTTACGATCAGCGTTATTGTGATGTTGAGAGGATAATATGAGTAAACTTCGCCTGCCCCTTATTCTTATCTCATGCGTTGGCCTTCTCATCTATTTGAGGCTGGGCTTCATATTCATGTTTTTTGCGTTTTTACCTTCAATGGTGTCCTACTATATTGACCGTCTTCCCCAAAAACCCACTTTCAAAACCGTTCTTGCCTGCAACCTTGGAACCGCCATCCACCCTATCGCCGATATGCTGAGCCACGGCGTGGCCATGAGCCACGATCAATTCTCCGAAGCTCTCGGAAAACCCCAAATATGGCTATTTATCTATATGGGCGCGGCAGCGGGCTGGGGGCTGGTCTATGCCTGCCATTTTGTTGCGCATTTTACTGTGCAAACCTATCATGAATATCAGCTCTATCACCTGAAACAACAACAAGACTGGCTCGCCAGCGAATGGGGCAACGACGTCAAACCAGAAGAGGAAGAGTGATTTTTTTGTTCAGCGCGTTATCGGACGATTACGAGCCAACCCAACCACGAGACGAATTAAGGCATCTTTGTCACCTTTATCTAATACGCCCTTATCCGCAGGCATAGCGCGGTGCATAATGCGCCCATCATTGGCCCATATGGCAAGTGCGCCACTGTCAATTTTTACATCCTGTGAGTGTTTTTCTTCTAAATCATGAAACGCCGGCACTGAACGTTTTATTGGAATTACCACCATTTCTTTTGGCTTAGGCCATTGTGATTCTGAAAGACAAGTTTCTAAAGCTCCCAATTTTATCTCTTCAACATTGGAAGAACGCCATTGCACGTCAAGCTTCTGATAGTCTTTGTCTTCTTTTACTTGTTCTAACATCGTTCCCATATCGGTGAAACGTGTTTTAGCACCATCGCTCACGATACCACCCAGCATGGTTATCTCTTCACCATGTTTATGAAGTGTATCGCCAGTTATATCTTGAAAATGCCTAAAACGCGGAATTACAAATTCATCTTCCAAATCTCGCTGGCGCGTCAATTCCAAAGCGACCGAAATGCCTCTGGCTATATTAGCCATGTAGCAGGACTTTGCCCATGTTCCTATATCTTCTTCATTTTCTTTTTCTCTTCCGATTCTTTTTGGAAGTTTATTCATCGGCAATTTACGAATGACATAAATAGTAGAGTTTTTTGATTTGTTTCTGGCAAATTTTTTAAGCTCTTTGATAACACCTTCCGGTAAATTCTCGCTGATGATTTCACCCAATTTCTTTTCATCATTTTTCCCACGACGCATATAATCATCTAAAGCCGTTTTCAAAGCCTCACGCGTCGTATCGGTCAGCGAAAACTCAACCACCTCCATTGGCTTACCTGCTTTAGGATGGATTGGGTTTTGTTTTGAAATTCGTTCAAAAGGTTCTTTGCTCATATTTTCTGCGCATCAACAAATTGACTATAAGGCTCTATAATAGACTAATTTATCATCATGCCGTGTGACAGTTTTGTGAAAATAGGAGGCGATTTTTGATTAATGCGCAGTTTTTCGTTACTTACTTGTATTGCCCCGCCATTTTCTGATTGTATAAGGTTTTAAATATGCTACTATACGTTGCAAACCTGAATAGGGATGCACCGCAATGGGTGTGTTTTTGTTCCTGTATGAGGCAACGGTTTCATCATTGGGAGATTGCTATCGATGCGGCAGAGTGAATATAATGAGCACCTGTTTCGACCTGTTGAAAGTGATGCTATGCTCGCTAAATATGTCCTCTCCGCCTTTGCCGCCCTGCCTTTGCTAGCCGCAAACGCCAATGCGCAAGACGCGCCAAAACCAACGCCAAGCGCAACACCCACGTGGAGCTATGATGGCGAAAATGACAATCAGGAACGCTGGGGCGACCTGTCGGTGGATTTTTCTCTTTGCCTGCTGGGGCTCAACCAATCCCCTATCAACATCGCCTACACCGAGGTAAAAGACCTGCCGAAGATAGTGCCAAACTACAAGCTCTCGCCCGCACATGTGCAATATAAAGACAACGCGCTAATAGTGACTATTGATGGCCAGAATAAACTGAAAATTGGCACCCAGAGCTATCGCCTGACGCATTTGGCGTTCCACTCCCCGGGCGATCATTTTGTGCTCGGGCAATTTTTCTATGCCGAGATCCAATTTTATCACGTGGATAAAAAAGGCAACCCGCTGGTGCTTTCCACATTTGTGAAAGTGACCAGCAAACCCAACGAAACGCTGGATGTTATCTTGCAACATATGCCACACAAAAAAGCCGAGATCGGCAAGGCGTATGACATTGAGATCGATCCGACTGGCCTTCTGCCAGAGAAACGCGGATACTATTCCTATAAAGGCTCGCTGACGACCCCACCCTGCACAGAAAATGTCGAATGGCGCATCCTTAAATCACCCGTAGAACTCACCGAATTACAACTCAAATCCCTCGCACGATATCTGGGGAGAAACGGGCGAATGCAGCAGCCGGTCTATAACCGAACCATCTTAGAATCTAAGGACTAAAAAAATGGAAAAACTCCAGTGTTTCCGCGCGCCCGAGCCTGCAACTTGCGATTCATCTTTTGTATTTTTATTCTCTTTAGAGGAGTGTTTTTAGATGATAGAAGCCGCCCTTGCCCAAGAGGAAATGCCCCCACTGCCGCCACCCAGTGATGAGGCGCAAAAAGCGCTCGCGCGCTGGGCGGAGCTTGCTGAATCCTGCGCGGGTATGTCGCAGATGCTAGGCAGCCAATTGCCGCAGGTGCTGCGCCTCGTCGATGGCGCAAACGGCAAACAAATGGACAAACATCTTGCGCTCGCCGCCAATGCAAAGAGGCAGAGTGAGCAGATGAAAAATGCCGCTGAGCTCGCCAGCTCGCTGGCACTGGGAAATCAACATTTCACTGCGGGGGAAATGTCCGCACTCTTTGCGCAAACGCTGAGTGAATCCATCACGAAAATTTTGTTCGTTTCCAAACGTGCAATGGAGATGGTGTATTTGCTCGACAGCGCAATCCACAGCCTGTCCACCATCGAACGTTTTGTTGACGATATTCAAGCCATTAACCGCCAGGCCAAATTGCTGGCGATGAACGCGACCATTGAAGCCGTGCGCGTGGGCGATGCGGGGAAAAGCTTTTCCGTCGTTGCCAAAGAAGTGGGGGATGTGTCCGAAAGTGTGCAGGCGCTCGCCTCATCCATGCGCGAACGCATCAGCGCCATTAGCCAGAGTGTCAAAGCCAGCTACAGCGTGTTGCAAGAAGTGGCGACGACCGATCTAGAAGCCAATTTAGACTCTAAAGAAAAGCTCGATGGCATGGTGGAAGTGCTGGTGGCGCAGCACGCGAATATGCGCAAAATGCTCGAGACCACCTCGCTCGATGTCGCGCATCTCGCCGAGGAAATTAGCGCCGCAGCCGACATCAAACCACCCGAAGAACTGCGCGACTGCGTCGACCAGTGCACGCATCTGGCAAACAACCTCGAACACGAAATTCATTCTCTTCAAAGCCAATTTCAGGAGGCACCGTGGACTACAACATTATAGACCAAAATAACGCTAAAACCATCCGCATGTCGGGGCAGTTCACCTTCCCTGACAATCCCAAATTCAAGTCCATTCTTATAATGGCGAAGGAAGGTGGTTTTCATAACCTGACGCTCGATTTCATGGGCGTGACGTTCATTGATTCTGCAGGGCTTGGCATGTTGCTTTTGCTGCGCGACCAATGCGCCGAAAAACAGATACGCGTGAGCATCGCTGGTGCGCAAGGTCAGGTCGCCAAAATATTCTCCATCTCCAATTTCGACCGATTATTTTCCATGCAATAGGAGGGAGTTATGCTGCATTCCACTGCTTTTCCCCTGAGCCCAGCAGGCAGCATGAGCGCTATTTACAGCGCGCCACTCACCGCTTCCCCACCCTCGCCGTATTTTTTTTCAGAACCGACCAAAAAAACACTCGCGTGTTTTCGCAGCCCGCATCACAGCGTTTTTATTGAAACAAAAAATGAAACTTCGCTGCCGCCCGCGTTGCTGAATATGCCAGATTTCTTCGTCTTGCTGCTGACACCCAGCACCTATCATTTGCCTGTTGCACAAAAACTTTCTGCCGCATTGATGAAGCGTTTTCTTCTGCCCCATGAGATGATGATACCGCTTGAAACCTGTTTGCAAGAGGCATTGCTCAACGCCGTCATTCATGGCAATCTCGCGGTGGACAGCCGCTTTCAGACGCTTTCCGGCTTTGAAAGTTTTTGTTCGCTCATTGAAACACGCCTTGCCAAAGCGCCCTATTGCAACCGCCGAATCACCATCAGCGCATGGTGCGACACTGGCCATTTGACGCTCTGCGTCGCCGATGAAGGTGATGGTTTCCGCTTTCACAAAGGCCTGCCAGAAGACGGGATGCCACACGGGCGCGGCATGTATCTCATCCGCTCGCTCGCCAGCGACGTGTGGATAGGCGATGACCGCCGCAGCTTATTTATGACTTTCACACATGAGAACAATATATGCACACCATCTGCCCAATAAACGAAGAGCGCTTGCACAGCAGCTGCATCCTGATTGTTGAAGACGAGGCAATGAGCCGCAAATTGCTGGTGCATAGCTTGCAGGCGCAGGGCTATACAAACATTCTCACCGCCGAAAACGGCTCGCAGGCACTCGCGCTCACACAGGAACACTGCCCCGATCTAGTGATTCTCGACATCATGATGCCGACGATGGATGGCTTTGCTTATTGCCGCGCAGTGCGCGCAGACGCTGCGTTTAACAACATGCCAATTCTGGTGCAAACGGCGCTGGATGCGATGGATAAAAAACTTGAAGCCTTCAAACTCGGCGCCACCGATTATATCTGCAAACCGATTGATGCGGGCGAACTGGCCGCGCGCACGCGCGTGCATCTCTTGCAAAAATTATTAGCGCAGGATTTGAACGAATATCGCATTCAAATGCAGCTAGAAATGGAAGCGGCAAAACTCATGCAAAGCCGCATCATGCCTACGAAAAAACAAGTGCAGATGTGCGAGCGCATTTTCGATATCGGCATCGGCCACCACTTCGAACCATCGTCAGATTTAGGCGGAGATTTTTGGGGTGTGCGCCCCATTTCCGACAAACGCCTCGCGCTGTATATGCTCGATTTTTCCGGCCATGGCGTGAGCGCCGCGATGAATGTTTTTCGCATCCACACCGTGATGCAAGAATGCGCTTATGCGGCGGGCGACCCTGCGACGTTCCTGACCACACTGAACCGCCACCTGCACCCGCTTTTACACCGCGATGAATTCGCCACCATGTTCTATGGCATCATCGACACCGAGGCAAACTGCCTTCTCTACGCCACTGCCGCGATGCACCCCACGCTCATTTTCAGCAAAGCCACCGAGGCGCCGCAGCTTCTGGATGGGCGGGGCTTTGCACTTGGTGCGATTGAAAACGCAACCTACGAAACCAAATTTGCACCGTTCATGCGTGGTGATGTGCTGCTGATGTATAGCGATTGTTTGATTGAAAGCGCGGATGCAAATGGTGTGTGCATTGATGAAAGCGCCATCAGTAAAATCGTTCGCCAAGTAGCGGAAACTGCGCCACAGCACCTTGCGCAAAGCGTGGTAGATAGCGTGGTTTCAGCGCTACAAACACATCAAACTGCCACGACACTGCGTGACGATTTGACGGTTTGCGCCTATGTGAGGAATTGATTTAGTCATAATCCCCGCCCCCGCGTCCAATTTCTTTAGGCTTGCCTTTGAGTTTTACCTTATCGGCAAAATAGCGTTCATCATGCGTGTAGCCGCCACTATTGAGATAGCTTTCTTTGCTTCGTTTTTTAGGTTTTTTGCCCGTTTGTTCGGATTTTTCGATTCCACGGCGAACAATAGTGCATGCATCTTCCGTAAGGCGTTCAGTTAGCCGTGAATTTATCTTTGCAATTTTTCTCTCAACTTGTTCATCTGGTAAGCCAGTTTCAATTTCTTTTATCTTACTGTTGGCCCATGCCTCGATCATCCCCTTGGCAGCAGGATGGATACGAGTCACATTATTGCCAAGATAAGGAAGCTGAGAGTGACGTCCTGACGCCACCCCAACAAATCTTACTTTTGGAGCATTCATCGCAATAAAATCTAGGCCTAATGCGCCTTCTACTTTGCTGCTGTTGTCGTAATTTGGAGAGGGAACATAGCCTTTACCTGGAGGCATCACAACATCGCAAACCATTAAATCAAAATGGTCATTATCTAATTTTTTCTGCGCTGTGGCCCACGTCGAAGCAATCTCGACGGACAATCCCCCCCCCTCTAAATAAGAATGCCAACAGGTAAGATTATCAGCATTGTCATTCAACAAAAGAAGTTTGATTTTCCTATTCGTCATGACACGCCAAGAGTTTTTTATTCCAAATCGATCATCTTTTTCCACCAGCCCTTTTTCGGCGGAGCCGCAGGGTCACGTGGGGTGGATTCAACGACTGCTGCTGGTCGTGGTGCGGGTGCTGCGGGTGCAAAACTCGACACGATAACCGGCGCGCTTGATGCAGGTTTTTCTACAATGTAAGGCGCGGGATATTGCGTGCTTGGCGCATCCACCGGCATCGGCTGTCCGGTCACATTATCGGAGCCTTCAGGGCGGTGGCCACGGTCATCACGCCAACGACGACGGCCACGACCACCGCGTTCGCCACGTTCACGGCGTGGACGCGGCTCACCTTCGGCAGGTGCAATCCCACCTTCAGAAGTTTCCGCATTTTGCGCTTCGGCGCTCTCTGCGTTTTCAACATTTTGCGATTCAACATTTGGTCTGCCATCACGACGACCACCGCGACGACGGCGATTGCGGCCACCACGACGGTTGTTGTCCGCGTTGTTGTTTTCACCCTGCACCATTTCGATGTTGTCGCCGCCCTCTTCTCCGCCTTCTGGCAGTTCGTCATAGGTTGGCATTGGTGCGGATTCGCGCTCTGGGCGCGGTTCACGTTCGCTACGGTCACGATCACGGCCACCGCGTTCACCACGGTCACGGCGTCCACGGCGCTGTTCGCCCTGTTGCTGCTCACCTTGTGCGCGGCGCATTTTTTCAACAGAGAAATCCGACGTTGCCGGATCAGGGTTGATGGTCACCGTCACCGTCACATTATAGCGCTCTTCAATCGCGCGCAAAACATCGCGCTTGGTGTTGAGCAGATGCAGCGCCACCGACTGTGGAGCCACAACACGCAGCACGCCAAACGAGCCATTGGCCGCTTCTTTTTCAACGGAGCGAATCACCTGAATGCTCATGGATTCGTTCGAGCGGATAAAGCCACGCCCCACGCAATGTGGGCATTGAACCATGTTGGTTTCCGAGATGCTCGGACGCAGGCGCTGGCGCGACATTTCGAGCAGGCCAAACGGGCTGATGCGACCAAGTTGGATTTTTGCGCGGTCGGCTTTGAGCGCATCACGCAGTGTTTTTTCAACAGCGCGGCGATTGCGCGATTCCATCATGTCGATGAAATCGATAACGATCAAACCCGCCAAATCGCGCAGACGCAGCTGACGCGCCACTTCATTTGCGGTTTCCAAATTGGTTTTCAGCGCGGTTTCTTCAATGTTGCGCTCGCCAGTGGAGCGGCCAGAGTTCACGTCGATAGAGATGAGCGCTTCGGTCGGGTTGATGACGATATAGCCGCCGGAACGGAGCTTAACCACAGGGTCATGCATCGAAAGCAGCTGGTCTTCAATATTATAGGCATAGAAAATCGGAGTCGCTTCTTTATAATGCTGAACCTTCACCGCGTGGCTCGGCAGAAGCATTTTCATGAAGTCTTTGGCGGTGCGATAGCCCGCTTCGCCTTCGACCAGAATTTCTTCGATGTCGTTGCTATATTGGTCGCGGATGGCGCGTTTGATGATGTCGGATTCTTCATAGACCAGCGCGGGCGCAGTAGATTTAAGCGTTTGTTCGCGGATCATGTTCCAGAGTTTGACCAGATAGTCGAAATCACGCTTAATTTCAGCGTGCGACCTATCCATGCCCGCCGTTCGGATGATAACGCTCATGCCCTGCGCGAGGCGCAGCTCGGTTGATATAGCTTTCAGGCGCTTGCGATCATCGGCGCTGGCGATTTTGCGCGAGATTCCACCATCTTTGGGCGAGTTCGGCATCAGCACGCAATAGCGGCCAGCGAGCGAAAGATAAGTGGTCAGTGAAACGCCTTTGTTGCCACGTTCTTCTTTGATGACCTGCACGAGCACGATCTGGCCACGGCGGATAACTTCTTGAATTTTGTAGCGTTTATGGAACTGGTTGCGTTTTGGGCGAGCCATTTCCTCATCGTTAGCGATGGTTTCCACTTCCTCGCCACCTTCATCACCTTCGGACGAGCGCGACTCGACTTCTGGCGCTTCGGAGGATTCTGGGAATGGGGCATCTTGCACGGCTTCTGCAGCAACCGGCTCTGCGCCTTCGACCAATTCTGGCATATCCACCACTTCGCTGACAGACTCTTGGCTGGCAGATTCATTCAGGAAAATCGGGCGCAGCTCATCTTCAGCTTCGGGCGTGGACGCATCGCGCACTTCAATGGCCGGAGCCAATGGCAAAGCAGCCACCGAGGAAGCCTCGTCAATAGCCACATCGTTAACGTCGGGTTCGTCCGTTGCCGCCACGTTTTCACCGCTTAAGCTTTCGCCCTGCGCCTGCGCGCGGGCTTCGGCCGAGAGATAATTGGCTTCGGACGCGTCTGGCTCGTCATCGTTTTCCACTTCACGCGCAGCTTCTTCCAGCAGGCGTTTGCGGTCAGAAACGGGGATCTGATAATAGTCGGCGTGGATTTCCGAGAAAGGCAAAAAGCCTTGTTTTCCACCACCATATTCCACGAAGGCCGCCTGAAGCGATGGCTCAACACGGGTGATTTTGGCGAGATAGATGTTGCCCTTTACCTGCCGTTTGGCGGTGCTGACGAAATCAAAATCATAGATTTGGTCTTTGTCGGCGATGGCGACGCGGGTTTCTTCCAGATGCAGCGCATCAATAAGCATTCTTTTCGTCATGGGGCGACTCCTTTATTGTCGCCTCACGGTATCAAATGGTCTTCAGTCTTGTGGTAGTCGTATAGCCGCACAAACCAAGCCGCTGCGCCGCGCTGAAAGTCGCGCTGGTATCGCAAGTAAAACTCCTGGTGGAGCAGCAAGTGATGTGTGGGAAAGTTGAACCATAATAGTGAAGGTAATCCGTACCGTAAGGGTATATGTTACAAAAAATCTAAAATTTGGCCTAAAATACTGTGGTTTTTTCGCTGCTTCGCCAGATTCGTGAGGCTAAAAGAGCAATAATCACCGTAATTCCGTATGCGACGCACCCGCGCCACTTATAGAAATAGACTATAGAGGTAAAAAAAGGATTACACAAGCGCGGGTTTTTTAAAATTGGCTTTAGGCAAATATGCTTTAT
>RFOF01000052.1 GCA_009926845.1 Alphaproteobacteria bacterium
ACATTATAAATTCAGCCTCTACACGCCGTTCAAAGATCTGCCGGAAGAAATCCGCCACATCATCCTCTATGGTTCCGGCGATGAGATCATCCACATGAGCTATCACGATGGCGCGCGCACCTACGCGGCGAACAAGCCATTTGAAGGCGTGATTCCCAACCTCGAGCGTCGCTTTAAAGACATCACGTCAATGGCCGTGCGCGAAGAATTCGCCAAATACCAGAATGAACATCACTGCGATGCCTGCAGCGGTCACCGCCTGAAACCAGAGTCTCTCTGCGTAAAAGTGGGCGATTTGCATATCGGGGAAGTCACTAATTTCACCATCGACGCTGCGCATGAATGGTTCGGAAAACTTGAGAAAAAACTCAGCAAAAAACAACAGCAAATTGCCCAGAAAATTTTGAAAGAAATCCGCGAGCGTTTGCAGTTCCTCGTCAATGTTGGGCTAGATTATCTGACGTTATCCCGCGAATCAGGAACGCTATCGGGCGGGGAAAGCCAGCGCATTCGCTTGGCTTCGCAAATTGGCTCTGGCCTCTCTGGCGTGCTTTATGTTTTGGATGAACCCTCCATCGGCCTGCATCAATGCGACAATGAGCGCTTACTCCACACGCTGCGACACCTCCGCGAACTGGGCAACACGGTGATTGTGGTCGAGCATGATGAAGACACGATGCGCGCCGCCGATTACCTCATCGACATGGGGCCAGGGGCAGGGGTGCATGGCGGTTTGGTGGTCTCCGAAGGAACGCCAGCGCAAGTGGCTAAAGACAAAAAATCGCTCACCGGACAATATCTCAGCGGCGCGAAATATATCTCTGTTCCCGCCAGCCGCAGACCGATCATGAAGAACAAAAGAATCGTCATCACCAATGCGCATGCGAACAATCTGCAGAATGTGAATGCCGAAATTCCGCTCTCCACCTTCTGCTGCGTCACCGGTGTTTCTGGCGGCGGAAAATCCACGCTGGTGATTGAAACGCTCTACAAAGCCGTGGCTCGCCGCCTGCATGGCAGCCGCGATCTGCCGGGTGTGCATGATAAAATCACTGGCCTTGAATATATCGACAAGGTGATTGAAATTGACCAATCCCCCATTGGCCGCACGCCGCGCTCCAACCCCGCGACCTACACGGGTGCGTTTACGCCGATTCGCGATTGGTTCGCGGCGCTACCCGAGGCCAAAGGCCGTGGCTATCAGGCGGGGCGTTTCTCGTTCAACGTCAAAGGTGGGCGCTGCGAGGCATGCCAAGGCGATGGGCTGATTAAAATCGAGATGCATTTCTTGCCGGATGTGTATGTGAAATGCGACGTCTGCCACGGTCAGCGCTACAACCGCGAAACACTGGAAATTAAATACAAAGACAAATCCATCAGCGACGTGCTCAAGATGACGGTGGACGAGGGGGCGGCGTTCTTCACCGCGCAACCTTCCATCCGCGAAAAACTGGTGGCGCTGCAAGAGGTGGGCTTGGGCTACATCGCCATCGGCCAATCCGCCACCACGCTTTCAGGCGGGGAGGCGCAGCGCATTAAGCTCGCCAAAGAACTCAGCAAACGCGCCACCGGCAGAACCTTGTATATCCTCGATGAACCGACCACTGGTCTGCACAGCGACGACATCAAAAAGCTGCTGGGCGTGCTCCACAAGCTGGTCGATAGCGGCAACACCATCCTCTGTATCGAGCATAATCTGGATGTTATCAAAACAGCGGATTGGGTGCTCGACATCGGCCCCGGCGGCGGCAACAAAGGCGGCAGAATCGTCGCCAAAGGCACACCGGAAGACATCGCCAAATCCAAAGAAAGCGTCACTGGCCGCTTCCTTGCCCCACTGTTGAAACGAGCGAAGGCGGCGTAACATGCGTAAATTACTTCTTCTCATTCCGATTGTTTTCGTAGGCGTACTCGGCTATTACCATTATTTCTATCCGCCTGTAGTGTTGGAACGTGCTGTAAGCGGTGCGTTCAAAGAGCTACAAAAAACAGTGGAGACTAAAGACCGCGCTAAGATTAGCGCCGCGCTGAATGCTTTTTTTGCCGATGATGTGAAGCCGCATCTGGACGTCAGTTTTTTCTCCATCACCCAGCAAGAGGGCGTTCGCCCCATCACTCAGGATTTTGAGGACAAGGCGAGCTTCATCACCTTTGTTGATAATGTGATCTATCCACTGGATGATTATCAGCTTTATGGTGTAGAAATGTCCCGCATGGTGTTGGCAGATGACAACCGGTCGGCGCAGATTTCGTTCAGCCCCAAAATCTGGGGCGATGGGATGAGCTATTATGCCGGAACGGGCGTCAATATGCGCTACAGCGCTGATGGCGAGTGCAGCGCGCAGGTGAGCTTTGGCGAGCAAAATAAAGTGACGATGAACACGGTCAGCTGCAAGCTTCTGCTGCGCACCGTGCCGCGCCCAGACCAAACCGCCAAAATGCGCGACCCCGCGGTACTCAATGAGTTTTTGAATAAGTGATTTTTGTTTTAATGTAGGATGACATAGTGACATCCCCATTTTTTTGGCTATACTGCCTAAAAAATAGGCAGCCACATGACTCCAACCATATTAATAGCCGATGATGACAAGGCCATTTGCACCGTGCTTTCGCACGCTGTGCGCCGTCGCGGCTGGGATCTGAAGGTTGCGCATCACGGTGGCGCGCTGATGGAATGGGTGGAAGAGGGCGTGGGCGACGTGGTCATCACCGATGTGCGCATGCCCGTTGCCGTTGGGTTCTCTGATGGGCTGGATATGCTGCCTGAAATTGCGCGGTTGCGCCCTGACCTGCCGGTTATTGTTATCAGCGCGCAAAATACGCTCTCCACCGCTGTGCGTGCCAACGCCGCGCAGGCCTATGAATATATGCCCAAGCCTTTTGACCTAAATGTGCTGATGGAGCACGTGGAAAAAGCGCTTGAAAAAGTAGGGAAAATTGGCCAGCAAGAGGCCGAAGTGGCGACGCAAGAAGCCGAAAAGGACGCCGAGCATTTCATCGGTTCATCGCCCGCGATGCAGGAAATTTATCGCACGCTCGCGCGCATGGTGGGCAATGATTTGACGGTGACGGTCATTGGCGAATCGGGCACGGGCAAAGAGCTGGTGGCGCGCGCGCTGCATCAACTGGGTAAGCGCAAAAGCGCGCCGTTCGTGGCGGTGAATATGGCGGCGATTCCACGCGAATTGGTGGAGTCAGAATTATTCGGTTATGAAAAAGGCGCATTCACCGGCGCCACCCAGCGCAAGAGCGGCAAATTCGAGCAAGCCGAGGGTGGCACATTGTTCCTCGATGAAATTGGCGATATGCCGATGGACGCGCAAACCAAGCTGCTGCGCGTGCTCCAGCAGGGGGAATATACCACCGTGGGCGGCACGCGGATGATAAAGACCAGCGTGCGCATCGTCTGCGCCACGCATCGCGATTTGATGCAGATGGTGCGCGATGGCGCGTTCCGCGAGGATCTTTATTATCGTTTGAATGTCGTTCCCATTCGCATTCCGCCGCTGCGCGAACGCAAGCAGGATATTGCACCGCTGGCGAGCTATTTCCTGCGCAAAGCCGCGCAAAAAGGCCTATCACCGAAGATTCTCGACAGCGAGGCCATCGCTGAGATGGAGCTTTATGACTGGCCGGGCAACGTGCGCGAGCTGGAAAATATGATGTATCGCCTGTGTGCGCTCTATTCGGAGAGCATCATCAGCCGCGATTCGTTTCTTGCCGAAATGCCCGTGCGCAGCGAAGCGATGACCAGCGCCACGACATCGACCATCGAAAAAGATGTGCAGGCGCATTTGAAGCATTATTTTTCGGCGCATACGGGTGACCGCCTGCCACCGCCAGGGCTGTATGATCGCATTTTGCCGCTGGTGGAAAAGCCGCTGATTGAGATGACGCTGGCGGCCACGCACGGCAACCAACTCAAAGCTGCATTCGTGCTCGGCATCAACCGCAACACACTGCGCAAAAAAATCACCGAGCTGGGGGTTAAGGTATCAGGTGCCAGAGAGCAGGCGTCAGATGAATAGGCTGCTTACGTTTCTGACACCTGTCACCCGACACCTGACACCTCAGTGGCTCCGCCGCAACCTAACTTTTTTCCTCATATTAGCCGCCGTCACTAGCGCAGTTACCACCTACATCACCATCACCGGAAGCACCGCACCACTGGGGCTAAAGCCTAAGCGTGTGCTGACCCTGATGTTCGTCAATATTGGCGTTCTGGCGGTGCTGGTGGGCATCGTGGCGCTGCGCATTTATAATTTGTGGAACGCGCTGCGCATCGACAAGGTCGGCTCGAAACTACAAAAACGTATTTTGGTTTTGTTCTCACTGGTGACGATTATTCCGACGTTGGTGGTGACCGTTTTTTCCGCGCTGTTCTTCAATTACGGCATACAGACATGGTTCAATGAGCGCGTGCAAACGGTGGTGAGCGAGTCGCTCGCGGTAGCCGAGGCGTATCTCGGCGAACATCGCGATAATATTCGTGGTGATGCGATCGCCATGGCGCGCGATTTAAGCAGGGAAGGAGACTCGGCGATCTCCGATCCGCAGGGGTTCAATCAGGCGGTGAGCACGCAAGCGCTCATCCGTGAACTGACCGAGGCGGTGGTGTTCCAGCATGGGCGCATCATAGCGCAGGGGCGCTTAAGTTTTGCGCTGGCCTTCGAGCGTGTTCCTCAGGAATTGATAGATCGCGCGTCGCGCGGTGAGGTCGTACTGCTGACCGACGATGAAGACAAGGTGCGCGCGCTTGTAAAGCTCGAAGCCCCGGCGGGTGCCTATTTGCTCGTTGGGCGTTTGGTGGACAGCAAGGTCATCGAGCATATGCAAAGTACGCAAGGGGCGGTGAGCGAATATAACACACTCAAAAGCCAGCTGGGAAAATTGCAGATATCTTTCCTCATGGTGTTCATCACGCTGGCGCTTTTGCTGCTGCTTGGCGCGGTGTGGTATGGCATGGTGTTCGCCGCGCGTTTGACCACGCCGATTTCAGGGCTGGTGCAAGCGGCCGAGCGCGTGCGTGGCGGCGACTTTGCCGCAAGGGTGGATGATGCGGGCAGCCGCGACGAGCTGGGCAAACTTGGCCGCGCCTTTAACCGCATGACCGAGCAACTCGAGGCCCAGCGCGGCGACCTCATCGAAGCTAACCGCAGGCTAGACGAACGCAGGCGTTTCTCCGAGACCGTTCTCAAGGCGCAAACATCAACGAATTGCTTCCCGGTATTTCTGAGCTTCTGGCGCAGGCTGAACATCATCAGGGTGAGGCGGCAGACAGCACACTGGCGCTGACCAAAGACGGAAAATCCATCACGCTGCACGTGCGGGTGACGGTGGAGGAACTCGGTAGCGAAATTGAAGGATTCATCGTCACGTTCGACGACATCACGCTGTTGGTTTCCGCACAGCGCAACGCCGCATGGGCGGATGTGGCGCGCCGCGTCGCGCATGAGATAAAAAACCCACTGACGCCGATTCAACTCGCCGCCGAGCGCCTCAAGCGCAAATACCTGAAATTTGTGGGGCAGGAGGAGGAGGAAACCTTCACCAAATACACCGACACCATTACCAAAAACGTCGCTGACATTGGCAAAATGGTGGAGGAATTTGTCTCCTTCGCGCGGATGCCGGTGCCGGTGTTCAAAGAGGAAGATCTACTTTCCATCATCAAAAAAGCGATATTCACCTCACAGGTGGCCTGCCCGACCATCGAATATAAGCTGGATGCGCCTTCACAATCTGTCTATTTGCTGTGTGACGAGCGGCAGATATCGCAGGTGATGAATAATCTGCTTAAAAACGCTGCTGAATCCATTGAAGCCCGCCCGGAAGACGCGCCCGCTGGGGTTATCAGCGTAGTTTTAGCCTGCGAGAATGGGCAGATAGAGGTTAGCATCTCCGACAACGGAACGGGCTTCCCCGAAGAGGAGCCAAAAAAGGTATTTGAGCCCTATGTCACCACACGCAGCAAGGGAACGGGGCTTGGGCTTTCCATCGTCAAAAAAATCGTGGAAGACCACAAGGGATTGATAAAAATAGATAATATTAAAATAAACGATTCTACCTGTGGCGCAAAAGTAACAGTTTCTTTTTCCACACACTGTGATATATAAGTGACAGGTGTTAGGTGTGAGGTTTTAGCTTTTAGCTTTAAAAACCTTCCTTCGCTAACACCTAAAACCTAATAGCTCAAACCTTGCGACCGTAGAGAGCCCCATGACCGCTGACATTCTGATTGTTGACGATGAAGCCGACATCCGCGAGATGGTTTCGGACATCCTAAAAGACGCAAAATACTCCACCCGCACCGCCAGCAGCTCCGACACCGCCTTTAAGGCCATTGCTGAACGCGTGCCATCCGCTCTCATCCTCGATATATGGCTGCAAGGCAGCGAACTTGACGGGCTTGGCATCCTCGAGATGGTCAAAAACAAATATCCGCACATGCCTGTCATCATGATATCGGGTCACGGCAACATCGAAACCGCCGTTTCCGCCATCAAGATCGGCGCGTATGACTTCATCGAAAAACCCTTCAAAGAAGACCGTCTGCTGTTAGTGGTTGCCCGCGCACTGGAAAACGCCAGCCTGCGCCGCGAAAATGCGGAACTGAAAACGCGCGGCAAGCTTGAAATGCAACTCAACGGCAACTCGCCGATGATACAGCAGCTACGCGCCTCCATTGATAAAATTGCGCCGACCTCCAGCCGCGTGTTGATCTCGGGCGCGCCCGGCAGCGGCAAGGAAATGCTCGCCCGCCTGATTCACGCCAAATCCGCCCGCGCGGCTAATAATTTTGTGGTGATGAACGCCGCAGGCCTCACGCCAGACCGCGTGGAAGCTGAGCTGTTCGGCATTGAAGACACCAACCCCACCGGCGGCGCAGAAAAACTCGGCCTGTTCGAGCGCGCACACAACGGCACGCTGTTCATCGACGAAGTGGCCGACATGCCGATGGAAACGCAGGCCAAAGTGCTGCGCGCGCTGCAGGACCAGAGCTTCACCCGCATCCGTGGCAACCAGCGTGTTGAGGTGGATGTACGCGTGATAGCGGGCAGCAACCGCGACCTGCAGAGCGAAATCGCCGCAGGCCGTTTCCGCGAAGACCTCTATTATCGCCTGAACGTCATGCCACTGCGTATGCCATCGCTGAAGGAACGCCGCGAGGATATCCCCGAACTGTGCCGTTATTTCCTGCGCCGCACGTCGGAAATGGCGGGCATCACCGCGCGTGAACTCTCTGATGAAGCGCTCGTGATGCTGCAGGCCTACCCGTGGCCGGGCAATGTGCGCCAGCTGCGCAATATGATGGAATGGCTGCTGATTATGACCTCTGGCCGCAAAGACGCCATCAGCGCCGATGAGCTGCCGCCAGAGATTCTCAGCTCCAGCCCCGTTCTCGCCCGCCCAGAAACCAACGCCGACATTATGAGCATGGCCCTGCGCGACGCGCGCGAACTCTTCGAGAAGCAATATCTCGCCGCGCAGATAGACCGCTTCGGCGGCAACATCTCCAAAACCTCGACCTTCGTCGGCATGGAACGCTCGGCCCTGCATCGCAAGCTCAAAATGCTCGGCATCACCGCCGCGGATGAGAAGGTGGGGTGATATGAGTGATAAGGCAAAAGATGATGGTGTAGAAAATCCAGGCCTTCGGAATTTTTTGAAGAAGGCTGCTCTTCTTGCTGGGGGAAGTGTAATCGGAGGCGTCGCGACGACAACCGTTATGGACGCTCAACCGATTCCGTCTCCTACTTTAGACAATGCACTCGGACTCGATCCTGAATGTAAACAACAGGCAATCCAATGGGTGAGTGATAAGGTGGCCGATGGTACAATAGATGAGCTGGATGGCATCATTTCTGAGTTCTGGAAAAAACATAGTGAGTTCTTAGTCAAAAGTGGAAAATCTGATACAGGGCAAGGTGGTATACCCAATCTTGCTTCCATTTTTGCGGGAATGGTTGGTGGGGCCGCCGCCGCGCTGGCTGCGGAAGGTCCGGTGACTAGAATATATAAGGAGTTGTCTCCGCCGGCTCAAGATGATGTGCAGAATGTTGCTCTAGCTTCTCTAGTGGGCATTACTGTAGGGACCACTGCACGAGATGCAGTCGTTTCTGCAAGTCAGCCATCCCCCATTAACTTTCAACAAGAGATGCAAAAAGAAGAACAACAGGCAAGGGGCAAGATTGAGAAAAAAATTCAAGATAATGAGTTAAAAATATCTGATCCGCGATCCGTTATCTTAGCCTATCTAGAAGAATATTCAGCGGGTGCGCTCAAATGGATGCAAGAATTTCGTGACCACAAAGAAGGGCGGCGAGTAGATCGAAATAGAGCTGGACTCAAAGGAGCCTTAACATGGACGGGCGCAGCGCTATTAGCTTACGGTGGAGTTAGTGCTTTAGCGAGGCATTTGAACCGTGATGATGATGGCCCAAGTCGCTAAAGATTAAACAGGTTTCTATGAGCGAGCGTCCACCATTGCCATTCCATCTTACTCGTAAACCTCCGCCCGCAGTCGTCAATGCAAGCAGCAAAAAAGCCGAATTTCAGAAAATGAAAGAAGATGCCCTCGAGCTTATCGATTGGGCGCTGGAAGATGTATCACCCGACCCGCAGCACAAAATCCACCTCAAAATGGGCATCGAGCGCGAGGGGCGGTTTATATCGCCAGCGGCAAGAAAAATGCCGGATGGCATGACAATGGATACATGGGTAAATGAGAATAAGCAGGCTACGGAAACTATAGCAAAAACCCTTGGTAAAAAGCTGAAGAGAATTCCAAACTTTGAGAAAGTGTATTGTGATGAAAGCGGACATTTCTTGGTGGAAATGACAACGCAGCCGGTGAGGCCTCTTGATGCTGCCCGCGCTACAAAACGTATATCTTCTGAAATGATAAAACAGGCTGAGGCGCTTGGTTATACGGCCTCATTTGATAATCTGCGTGCGGATTTCCTAGAAGAAGTAGGCTCTAAAGGGAAGGGATACCGACCGCTCAGCATGCTGGTGCAAAACAAAGAGGTTTTTGATACAGAAAGCGGCAAAGTGTTTGGCGCATCTGCCCAGCATGCAAACGTTAGTCTATGGCTTGGTAATCGCAATCTTTTATGTGATGAGAGCGACCGCAAGAATATTAGGCTTTCTCCTTGGGCAAAAGAGTTGGTGAGTGAGGCTATGCGCACGCTTCCTTGCATGACCCTGCCATGTAGAAATAATGATTATTACCACATTAAGGAACGTCGTAATTACGCTCCCCTCATCTTTAGTGTTACCCTTAATGTGAAAAGTACAGAAGTGGTGAATATAGTCAGTAAGAAAGCTAAGGAGGATGAAAATATTACCCCTGAGGTCACGCGGTTGGAAATTAGGTTGCCAGCATCAAGAGCCGACCCGTTAGATGCCGCACTGTCGGCGGCTATCCCCTGTGCAAAAGCATTTATAGAAACGGCAAAAATGGAAAAGGGGAGGGTCGTTCTCGATAAAAACAGCATGCCTGTATTCGATGCCGAAAAATCTGAGGAGAAACCACCGCCAGTATTGGTAGCTACCGAAAAACACATTGCCGAGACTAACTTCAACCCCAAAGATGGCAATAACCTCAATTTTGTGTTTTTGGATGCGCTGGCAGAGTGGAAAATTGCCAAATTACAGGCGCAAGTAGATGCAGGTGGTAACAAACAGGCCGAAGAAGCCCTGCGTGATGCCAAAAAGAAGCTAGACCATCTAGGAACAAGGCTCCACCACGCCTATTGCGAGGAACACAAGACGATAGAAAAAAGCTATATGGAGCTGCCTCCTCAAGAGCTGGCAAAACAGTAGCAATTTCCCCTTGACAGGCCGGCTGCCCGCGTATAGTTTCTGCGCCTCTTTACACCCTATTTTCATCAATTGAGGCAGTCATGGCTAAGAAAAATATCGTTCTCATTCGCTTGGTTAGCTCGGCAGACACCGGCTTTTACTATGTGGCAAAAAAGAACCCAAAGAACCACACCGAAAAACTGGCATTCCGCAAGTATGACCCAGTTGTTCGCAAGCACGTTGTTTTCAACGAAGCTAAAATTAAATAGTTTATCAGGTACTTATGGCCTTTTTTGCAAGTGATGCATTAGCTGCAGACACAACGACTTCTGGCACTATTGAGCCGGTTTCGACAGAACTTTCACCTGAAAAAATGATGTTCGACAACTTGATGTTGCTCGCTGCATTGTTCGCCATTTTCTACTTCATTTTGCTGCGCCCACAACAAAAGCGCGTTAAGGCGCACCAGGAATTGATTAAATCCCTGTCCAAAGGCCAAAAGATCATCACCACCGGTGGTTTGATGGGGACAATCGCTAAGCTCGAAGGTGAGCACGTGGTTGTGGTTGAAGTGGCGCAAGGCGTTAAAGTCCGCATTTCCCGCGCTGCTGTCAGCGAAGTGGTGACGGGTGATTCTGCCTCCGGCGAAATCGCGAACGACAACTAAACCGAGATTTCTGGCGCTCGCCAGAAGGATGAGGAAAAAATGCTCCATTTCCCCCGCTGGAAAATCCTAGCTATCGTCGGTTCGTGCCTTTTCTTTATTATCCTTGCTATCCCAAGTTTCCTGAGCGAAGCAACGCGCAGTTCGCTGCCGTCGTGGGCGCCTAAGCAAGCAGTCAACCTCGGGCTGGACTTGCAGGGTGGCTCGCACCTGCTCCTCGAGGTGGATTTTGACGCCTTTACCCGCGAGCAAATGAACAATCTGGCAGATGATACACGTGCCAAGCTGCGCGAGCAAAAAGTGGGCTATCGCGGGCTTGCCGTGCAAGATGGCAAGGTGGTGTTTTCCGTGCGCGAGGATGGGACGGCGGATGTTAAAAAGCTACTCAGCGAAATCAACCCCGACCTGACGATTGATGAAACCGCGCCGCGCACTTATGCGCTTTCCTTCAGTGAAAAATGGGCAAAAAACAGCCGCGCGCAGGTGATAAACCAGTCGCTCGAAATCGTTAGCCGCCGCGTGAACGAAACCGGCACCAAAGAACCCATCATCCAGCGTCAGGGCGAAGACCGCATTTTGCTGCAGGTTCCTGGCCTTGATAACCCCGAACATTTAAAAGAGCTGCTTGGCCGCACCGCGAAAATGACCTTCCACATGGTCGATGAAAGCGTGAGCCCGGAAGACGCCGCACGTGGTATCGCGCCATCGGGATCAAAAATTCTGGAAGAAGAACGCACTGGAAAAGCGACGCAAAAAATTGCGATTTATAACCGCGTTATGCTGTCGGGCGACATGCTGGTTGAAGCGCACGCAGGCTATGGGCAGACCGGCGAGGCGGAGGTCAACTTCCGTTTCAACAATGTCGGCGCGCGCAAATTCGCAGATATTACGAGTGAAAATGTCGGCAAACTTTTTGCCATCGTCCTCGACAATAAAATCATCACCGCGCCTGTCATTCGCTCGCCCATTCTCGGCGGCAGCGGCTCTATCAGCGGCAGTTTCGATGTTAAATCCGCCAATGACCTTGCGCTGCTGCTCCGTGCGGGCGCGCTGCCTGCACCGCTGAAAATCATCGAGGAACGCTCGGTCGGCCCAAGCCTTGGCGCGGATTCCATCGCTGCGGGCACCAAAGCCTCCATCATCGGCATCGCGCTGGTGGTCATTTTCATGGTGGTGTTCTACGGTTTGTTTGGCATGTTTGCCAACATCGCGATGATTATCAATGCGTTCATGACGCTGGCTATTTTAGCGCTGTTTGAGGCCACGCTCACACTGCCGGGCATCGCGGGCATTGTGCTTACGGTGGGTATGGCGGTGGACGCGAATGTGCTCATCTATGAGCGTATGCGCGAGGAACTGCGGGGCGGAAAATCGCCTTATCAGGCAATTGAAGACGGCTTCCGTTTGGCGTTTGGCACGATTTTCGATAGCCACGTGACCACGCTGGTGGCGGCGCTGATTCTCTATGCATTTGGCACCGGCTCGGTCAAAGGCTTTGCGGTGACGCTCGCTGTGGGCATCATCTGCTCGCTGTATACGGCGGTTCTCGTCACGCGCCTGATGGTCGTCACGTGGCTGCGCAAAACGAAGCCGAAGACGCTGGCTATTTAAATGATGACTAGATAACCAGATGACCGGATGACCAAT
>RFOF01000053.1 GCA_009926845.1 Alphaproteobacteria bacterium
CTGGAGCAGCACGGCCCGGCGCTGCTTGGCGGCGACAGCGAATTGATGGCGCAGGCGGTGGTAAAAAGCTGCGAGGCGAAGGCAGCCATTGTGGCTGCGGATGAAAAAGAGCAGGGCCAGCGCGCGTTGCTCAACCTTGGGCATACGTTTGGCCATGCGCTGGAAGCGGAAACAGGATTTTCCGACACGCTGCTGCATGGCGAGGCGGTGGCCATCGGCATGGTGCAGGCGCTTGAGCTTTCGGTGGCGATGGGGCTGTGCCCGGCGGAAGACGTGGCGCGGGTGCGCGCGCATTACGCGGCGGCGGAGCTGCCCGCCAGCCCGCTGGACATCCGCCGCGAATGGAATGTGGATGCGCTGATGGAGCATTTTACGCGGGATAAAAAAGTGGCTGATGGCAAGCTGACGTTCATCCTGCTGCGGGGCATTGGAAAAGCATTTGTTACGCAAGAAGTTAACGTGGAGCAGCTGCGGCAGTCGCTTGCGAAAAGCTGTGGCGCATAATATAGTTGCGGCGCTATGAGCCCTGAGCATACCCCCGAATTGCTGTTTTACGGCGTCACGATTTTTTTATTCCTGCTGATTTCGGCCGTGTTCTCGGCTGCGGAAACGGCGATGACCGCCGTGTCGCGCGCGCGCATTTACCAGCTGGTGATGGACGGCAACAAGCGCGCGCAACTGGTCAGTAAATTGCGCCGCGAAAAAGAAGCCGTTATCGGCACTGTGCTTTTGGGCAACAACGCGGTGAATATTGCCGCCTCTGCCATCGCCACTTCGCTGACGCTTAAATTGTTTGGCGCAGAAAATGGGTTGGTTTTGGTGACTGTGCTTATGACGCTTCTGGTTGTGGTCTTCACCGAAGTTTTGCCTAAAACATACGCCATTCAAAATGCAGAGCGCGTGGCGCTTGCTTTTGCTGGCATTTTAAATGTGCTGGTCAAAATTCTCTACCCCATCACCAAGAGCATTCAATTGTTCATCCGCATGCTGCTGCGCATGTTTGGCGTGGACATCAATAAAGGGAGTTCTTTTGTTTCCGCCACCGACGTGATTCGCGGAACGATTGAGCTGCATCACCGCGAAGGCAAAATGATAAAGCAAGACCGCGATATGCTTGGCAGCATTCTGGATTTAAATGACATTGAAATCGCCGACATCATGGTGCATCGCAAACAGGTGGAAACCATCAACGCCGACCTGCCCGCAAGCGAACTTATCAACGCTGCTGTCAGCACCATGCACAGCCGCATTCCACTGTGGCGCGGAGAGCCTGACAATATTATTGGGCTGCTCCATGTGAAGAACCTGATTAAGGCGATGAAGCAGCGTGGCCAGTCGCTCAGCAGCGAAGATATTTTGGCTATTTGCAACGCGCCGTGGTTTGTTCCTGAAACGACAACGCTTCGCGATCAGCTGCTCGCGTTCCGCAGCAAGCGCCAGCATTTTGCCTTTGTGGTCGATGAATATGGCGGCTGGGAAGGCGTGGTGACGCTGGAGGACATCATCGAGGAAATCGTCGGCGACATTGACGACGAACATGACGAAGAAGACAATGATATCTATAAGGTGGGGGATGCAGTGTATCTGGTCAGTGGCGATGTTTCGCTGCGTGATATCAACCGCCAACTCGACTGGGATTTGCCCGATGATGACGCCTCCACCGTTGCGGGGCTACTCATCCATGAGGCGCAGACGATTCCTTCGGTTGGCGAATCGTTCACGCTGCATGGCTATCGTTTTACTGTCATAGAAAAATCAGCAGCGCAACTGACGCGCCTACGCATTGAGCGATTGGAAGCGAGCGGCGACAGCGAAGATGATGGCCTGTGACACAGCATGAATCAGGATATATTTTGGAATTTCAGACACACGGAAGGTCGATTAAGGTGACAGCGTTTGACCCAAAAACACTGGTGGAAGCTTCCATCGTCGGTGCGCGCGGCGCAACACAGCAACAGCTAGCCGAGCTTGCCATTCGTAAGCTGCGCTACGTCATCGAAAAAACCAAATCAGGCGAATAATATGGCACCGAAAAAAACTGGCGGCAAATATCCGCGCTATAAAAAACCTGCTGGCGCGAAACCACGCGTGCGCCGCGCTGATGTTGCCTACACACCCAGTTGGAAACACCGTTTGAAAAAAATAATTCTGCGCACAATACTCATAGGCGGTGCGCTGGTAATCGCTGCACTCTTGTGGGTGTCATCCACTCTGCCTAACATTGAAAGCCTCAACAAATTCACCAAAGCGCCGAGCATCGTCATCAAAGCCGAAGACGGACAAATTATCGGTGGATTTGGCGATATTTATGGTGATTATGTTCCCTTTTCTGAGCTTCCTAATTCGCTGATTGACGCGGTTATCGCCACCGAAGACCGTAACTATTACTACCATTTTGGTGTCGACCCCATTGGGCTCTTGCGCGCTACTTTTGTAAACTTACGCGCGCGCCACGTGGTGCAAGGCGGCAGCACCATCACTCAACAAGTTGCCAAAAACGTATTCCTCACACCTGAACGCTCCTTTGGCCGTAAGCTGCGCGAGATGCTGCTGGCGATCAAACTTGAGCAGCGCTACACGAAGGAAGACATCCTGAGTATTTATCTCAACCGTGTCTATCTCGGCGCAGGAAATTATGGAGTTGACTCGGCCTCAAAGCGCTACTTTGGCAAATCCGCGCGCGATCTTTCACTTGGTGAATCTGCAATTTTAGCTGGCATGCTCAAAGCTCCTTCACGCTACGCACCGACCAGCAACCCTGCGCTGGCCAAAAAACGTGCGGACCAAGTGCTCGTGAACATGGAGGATGCCGACTTCCTCACCAAAAAACAAACCGAACGCGCCCGCGCTGAACTTGCTACCGCGATGGAAAAGCGCACACGCAGCCCACAAAGCAATCTCTATTTTGCTGACTGGATTTTAGATGAGCTCCCCAATTATGTTGGCAATTTAGAAGAAGACATTGTGGTGACCACCACGCTCCGCCCCGAGATGCAAGTTTTGGCCGATAAAGCCATCAGCGAGGTGATGGATAAAGAAGCTGAAAAGCTGAACGTCAAGCAAGCTGCGCTTTTGGCGATGAGCCCTGATGGCGCGGTGCGCGCGATGATTGGCGGACGAAGCTACGCTGAAAGCCAATTCAACCGCACCTATCAATCGCTGCGCCAACCCGGCTCGTCGTTTAAATTATTCGTCTATCTGGCAGGGCTGGAATCTGGCCTTACGCCAGACACACTGATGAACGATGAACCCATCACCATTGACGCAGGCGTGACCGGAAAATGGTCACCCAAAAATTACACTGGCAAATATCTCGGCGAAATTCCGCTGCGTGAAGCGGTGGCGCAATCGGTGAACACGGTTGCTGTTCAGGTGAGTGAACATGCAGGACTTGGACAGGTCGTTGATATGGCGCGCCGCCTTGGTATCACCAGCCAGCTTGATGCGCTGCACTCCATCGCCCTTGGCGCGGTTGAGGTGAATTTGCTGGAGCTCACGGGCGCCTATGCACATCTGGCGGCCAATGGCCAAATTGTGCATCCGTATGGCATTGTGTCGATTGAAACCAGCCGCGGAAAACCTGTTTATAAACACCCCAGCGTGAATGAGGGTGTTGTGCTGCGCCCTGATGTGGTGGGCATGATGAATGACCTGCTGTCGGGCGTTGTCAGCGCCACTGGCACAGGTGGTCGCGCTAGCATTGGCCGCAGCGCCGCGGGCAAAACCGGAACAACATCTGACTATAAAGACGCATGGTTCATCGGCTATACACCGGACATGGTGACGGGTGTATGGGTAGGCAACGACGACAATGCGCCGATGAAAAAAGTGACGGGTGGCAACTTGCCAGCGATGATCTGGAAAGGCTTTATGGCGCCCGCGCTTAAAGATGTGCCCGCGCGCGCGCTTTATATCAGCGGGCCGTCAAGCAGCGGGCTTTCAACCTTGCCATGGCAAAGCAACATCACCGCAGCGCCAGAGTCTGCGGGTGGGCTTGGCATTCCTGAAAATTCTGCGCCATATGTGCCGCCACCGCCAATTGCCCCCAGCTTCTGGGATAGAGTCCTTAGCGACGATGCCCCTGCGGAGAAAAAACAGGCTCCTCAGAAAAAAACGGGACAGATAGAATATCGCTATCCCACGCAGAAACAGTAGCCGCTACCCAAACGCATAGAGCGTTTTGCCGTGGGTTTTGAGCCAATGGCGGTAATGTTCCCAGTGCGGGCAAAGCTGCGCCACCACGCTCCAAAACGCTTTACTATGGTCGAGATGCGCCAGATGCGCCACCTCGTGCGCCACCACATAGTCCAGAATTTCCGGCGCGGCAAAAATCAGCCGCCACGAAAAAGAAAGATGCCCGAGGCGATTGCAACTTCCCCAGCAGGAGCTGTTGTCGCGCATCGAGACTTTGGTAAATTTCTTGCCGATGATGGAGGCTTTTTTTGCTGCCCGCACCGAAATTTCTTCCCGCGCGCAAGCAATAATCCACGCCCGCAGGCGCCGCTCCATGAACGCCGCATCGCCATGCACCAGAATTTCACCCTCTGTTTTTTCTACCACGCCGCGCCCGCCGACATGGCGAACTATGTAATTCTGTCCTAAAATAGGAATGGTTTTTCCGTCACTAAATTCTGTACGCTGCGGATGCGTATCTATTTGATTTTCTAGCCATTGTTGCTTGCTGTGCACGAACGCCACGCCCTGTCTGGCTGACACATAGCGCGGCAATGTAAGGGTAACACAACTTTGCAACGGCTGATAGCGAACCACCATGCGTTTGGAAGTCGCATGACGGCGAATCATAATCGGAAATTCTCGGTTGTTTATAGTGATGGAATATTGCATGTTACTTGTGGTATAAACATTCATGGATAAACAACAACGAACTATATGAGATTTCCGCCCTCATTCCTAGAGCGTATACGTTCGCACTTTCTGATGTCCGAGGTCGTCGGCAAACGCATTCCCATCAAAAAACATGGGCGTGAGTTTCAGGGGCTGTGCCCATTCCATAATGAAAAATCTCCCTCGTTCACCGTCAATGACGAGAAAAATTTCTTCCATTGCTTTGGCTGCGGCGCGCATGGCGACTCCATCGAGTTCATCAAACGCTATGAACGCCTGACCTATCCCGAGGCCATCGAAGCGCTTGCGCGCGAGGCGGGCATTCCTCTTCCCGTTGTCAGCGCCGCCGAATCACAAAAAATCGAACAACAAAAAACGCTGTATGATGTGTGCGAAGCCGCCGCTGTTTGGTTTGAAAAACAATTGCAAGAGCCCTCTGGTGCCGTCGCCGCTGACTATGTTTCGCGCCGTGGCCTGCTGCCAGAAACACTGCGTGCTTTCCGCGTGGGCTATGCGCCGGAAGACAGAAACGCGCTGCACCAACATCTGACCAAGCTGGGCTTTCCTGCGGCGCTGCAGGCCGAGGCTGGCCTTATCATTCAGCCCGATAGTGGCGGCGCGGCGTATGACCGTTTCCGTGGCCGCGTCATGTTCCCCATCCGCAGCGCCTCGGGCAAGGTGGTGGCGTTTGGTGGCCGCTTGCTCGCCGCCAATGCCGCCAAAAACCTGCCCAAATATTTGAACTCGCCAGAGACGCCACTGTTTAAAAAAGGTGAGCTGCTGTTCAATCTCGACCTAGCCAAACGCCCAGCCCGCGAAGGCAACCTCGCAGTGGTGATGGAAGGCTACATGGACGTGGTATCGTCTGCGCAGGCCGGAGTTGGCTATGCGGTGGCCACGCTCGGAACCGCCGTCTCCGCAGAGCATCTACGCCTGCTGTGGCAACTGGCCAAAGAGCCGGTGATGTGCTTAGACGGTGACACCGCTGGCATGCGCGCGATGATGCGCACCGCTGAAGTTGCCCTGCCGCTTTTGCAGCCGGGTTTTAGCCTTCGTTTTGCGATTTTGCCCAAGGGTGAAGACCCGGATTCTTTCGTGCAGAAACATGGCAAAGCCGCGTTTGAGCGCCTGCTGATTACCTCGCGCCGCCTGTCGCAACTTTTGTGGGAAACACTTAGCCCGCAGTTTGACCTCAGCCTGCCTGAAGGCCGCGCCGCGCTGGAAGCAGCACTGACGCAAATGACTGATAAGATCGTGAGCCCAAGTGTGCGCCAGCATTATTCGGCGCATTTCCGCCGCCAGATCTGGGCGCAAGCATCAAGCGCCGCCGCCAGCGCCAAACCAGCCGCTCAAGCCAAACAAGGCCAGCCCGCGAGCAAGCAAAAACAGCCAGCCAACACCCGCTCAGCGCATGTGGAGCAAATGGTACTGCACACCTATTCGGCGGCGCTGGAAACCCTCGCGCGGCGGATGCTCAAAACCGTGCTCATGTTCCCGGCCCTCTTGCATAAAAGCCAAGTGGAAGAAAAGCTGCACCGCATGGAAATTCAAAGCTCAAGCCTTGGCAGCCTGCGCGATGTTTTGCTCAACTCCATCACGCAAAGCAACATTGATGACCGCGAAGTGTTCGATGCCTATGTGCACTCTAAACTCCCTGCTGAGCTACTGCAAAGCCTACTCAATGACTCGCTGAACCTGCCATTTTCTAATTCGCTGACCGAGGAAGATGCGATGTTGCTATGGAGCGAAAGCGCCAGCGCCTATCGCCTCGCGTTGCTGCAAACCGAACTGCAAGAACTGCAACGCTCACTCGGCCAATCGATGGATGAAGCGGCCTATCACCGCATGATAGAAGTGCAAACGGCGCTCAAGCAAGCCAACGCCGAACGCAGCTTTAGCCGCGCGACGGACGTGGCTTAAATGAGCTCGCCCCTCAAAGTTTTTTCCCCAGCTGACGGCGCACTCATCACAGAAATAAAAACTGATTCTACCGCCACACTCAGCAACAAAATTGCGGCCAGTGCAAATGCACAAAACAAATGGAAACCAGCGCCGCACAGCGAGCGCGTGGTACTGGTAGAGGCCTATAGCGCAGCGCTTAAAAATCACCACGAAGAACTTGCAAAACTCGTCACGCACGAAGCTGGAAAAACGAATAAAGAAGCGCTGACCGAAGTTGATGGCGCGGCGGATATTTTGATAAAAACCATCAAAGACATTACGCTTCCGGAATTAAATGGCATGCTACGCCGCAAAGAGCGCGACGCGCTTGGCGTCGTTGGGCTCATCACCTCATTTAATTTTCCCATCGCGGTGGCGCACTGGACAATTGCTCCTGCTTTGCTGGCGGGCAACTCCGTGGTGTGGAAACCATCGGAAAAAACTCCGTTGGTGGCACAGCGCTGCAAAGAAATTTTTGATAGCGTAGCAGGGCAATATAAAGGCCTGTTGCAGCTTGCCATCGGCGCGCGCGACATCGGCGAGCTACTGGTCGGTGATGAGCGCACAGCGCTGATTTCTGCGACCGGCAGCGTCGGTATGGGGCTTGGCATCCGCAACATTTTGGCGGCACGCAAAACGCCGCCCGCCCCTTCCATCCTTGAACTAGGCGGCAATAACGGCGTCATCATTTCCAACAAAATTTCGCCAGCACATCTAGAATTTGCAGTGAGCTCTATCATGGGTTCATTCCTTGGAACCTCCGGTCAGCGCTGTACAAACACCCGCCGCATCATCGCGCATCGCGAGTTGCTGAGGCAATTGGTCGAGTCATTCAAAGCTAAACTCGATGTGTTCGTCGCCAGCGGCGCCATTGTAAATCCACTGCTTGGCGCATCAAATGACTATGGCTATGGACCGCTAATTGACGCCGACGCGTTCAATCGCTTTGAAGCCGCCAAGGCGCAGGTGCTGGCCGAAGGCGGAGAAATTATCGGCGGCGCACGACTGCTTTCCGCTCAATATCCAGGCGCATATTATGTCGAGCCAGCGCTCGCGCTGCTGCCTTCGCAAACTGCCATCATGCATCAGGAAACTTTTGCGCCGATATTATTCATCGCGCCCTATGAAGGCAGTGTGGATAATGGAATTGCAATGATGAACGCGCCAGAAAATGCGGGACTCGTCAGCGGTATCTACACACTCAGCCAAAAAGAAGCGGACATTTTTGCGAGCACCAGCGAAGCGGGGCACGTCCTCATCAACTCGCCCAAAGGTACAGGAACACCCGCTTTTGGAATGGGTTTTGGCGGCAATAAACATTCAGGCGTTGGCGAAATTTTAAACGCTGCTGACCCGCTTGCGGCCTTTACCAGCGCCACACATTTCCGCCGCATCGCGCAAAATAAAGACATCGCGATGGACGAATAATCTAAGCCACAATAATCGTTTTGATGTTCACAAATTCATGCAAGCCAAAGGCGGAAAGCTCGCGTCCATAGCCGCTGGTTTTGACGCCGCCGAAAGGAAAGCGCGGGTCAGAGCGCACCATCATATTGACGAAGCAGAGGCCTGATTCCACATGGTCGCGGGCGATGGTTTCAGCGCGCTCAAGATCGGTGCTGAACACCGCGCCACCAAGGCCGAACTCAGTGTCATTGGCAATTTCCAGCGCATGCGCATCGTCCCGCGCAGGGATGATAACCGCCACGGGGCCAAACATTTCCTCCGTGTACGCAGGAATGCCTTTTTTCACATCAGTAAGCACGGTGAACGGGTAAAACGCCGATTTACCGCCAGGATTTTTTCCGCCGAGGAGCAGCTTTGCGCCCGCAGCAATTGAGCGCTGAACTTGGTCGTGCAGCTCGTCGCGCAGGTCGGCGCGCGACATCGGGCCATAGGTCGTCGCGCTATCTAGCGGGTCGCCATTTTTTTGCGCTGCTAGAATCTGAACAATACCCTCCCCAAAGCGCAAAAGATGTTTTTGTGTGACGATCATACGCTTGGCCGACACGCAAGACTGACCGCAATTGGTCAGGCGGCTGGCGGCGCAGGTTTTAATCGCGTGTTCAATGTCGGCATCTTCCAAAATAAGGTAGGGGTCGCTGCCGCCAAGCTCGAGCACCGTTTTTTTTAGGTGATGGCCAGAAACGGAAGCTACGCTGCGGCCAGCGGGTGTGCTGCCGGTGAGTGTGACCGCCGCCACATGCGGGTGCGCGATGACTTCAGCCACGCGTTTTCCGGGAATAAGCAGCGATTGAAAAGCAAATTCAGGCAGCCCCGCCTCACGGAAAATAGATTCGATGGCGAGTGCGCAACCGGGCGTGTTCGACGCGTGTTTAAGCAGGCAGACATTGCCCGCAAGCAGCGCTGGATACGCATAGCGCAGCACCTGCCAGAAGGGAAAATTCCACGGCATCACGCCAAGAATAATGCCGATTGGTTGAAAGGTGACGTAGCTTTTTTTATACTCAGTAGCCAATGGCTGGTCGGCCAGAAATGCGGGGCCTTTTTCTGCAAAATAACGCGCCGCGCTGGCGCATTTTTCAACTTCGGCAAGGCCTTCTTTGAGTGGCTTTCCCATCTCAAGCGCAATGATTTCAGCATATGCATCTTTATTTTTCATGATGACGTCGGCAATGCGAACAAGTGCCGCCGCGCGGTCAGTAAGCGGCACTCTGCGCCACTGCAGATATGTTGCGTGCGCCTGCTCGATCATGCGCAGGACGGCCTTCTCATCATGCTCTGTATATGACTTGATAACCTCGCCAGTGGCAGGGTTGATGCTGGTTTGCTCGGACATATTCTATTAGAATCCCCCACCGAGACCAACGTCTTTGAAATCACCTGGCTGCTGTGACGAATCGAGCGCAAAGCGGCAGTAGGTGAATCCTTCGTTCCAACCTTGTTTATATTGGTCGTTTGCCGACATTTCAGGGCGTTTTTTAAATCCGTAAATCACCTTATAATACCACCCGCCTTCGGCAGATAGACCGCTGTCGCAGCCATCTTCCCAACCTAGCTGATATTCAGGCGGGCCGCCCGGATCGACGGCATAAAGGGTCAGTGGACGACACCCACCAAGCAACAAAAATGCCCCCACCACCAACCACGTATACTTCATATTTTTTGTCCTAAATCATTGGTTTAGACAAAAATTCTACCCGTTTTTTGCGTAAAAGTAAAGACCCGGCACCAACAAAGACAACCGCGCACCCCATATTCTATTGGAATTACAGGCAATTTAAGCCCAATGCCAAAAACTCAATGATCCAAGAAACTGCGGAGTTTACGTGAACGGCTCGGGTGTTTGAGCTTGCGCAGCGCCTTGGCCTCAATTTGGCGAATGCGTTCGCGCGTCACCGAGAATTGCTGGCCCACTTCTTCGAGCGTGTGGTCGGTGTTCATGCCGATACCAAAACGCATGCGCAGCACGCGCTCTTCACGCGGGGTGAGGCTGGCGAGGATGCGCGTCGTCGTTTCGCGCAGGTTGCTCTGAATCGCAGCATCCAGCGGCAGAACAGCGTTCTTATCTTCGATGAAATCGCCCAGATGCGAATCTTCCTCGTCGCCGATCGGGGTTTCGAGCGAAACGGGTTCCTTGGCGATTTTCATCACCTTGCGAACTTTATCGAGCGGCATCACCAAACGTTCCGCCAATTCTTCCGGCGTCGGCTCGCGGCCGATTTCATGAAGCATCTGGCGGCTGGTGCGCACGATTTTGTTGATGGTCTCGATCATATGCACCGGGATGCGGATGGTGCGCGCCTGGTCGGCGATCGAGCGGGTGATGGCTTGACGAATCCACCATGTAGCGTAAGTGCTGAATTTATAGCCGCGGCGATATTCGAATTTATCGACGGCTTTCATCAGGCCGATATTGCCTTCCTGAATCAGATCGAGGAATTGCAAACCGCGATTAGTGTATTTTTTAGCAATTGAAATCACGAGGCGCAGGTTGGCTTCGATCATTTCTTTTTTAGCGCGGTTGGTTTCGCGTTCGCCTTTTTGCACGGCCATGATCATGCGCTTGAACTCGCCGATATCGAGGCCAGCGGTGGCCGCCATTTGCGCGACTTCCTTGCGGATTTCTTCGATGTCGGACTTGTCTTTGGTAACAAAATCTTTCCAGCCTTTTTCGGTGCGCGCGCTCACTTTTTTCAGCCAGTTCTTGTCCAGCTCGCTGCCGATATAGGCTTCGATGAAGGCTTTGCGCGGCACTTTGCGTGCTTCGGCAAGACGAATGAGGCGGCCTTCGAGCGTCATCAAACGGCGGTTCAAATCATAAAGCCCGAGGATGAGGCTTTCCACGCGGTGCAGCGTAAAGCGAACACCGAGCATGAGCTCCACCAATTCGCGGTGAAGTTTTTGATAGGCCTTTTCGTCTTCCTTGCTGTATTTGGCAGTGCCAAACGAAGTATTCAGGCGTTTTTCCTGCAGCGTGCGCATCTTTTTGCTGATCTTGGCAAACTTATCCAGCGTTTCGAGAATTTGCGGCTTGAGCGCGCTTTCCATAGCGAGTAGCGACACTGCGCCATCATCTTCATCGTCGTCGGCCAATTCTTCTACGGCTTCCTCTTCTTCGCTTTCTTCTTCGTCTTCGCTTTCTTCCTCTTCTTCTTCCTCGTCCTCATCGGGCGCGGCAGCAGCAGGAACAGCCGCAACAGAGCGCACCGCGCTCTCGGCCGAGAAGCCGGTGGTTTCGTTGCCCGCGCCATAAGTCGCGTCGAGGTCGATCACGTCGCGCAGCAAAATTGCGCCAGTGTCGAGGTCGTCGCGCCAAGCGAGAATTTCTTTCATCACCAGCGGGCTTTCGCACAGCGCAGAAATAACGACTTCGCGGCCTTGCTCGATGCGTTTGGCAATTTCGATTTCGCCTTCGCGCGAGAGCAGTTCCACGTTGCCCATTTCGCGAAGATACATACGAACGGGGTCGTCTGAGCGGCCCACATTTTCCACTTCTTCTTTTTCTTCACCGGCGGCTTCGGGGTTGTCCGGGTCGCGCCGCAGCGACGCCTGCGCGAGCAGTACAAGTCGGTCGATCTGTCGCGGCCTGGGTCGGCCGAG
>RFOF01000054.1 GCA_009926845.1 Alphaproteobacteria bacterium
TCGTCATCCGATAAAATATGTTCTGGCGATTCTTTGTCGATCATTTCGCGGATATGATGGCGCACCGCCTCGCTCGAAACATCGCCGCCACCTTCGGTTTTTTGCAAAGCCGAGGTGAAAAAATATTTCAGCTCAAACATACCGCGCGGGCAGATGAGAAATTTGCCAGCGGTGACGCGGCTGATGGTGCTTTCGTGAAAACCGGTTTTCGCGGCGATGTCTTTAAGCGTCATTGGGCGCAGGAAGCGAACACCCAAACGGAAAAATGCGTCCTGCTGCGCGACCAGTTCGCTAGAGACTTTCAGCATCGTTTGCGCACGCTGTTCCAGTGCTCGCACCAGCCAATTGGCCGAGCCGAATTGATCCGCGAGGTATTTTTTATCTTCCGTGCTGTGGGTCGCCGCCGTCACTTTTTTATAATAGCGTTTATTAACCATCACGCGCGGGAAATTGCCCATATTCAGCTCGACATGCCAATTACCATCAGGCAGGCGGCGAATAAAAATGTCCGGCTCAATCGCCTGTACCAATTCATGTGAAAAACCGCTGCCGGGCTTGGGGTTCAGCTCGCGGATTTCGGTTATCATCTGGCGCAAATCTTCTGCGTCAACACCACAGCGCTTTTGAAGTTCAAGGAGCTTGGCATCGGCCAGCAGCGCCAGATTATCGAGCAATAATTGCATCGCTGGATCGAGGCGGTTTTTATCGCGCAGCTGCAGCGCCAAACACTCACTTAAGTTTCGAGCGCACACGCCAGAGGGGTCAAAGCGCTGAAGTTTTTGCAACACATTTTCGACCTCAGACATTTCCGCGCCGAGCTGCTCGGAAAGCACCGCGATATCCTCTTTGATATAGCCGGATTCATCGGTGACATCGATAAGGTTAGTGGCGATGAAACGCTCCACGCCCTCGTCAATCTCCAGCAGCATCTGCGTCATCAAATGTTCGCGCAAACTGATGCCCTGCGAGGCGTTGTCGTCGATCCCTCGCGTGTCGTCATCAGCGTCATAGCCCGAGGAATGGACGCCGATAGCGCCCTGCTCATGGCGCAAATAGTCGCTTTCCACCTGCGAGCTGTCATCGCCCCAGCTTTCATCCGCGCTTGACGCATCAAAATTCTGGTCATCGCCAAAATCTGTTTCGCGTGGTTCACCATCATCGCGCGTGGCCTCGCGCGGCTCCTCGCCCGGAACTTGGTCAGCTGGCTCACTCTCGCCGGATTCCTCTTGCAGAAATGGATTTTTTTCCAGCTCCAGCTCCACGAACTCGCGCAGCTCCAGCGAATTGCACTGAAGCAGCTTAATCGACTGCTGCAGCTGCTGGGTCATCACCAGCGACTGGCCTTGGCGGAGTTCTAAACGTGGTGCTTGCGACATGTTCTGAGTGATAAGTGGTGAGTGATAAGTAAAAAACTACCACGCCCTCACCTACTCTTCAACATTTACAATGACTTTTGCAAACTCGCTTTGGCAAAAAAGCGCGACGCGATGGATACCGAGAAAAAGAGCATACACTTAAGTATGTGACTTTTTCGAGGAGGCTCCGTCGCAAGCAGATTTGAAGCCAAAGTAGAGTTTAAAGGCTGAAGCGTTCGCCAAGATATACGCGCCGCACATCCACGTTATTGACGATTTCGGACGGCGTGCCTTCCATCATCACCGTTCCATCATGCATGATGTAAGCACGGTCAATGATTTCCAGCGTTTCGCGCACGTTGTGGTCGGTAATCAGCACACCGATGCCACGGTCTTTGAGATGGCCGATGAGGCCGCGCACGTCATCCACCGCGATGGGGTCAATGCCCGCCAGTGGTTCGTCGAGCAAAATAAACGATGGGCGCGAAGCCAGCGCGCGCGCGATTTCCACGCGGCGGCGCTCACCACCCGAAAGCGTGATGCCTTGCGCCATGCGCAGATGCGACAGCGAGAACTCCGCTAGCAATTCATCGAGCTGAATGCTGCGGGCAGACGGATCTTTTTCGGTGATTTCAAGCACGGAGAGAATATTTTGCTCCACCGTCATGCCACGAAAAATAGAGGCTTCCTGCGGCAAATAGCCAATGCCGAGGCGTGCGCGGCGATACATCGGCAGGCGCGTAATGTCTTCGCCATCAAGCAAAATTTCGCCCATATCCGGCTGCACAAGGCCGCTGATCATATAAAAACTCGTGGTTTTACCGGCGCCGTTTGGCCCAAGCAAGCCCACTGCCTCGCCGCGCTGCAGGCGCAAACTCACATCGCGCACCACAGGGCGACCTGCATAGCGTTTTCCGATATGGCGAGCTTCCAAACCGTTATTAGCAGCGACTAAGCGCGGGCCAGAGCCGTCCTCTTCCATACCCTCTAAAATAACAGAAGGTGGGCGCGTCAGGTCGGATTTTTCAAAAATGCCCATAAATTATATTCTTATTTTTTGTCTTTTTCCGGAACGAACAGCGCGCGCACACGTTGTTTTTTTCCATCAGTTGACTGTGTCTGGCCATTGGCGCTGGTGATAACGCTCTTGCCAGTATCCAGATTATACACAAGATGGTCGCCTTTCAACACATTTTGCCCGCGCGTCAGCACCACATGGTTATCCAGCGTGAGAGTGCGCCCCGTCACTTCATAAAGCCCCGTGTCACCTTTTGCAGTTTCTTCTGGTGATGTGAGGAACACATTTCCTTCAACTTCAATTTTCTCAATCGAGCCCTGGCCGCCGCTTGCAGCCTTGGCTTCACCTTCAGCAGCTTTGTGATAATGCACGATCATTTTATCGGATTTCAGGCGCATATCGCCCTGAATCGCCACCACATGCCCGACGAAAGTCGCACGGTTTTGCTCCTGCAACACTTCCAGCGAATCCGATGTAATTTCAATCGGCTGGTTATTGTCGAACTTTTTGGGAGCTTCCACTGCATGTGCAGCAGAAACAGTGACTAATCCAAATAAAAAAGTGCATTGCAATATCCTCAAAAAATCGCTGCGGTGAGGAAAGCGCGCGGAAACGTCGCGCGCAGAAACTTGAGCGTACATCAAGGTACGTGAGTTTCGAGCACGACGTTGACAAGCAGATTTTCCACTGCAGTAGATTTTTTCAAAGAGTCTATTCATGTTGGTTAGGATATAAAGTAGTTATTACAGAACCGTTAAAGCGAATGATTTCGCCACGGTTTACAAGCGAAAAGCTGTTGGCCTTGATGGTGCCAGTTGGCCCCTGCCCTTCAACAGGAGAGTCGCCATCTGCGTTCCCTTTGTCAATATCAACATGCACATGGTCGGAGCGAAATTCGTAGCCACCTTCATAAAAAACCGTCACCCCGCCCATCAACTGCAGCTGTTTGGTGGTGGAGTTAAGCTCGCCAGATGCCGCGTCCAGCGCCAGCCACGCGCCATCATTTTGCATCAAGTCCGCCCGCAGCGACTCCATATCAACGGTATGTTCATCCTTCTGAATAGCTTTTTTTGCCGTCACACTATAAGGCTGGTTTTGCGCATCGACACCCTGATAATGCGGGCTTTTCATTTCGTTGATCAACGACACGTTTTTTTGTGCGCCGGTGAACACCAAACGCCCACTGCCCTCGCCCGTATTGTCAGAGGCTATCCACACCACAACACCCACCGCCGCTAAAATGGCGAGCAGCAGGAAATGCTTACTCAGAGCCACAAAGCGCGTGTAGCGAGCAACGGGCGCGACCAGAAGGCGAATCTGCCCACCGCGAACCTGCACCAACTCGCGCGGCTTTGGTTCAAACGACATCACGCCACTCCGGCGCGCAGGCAGTCGTGAATATGTAAAATGCCAACCGGTTTTTTCTCATCAACTACAAAAATGCTGGTGATCGAGCGCTCATTCATAATCGCCAGCGCCTCAGCAGCGAGCAAGCTCGAGCGCACACTAACGGGGTTTTTGGTCATCACACCAGCAGCCGATTCGCTAAGCAGATCAGGCTTCATGTGGCGGCGCAGATCGCCATCTGTGATGACGCCCGCAAGATTGCCTGAGCTATCGACCACGCCCGCGCAACCGAATTTTTTCGCGGTGATGGTCAGCAAAACATCCTGCATTTTGTCCGATTCTTTCACCAACGGCAGCTCACCTTCAGCGTGCATCAGATTGCTGACGCGGATAAAACCTTTGCCGAGTTTTCCGCCGGGGTGATAGCGCGAAAAATCATCTTTGGTGAAGCCGCGACGCTGGGTCAGCGCAACCGCCAGCGCGTCGCCGAGCGCCATCATCATCGTTGTCGAAGTCGTGGGCGCGCCGGTGATAGATGCCTCCGCCGTGTCGGGCAGAACAAGCGCCACGTCCGCCGCTTCCACCAGCATCGAACCGGCGCGACGCACCACACCAATCAGCGGAATTGAGAAGCGCTTACAGTAAGAAATCACATCCGAAAGTTCAGCCGTTTCACCGGAGTTAGACAGCGCGAGAACCGCATCATCCTCGGTTATCATGCCAAGATCGCCGTGCGACGCTTCACCGGGGTGAACGAAATGTGCAGGCGTTCCGGTGGAGGCCATGGTTGCGGCAATTTTGCGCGCCACGTGGCCACTTTTTCCCATGCCGCTGACAATCACGCGGCCTTTGATACCCGCGAGCACTTCCACCGCGTGCGCAAAATGCTCGTCCATCGCAGAAACCAAGGCCTGAAGGCCTTTTATTTCTTGCTCCAGAACGGCTTTTCCGTGCGCGATGTCGTCGTTAGATGCCATGGGTTTTGCCTGCGCAGATGTCATGAGTGGGCAAAAATATCGGCTTCTTCCCAACCGGCCAAATCAAGCTCAGCGCGCGTTGGCAAAAATTCAAAACATTCTTTGGCCAGTTTCGCGCGGCCTTCGCGCACCAGCATTTCATCGAGCTTTACACGCAGTTTATGCAGATGCAAAACATCCGACGCCGCATAATCAATTTGTTCTTGCGAAAGCACCGGCTGCCCCCAGTCAGAGCTTTGCTGCTGCTTAGAAATATCTACGCCGAGCAGCTCCTTGCAGATGTCCTTATAGCCATGACGATCTGTGTAGGTGCGAGCGAGGCGCGAGGCGGTGCGCGTGCAATAGATATTGCTCAGGCGAATGCCCAGATATTCCTGCATGATGGAAAGGTCAAAGCGCGCAAAATGAAACAGCTTCACGCGTTTAGCATCGCTTAAAATCGCTTTGAGTTTGGGTGCATTATATTGGCCGACCTCGAACTTGACGAGATGCGCATCGCCCGCCCCGTCAGAAAGCTGCACAAGGCACAAGCGGTCGCGCTTATTGTTCAGGCCCATCGCTTCGGTGTCCACCGCTATATCGCCGTTGAGCACCACGTCTGCTGGCAGATCGCCATGATGTAGATAGTTTGTAATGGCTCGTCTCCTTTGGGGATTAGTGATTGGGCATTAGGGATTAGCAAAATATTTTGCTTCCCCCTAATCACTAATGCCTAATGCCTAATGCCTCAAGCAATAATTGTTGGCGTACACACATAAAAAACCATACAATTGCCGCATGAACTGGGCAGACACCGCCATTATTCTCTCAACGCGCCGCCACGGTGAAAACTCGGCGGTGGTGCGGGTGTTTTCGATGGAACACGGGGTGTATGCGGGTGTGCTGCGCGCGGCAAATTCCAAAGCCCAGCGCGGCGTGGCGCAGATATCCAACATTGTCAGCGCCACGTGGAACGCCCGCCTTGCCGAGCAGCTCGGCACGTTCAAATTCGAGCTCCTCGTCCCCAGCGCTGCGCATTTCATGCAAGATGGGCTAAAGCTCACGGCGCTTGTTTCCGCCTGCACCATCATCGAATCCGCCCTGCCCGAGCGCCACCCCTACCCTCGGCTTTATCGGCAAATGCTGATGTTCTTAGATAGCCTGGAGCACGACGAAAACTGGCAACGCATATATATTGAGTTGGAGATGGCCATTCTCGCCGAAAGCGGCTTCGGGCTTGACCTGTCGCGCTGCGCCGCCACCGACAGAACCGATGACCTTATTTATGTGTCTCCCAAGTCTGGCCGCGCCGTCTGCCGCGAGGCTGGCGAGCCGTATAAGGATAGATTGTTGGAGTTGCCACAGTTTTTGTTATCTCGCTCTCCCCTTGGGGGAGAGCAGGCAAGCGCAAGTGCGCAGCACGAAGCGCGAGCCGTGAGGGGTTCTGAGCCTGAGTGGAGCAACATATTTTTTGAACGCGCTCGTACCATGCGGAAAGAAGCAACGCCCGCAGAACAAAAGCTATGGCCACATCTTAGCAATCGAAATTTATCCGGTTATAAATTTCGCAGACAACATCCAATAGGCCACAAATATATTGCAGATTTCGTCTGTCTAGAGCGCCGCGTCATTATTGAATTAGATGGTGAGCAGCATGCTCATCAGCAAGATTATGATGATATTCGAACTGTTTTTTTAGAAAATGAAGGCTATCAGGTTCTACGTTTCTGGAATCCTGAGGTAATGAATAATATCAATAATGTGCTTGAAACCATCCTCCACACTTTACAGAAACCCCTCACGCTTCGGCCTACGCCCCCAGCGGGTGCTTGCCCTCAGCCGCTCTCCCCCAAAGGGAGAGCACAAGAAGAAATCCTTGCGGGAATGAGGCTGACAGGCTATTTTCTCGAATCTTGGCTGCTGGGACCGCATAAAAAACAGCTCCCCGCCACACGTGGGCGGCTTATTAAATTGTTGGAGCCATCGGAAAACTCCACAAATCTAGAAATAATTGACGTGTTTTAACGCCCGAGATATATTTAGCTTCCATCTCTTTGGAGAAAATTTTATGGCCTCCCAACCAATCACTGATTTACAAACACAGCTACGAGCCTGTGAAATGCTCACCGCTTTTTTGGGGGAAAGAGAAGCTAACGAATATTTTAAACCGAGGGTTTTTAATGGTTATATCACTGCATTAATGTATAATGACACCCCTACCCCTGAAAAAGGCGAAAAGCTTCTTTATCTCGAAAAAAGTGGGGCCTTAAGTCTTACGGGAATGCCAAACACACTACCTATGTCAAACCGCTACCGTATTGATTTGTTGGATATGGGAAAACTTCGGGAGGCCATATGCACCTACCAACATCCCGGCCTAACAGTTGAAGGCGCACCAAAGCCAAAACGCCAAACTGCCCCCGTCCCCGTTCGCCCACGCGCCTAAAAAATCCCTTTGCATTTACCGCGCAAAGCCTTTATAAGCGCGGGCTATGGCACCGAAAACGCAGAGCCCTGACCAGATAGACATCGTTTCCTTCCGCACCACGCTGGAAGAAAAATACCTTGCCTATGCGCTGTCGACGATTACGTCGCGCTCGCTGCCGGATGTGCGCGATGGCTTAAAGCCCGTGCATCGCCGCCTGCTGTTTGCGATGATGCAGCTCAAGCTCGACCCGAAATCTGGCTTTAAAAAATGCGCGCGCGTGGTCGGTGATGTGATCGGTAAATACCATCCGCATGGTGATTCCGCGGTATATGAAGCGATGGTGCGCCTCGCCCAATCGTTTGCCGTGCGCTATCCGCTGGTCGAAGGTCAGGGCAACTTCGGTTCTATCGACGGCGACAACGCGGCGGCCATGCGTTACACTGAAGCGCGCCTGACGGAAGTGGCGATGGCGTTGCTCGAGGGCATCGATGAGAACACAGTTGATTTCCGCGACACCTATGATGGCTCAGAAGAAGAGCCAGTGGTGCTTCCTGCGTGCTTCCCGAATTTGCTCGCCAATGGCTCCGAGGGTATCGCGGTTGGTATGGCCACCTCCATTCCGCCGCACAATGCGGGCGAGCTGTGCGACGCGCTGCTCTATTTGATTGAAAAACCTGATTGCGCTGTTGAAAAACTCGTCAAGCGCATCCCCGGCCCTGACTTGCCAACGGGTGGCACGATTGTTGAGCCGCCTGCCAATATTTTAAATGCCTATGAAACGGGTCGCGGCGCCATTCGCATCCGCGCCAAGTGGGAAAAAGAAGAACTCTCCCACGGTATGTATCAAATTATCGTCACCGAGATTCCCTATCAGGTGCAGAAATCGCGTTTGATTGAGAAAATCGCGGAATTGTTCAAAGAGAAAAAGCTGCCGCTGCTCGGCAATATCCGTGATGAATCCGCCGAAGAGATTCGCATCGTGTTCGAGCCGAAGAACCGCACGGTGGAAGCCGAAATGCTGATGGAATCCTTGTTCAAATCCACCGAGCTGGAAACGCGCTTCAACATGAACCTCAACGTGTTGAACCCACACGGCGCGCCGCAGGTGATGAACCTGAAAGACATTTTGCTTTCCTTCCTTGAGCATCGCCTCGACGTGCTCATCCGCCGCACCAATTTCCGCCTTGAAAAAATCGCGCACCGCTTAGAAGTCCTCGGCGGCTTGCTGATTGCCTATTTGAATCTCGATGAGGTCATCCGCATCATCCGCACGGAAGATGAGCCAAAGCCCATCATGATGAAAAAATGGAAGCTCACCGAAATTCAGGTGGAAGCCATTTTGAACATGCGCCTGCGTCAGCTCCGCAAGCTGGAAGAATTCGAGATTCGCGGCGAGCATGACGCGCTTTCCAAGGAACAAAAAGAGCTGCAGGCGCTGCTCAAATCCGAAGAAAAAATGTGGCTCAAAATTGCTGGTGAAATTCAAGAAACCAAAGCCAAATTCGGCCAGAAAACTGCGCTCGGCAAACGCCGCACCATGTTTGCCGATGCTCCGGTGGGCAAAATTATCGACATTGAAGCCTTCGTGGAAAAAGAACCCATCACCATTCTCTGCTCCAAAATGGGCTGGATTCGTGCAGTCAAAGGCCACCAGACGGACGTGTCTGACACCAAATATAAAGAAGGCGACGAAGCTAAATTCGCCCTGCACGCGCAGACGACTGACAAGCTGCTACTCTTCAGCTCCGATGGCAAATTCTACACCATTCCCTGCGATAAAATTCCCAAGGGCAAAGGTTTTGGCGAGCCTGTGCGCCTGATGATTGACCTGTCTAATGAGGCCGACATCATCGATCTTAGCATCTATGACGCGGAAGCCAAATTGCTGGTGGCTTCAAGCACCGGCAAAGGCTTCGTGGTAGACGCGGGCGAAGTGGCCGCACAAACCCGCAGCGGCAAACAAATTCTGAATGTGGCCGATGGTCACAAGGCCGTTCTCTGCCGCCGCGTCGAGGGCGATCATGTGGCGGTGATTGGCGACAACCGCAAGCTGCTCATCTTCCCGATTTCGCAAATTCCGCCGATGAAAAAAGGCATGGGTGTGACACTACAAAAATATAAAGAAGGCCATTTGTCAGACCTTAAAACCTTCAACTTAACTGAAGGCCTCAGCTGGCTGCTCGGCGAAAAAACGCGCACCGAAATGGATTTAAAAGCTTGGGTTGGCAACCGCGCCGACGCTGGCCGCCTGCCCCCAACGGGTTTTCCCCGCACGAATACATTTTCGTAAGCAGCTACCTACCTCATTAGCTTGTTGAAATCAATCCCATCAAGATTAGACCTCGGCTTAGCGGCCGCCGTTGGTGCAGCTGGTTCTGGTGCAGGTTTAGGCTTTTGTTTTCCTCCCCCAAGCAACTTATTGAAATCAATTCCCTTTAAGCTTGTATCTTTGTTAGGTGCGATTATTTTTTTTGCACTAGGTAACGCAGAGGGTGTTTCGCCAACAACAGCTTCAAATACAGAATGATCAACTGGAACTGGTCCAAATAGAGGGGCAAGTGTGCCTAACTGCTCTAAGCTTCGATTCGTAAACATACAAATAGAAGCCCCCCCCATACAGTAGTGATTGGGTAATTTGCTGTTTTGTACGGCAGCAATAATATCTTTGCCAGGAAACCTACTCTTACTGGCGGACATATACAGCAGCGTATCTACTTTCTTTTTTGCATTAAGCTGAGATAAAAAGGATCCTTTATATTCGCCTTTTAGCAAAGCAAGAGCTCCAGAATCCCCCATCACACTTCCCAGCTCTCCAGCACCTGCGTTAAATTGCACCATAAATTGGCGGATCACGTCAGAGTGTTCCGCACCGCGCTGAACTTTAAAAGTTCCCCACCCTTGAGTAGGAGAAAACCTCAGTAAACGATCATTGCTATTCCATGTCATCAGCCCAACAGCCACCATAAGAATTTGTAGTATTAAAGCTTCAGATGCCTTCCCACGTGGTAAGGGAAAGCCATAGCGAAACATCACCGCCAGCATCGGCCAGCCCAGCGCAACCAAGAATGGGAAGGGATAATAGGCCTGCAATTCTCCTGCCATTTTCTGCACAGCTGTCAAATGAAGGAGAAACCAAGGAATATATGCACAGAAGCCAAGCGCATAATAGGCATTTCGTTTCCAAACAGCCCAACAAATGGTGATATAAAACCCAAGCCAAAGATAGATACGTTCACGAAATAGAACTGTTAGACGCTCCCATATCATTTCAAAACTAAGGTGCGCATATGCAGGTTTTCCTGCATACATTAACTCCCACGTGCTTTGACCGCGCCCTCCCCAGTATTGAATCACCAGGAATGTGCATACCCATGCAAAAATACTGAATGTAAACGCCAAAGCGATAAACATTGCCTCTCTTCTTACCGCGGAGAATTTACGCGTCTCTAGCAACTTCAAAAGGCCTATTAGCCCCAGAATAGCAGTGAGATGAAATCCACCATCTTCTCGCACAAGCAACGTAAATATAAAAAAGAAAATGCCAAGGCGTTTCCATCTTTTGACATAGCACAGCAAAAACAGAAGTATCCCTGCAGGCATGCCATATTCAATATGAACATACCAAAGGCCATTCATAATAATTGAGTTAAAGGCAAATAATATGGCTACTGCGGCCAATAACATCATATGCAGATGATTGCGCGCTCCAATCGCCGCGTAAAACATAGCAAATAATGCCACGCTAAAAAGAGCATATATGCTAGATATATAGGCAGCATCATATTCCACCATATGAGTTGGAATAAAATAAGAAAGCTGCGTTAATAATATAAGTATAGGCGAAAAGTGAATTGCCAAGAAAGAATACGCAGCATTGCCAAAAGGACCTGGAACAGTAAGTTTCCAATCACCATGCCAAATTAGCTGTGCAAAAAGGCCAGCATCACCATACCCAGCACCAAAATGATAAAACGCATTTAAAATATAATTATAATGAAGCTGAAAGGGGATGAGGAAAACAAAGAATCCCCACACCATCCAACTGGTTTTTGTCACGCCAGTCTCCTTATTCAAAAACTTCCAGACACTTTGGATTGCCGGTATTTTTAAAATATTTAGCTTCATTATTTTTCCACCCTTTTGCTATCTAACACGTTCTTAAGCCACGCACGGCCTGCGCTGGTTTCAATATAGTGGATCAGCGCGATGACCACGCGCCGATCAAAATGCGAATCACAATGCTCTAGCAGAATTTTATTAGCTGCATCAACATCCATTGCATTGCGCCACGAACGAGGAGAGATCATGCCGATATAGGCATTGACGGCGGCGATAATGCGAGCTGAGATAAGTATGTTCTCGCCGCACAGAGAACGCGGCCCCGTACCATCAATTTTCTCCTGCCATTGGCGCAATGTATCAGCCACCGGTCCATCAAAGCGAATTTCACTGATGAGGTCGGATGCCATATTCATTGAATCATGGATGGTACGTTTTTCTGCCTCGGTTAGTTTTTCAGTTTTGGTAAGCAGCTC
>RFOF01000055.1 GCA_009926845.1 Alphaproteobacteria bacterium
CGATGGTGAATATGTGCTCATCGAAGTCATCGATACCGGAACGGGCATTCCCAAATCCATCATTCAGAAAATCTTCGAGCCTTTCTTCTCCACCAAAGAAGTCGGCAGCGGCACCGGCCTTGGCCTCTCCACGGTGTATGGTATCATCAAACAAACTGGCGGCTATGTCTATGTGGCCAGCCGCGAGAATGAAGGCACCAACTTCCAGCTCTATTTTCCTGCTGTTTCCGCCGCTGAAGTGGCCGAGCGCGCCGCCGCCGAAATCCAATCAGAAGAAAAATATGCAAGCGCAGATTTAACTGGCAGCTGCACCATCTTGCTAGTGGAAGACGAAACACCCGTGCGCATTTTCGCCGCTCGCGCGCTGCGCAACAAGGGCTACACCATTTTAGAAGCTGATTGCGGCGAGACGGCCATCGAGCAAATGCGCCTGCATGGCAAAGAGGTGGAGGTGGTGGTCACCGACGTTATCATGCCCGGCATGAATGGCCCAACGATGATAGACAAGATCCTACCCGAATACCCGAACCTGAAAGTGATTTTCATTTCAGGCTACGCAGAAGACGTCTTCGTCAACAACTATGGCGCAGAGCGCAGCTTCAACTTCCTCGCCAAACCCTTCACCCTGAAGCAATTAGCCAGCAAAATTAAGGATGTGGTGGGGAAGTGACATATTTTCTTAGTGGCTCTGCCGCTTAGAAAATTGTCATCCTCCGAAGCTCGTAGAGTGAAGGGGAATCTCATGCTGAATACCCCGCCTAGCTCTGTAAACCGCACTCAGCGCGGATATGCATAAGCATGTTGCAAATTTACTCCTAATATACTATATTTACATAAATTAATTATTTATTGAGGCCAAGTTAAGGACGCTATAATCAAGTTAAGGACGCTATAATGGTGAAAAAAAATGGTGAGCACCCAGCCCCTAATGCCAGTGTTAAAGAACCTAGAACACTATTAGAAAGTATTATAAAAGAACATGGCAAAAGAAACGTAGATCTCGCAAGAGCCCTTGACTTAACAGAGGCAAGATCTTTTCAGTTTCTTAGCGGCGTGCAAAGATTACGCCCTTCTTTTATCCCTATTATAAAGCAAAAATTTCATCTATCAGATGAGGAAGCGTTGGCTTTGGTGTATGATAATCTGCCGGATATCAACCCAGAAAAATTAGAGAAAATGCCTGTAGATAGGCGTGCTGGGGCGGTAGTTCGAGGTATCCGTGAAAGTAGGGAATTGAAAGCGAAGGATTGTGCTGATATTTTGGGAACTTGTTCAGCTACAATAAGTAATTGGGAAAACGCGAAGGGTCCCGTTGGGGGATACCCAGAGAAATTAGTCAAAGACGTTTTTGACTTACATGGTGATGACGCTGCTGCGCTATTGGAGCAAATACAAGCATCAAACGATGCAAGAAAACAAATAGATAAAGAAAAACCACGCATTGCAATGCAAGGTGGCATTACGCAGGTTCAAATGGGATCAGTGAGTCGCCTTGAACCAAAAATGAGAAGTTTTCTCATAAAACTTGCTCAAGAAAAAGCTGGAATCTCAGTTTAAGGTTTTATGTTTTTTTCGTAAGCGCAGGCAATGCAATTGATACAATTACCATTTGCACATCTTCCATAACTGTGTAGATTAACTGCAATGCAGCAGGCCATCAACCTGTCATCCCGAGCGTAGCCGAGGGATCTTAGATCCTTCGACTCCGCTTACGCTTCGCTCAGGATGACAATCACAGGAGAAAAAACATGGACAAGAATAAAGCGCTAGAAACCGCACTCAGCCAGATCGAAAAAGCATTCGGCAAAGGTTCCATCATGAAATTGGGCGACAACCAAATGGAAGCGGTTGAAGCCACCTCCACCGGCTCGCTCGGCCTTGATATTGCCTTGGGCGTTGGCGGCGTTCCGCGTGGCCGCGTTATCGAAATTTTTGGCCCAGAAAGCTCCGGTAAAACCACGCTCACGCTGCACATCGTCGCCGAAGCACAGAAAAAAGGCGGCACCTGCGCATTCGTGGATGCTGAACATGCGCTCGACCCGATCTATGCTAAAAAACTCGGCGTGAACATTGATGATTTGCTGGTTTCTCAGCCAGACACCGGCGAACAAGCGCTTGAAATTGTGGACACGCTCGTGCGCTCTGGCGCTGTTGATGTCGTGGTGGTCGATTCGGTGGCCGCGCTCGTTCCCAAAGCGGAAATCGACGGCGAAATGGGCGACTCGCACATGGGCTTGCAAGCTCGTTTGATGAGCCAAGCGCTGCGCAAACTCACCGGCAGCATTTCGCGCACCAACTGCACCGTTATTTTCATCAACCAAATCCGCATGAAAATCGGCGTGATGTTTGGCAACCCAGAAACGACCACCGGCGGTAACGCGCTGAAATTCTACGCTTCCGTGCGCCTCGACATCCGCCGCATCGGCGCGATTAAAGAAAAAGAAGAAGTGGTGGGCAACCTGACCCGCGTGAAAGTGGTGAAGAACAAAGTTGCGCCGCCATTCCGCCAAGTGGAATTCGACATCATGTATGGTGAAGGCATTTCCAAAATGGGCGAGCTCATCGACCTCGGCGTGAAAGCTGGCATCGTAGAAAAATCCGGTTCGTGGTTCTCCTATGATTCACAGCGCATTGGCCAAGGCCGCGAAAACGCAAAACAATTCCTGCGTGACAACCCGAAAATGGCCGCTGACATCGAAAAGAAAATCCGTGAGAACACGGGCGTTCTGGCCGAAGCCATCAAAGCCCCCATGACCGAAGACGCTGCGTAATTTTTTTGTCATCCCCGCGCTTAGCGCGGGGATCTGAAACCACAAATTCCGCCCATGCTTTGGGCTCTAGACCCCCGCGTAAAGCGGGGGTGACAGGAGAAAATATGCAATTTCTTGTTCTGGCCTATGATGCAAAAGACGAGGGCGCGCCCGCTCGTCGCATGGCAGCGCGCGACGCTCACCTCGCTGTTATCGCGGGCTACAAAGCCAGCGGCAACATGCGCATCGGCGCGGCGATTTTGGATGATGCGGGCAAGATGATCGGATCAATCATCATCGCAGAATTCCCCTCGCGCGTGGAGCTGAATAGCTGGCTTTCTGACGAGCCATACATTGTTCAAAAAGTGTGGGACGAGGTGCAAGTGCAAGACTGCAAAATAGCGCCGTCATTCATCAAATAACCTTGCTTTGGCAAGTGCTTGCAATTATAGTGTGGCTATGAATATTGACACGCTCCGCACATTTAAGCCCAAAATTCAGGCGCTTGCCCGAGAATACAAAATCGACCCCGATTCGATTCGTGTTTTCGGCTCTGTGGCGCGCGGTGATGCGACCGCCGATAGCGATGTGGATTTTCTGGTGCACCCTCAGCAAGACTGCAATATTTTTGATATCAGTGGTTTTTACGAAGATGTGGCAGGAATACTGCGACATCCTGTCGATGTTGTATCCGATCGAACCCTGCAGCAAAAATTTGTCGCCCATATTCAAGACGATATTATTTTTCTATGAAAGCCAATCCGATCGAACGCCTGAAGCATGTGCAAAGTGCGGCGCAAACCGTGATTGATTTTTCTCCCATTGATTTGAAGGATATCAAGACATATGGCGCGGTGGTCTATCAGTTGCAGATTGTCGGCGAGGCGTTGAAACATGTTCCAAAAGAATGGCTAGAACCACACGCCAATATTCCCTGGAAGCGTGTGATCGCATTTCGCAACTATGCTGTTCACGAATATTTTCAACTTGATTTGCAAGCTATTCATAAGGCTATTAACATGTTGCCGGATATGATTTTAACGATAGAATCTATCATTACGGAGCACAAATAACATGGTCACGACCTCTGAAGCACGCTCTACTTTCCTCAACTTCTTCGCGGCAAATGGCCACGAGGTGCGCCCGTCGTCGTCGCTCGTTCCGCATAATGACCCGACGCTCATGTTCACCAACGCGGGCATGAACCAGTTCAAGAACGTATTTACGGGAGCAGAAAAACTTTCATTCCAGCGGGCGGCTACCGCCCAGAAATGCGTGCGCGCAGGCGGCAAACATAATGACCTCGACAATGTGGGCTACACTTCGCGCCACCACACGTTTTTCGAGATGCTCGGGAACTTCTCGTTCGGAGATTACTTTAAAGAAAACGCTATTGAACTCGCATGGAAATTGCTCACTAAAGAATACGCCATTCCCGCTGAAAAATTGACCTTCACCGTCTATCACACCGACGACGAAGCCTTCAATTTGTGGAAAAAAATCACCGGCTGTGATGACCGCCGCATCCTGCGCGTGCCAACGAAGGACAATTTCTGGTCAATGGGTGACACTGGCCCCTGCGGCCCATGCTCCGAGATTTTCTATGACCACGGCGAAAAAGCGGGCAAGGGTGAGTGGGCGCTCAACGCCGACGGCACCGACCGTTTCGACGAGCGCTTCGTGGAAATTTGGAACCTTGTGTTCATGCAATATGAGCAGGTGGACGAGAACACGCGCCTTGATTTGCCCAAACCATCCATCGACACGGGCATGGGGCTGGAGCGCGTTTCTGCTGTGCTGCAAGGCGTGCACGATAACTACGACACCGATTTGTTCAAAGGCCTCATCACCTCCATCAACGAAGAAGCCAGCAAACTTGGCGGCCAAACGGGGTACGGCGCGCCACAAAAAGTGCTGGCCGATCATTTGCGCTCGTCCTGCTTCCTGATTGCCGATGGCATTTTGCCGAGCAACGAGGGCAGGGGCTATGTGCTCCGCCGCATCATGCGCCGCGCCATGCGCTACGCACACCAGCTCGGCTGCAAAGACCCGCTGATGTACAAACTCGTGCCATCGCTCATTACCGAAATGGGCGCGCAATATCCTGAGCTAAAACGCGCAGAAGCCAGCATCACCGACAACCTCCACCAAGAAGAAGAACGATTCAAACAAACGCTCGAACGCGGGCTGAAGATTCTTGAAGATGAAGTGAGTGTCTATTTTCCGAAGTTATCTCACAATACTTCCAATGCACCATTATTAGCTGAAGATGAAATTAATTTTGTTGGAAGGGATCTGAAATTTTCTGGTGAGGTTGCTTTTAAATTATATGACACCTATGGATTCCCGCTCGACCTGACGCAAGATATTTTGCGCAGCCGTGGCCTTGGCGTGGATGTTATTGGCTTTGAAAAACACATGGACCAGCAGCGCGAAATGGCGCGCGCTTCGCACAAAGGTTCGGGCGACACCGCCACGTGCAAAATCTGGTTTGATCTCAAAGAAAAAATCGGCACGACAACATTCGTGGGTTATGACGAAGATGAGGCAGACGGCAAAGTCATCGCCATCGTCAAAGACGGCGCATCGGTTGACGCAGCAGGCGCGGGTGACAAGGTTCACATCGTTCTAGACAAAACCCCGTTCTACGGCGAATCAGGCGGTCAAACGGGCGACACGGGAACGTTCGCATCCATCGCCAACATCACCGACACGCAAAAACCGCTGGAAGATTTTATCGTCCACGAAGCCACGTTGCTTGTGCCACTTAAAGTGGGTGACGCTGTACACGCGGCCATTGATGTGGCGTCGCGTGGAAAAATTCGCGCCAACCACTCGGCAACGCATTTGCTGCACAAGGCGCTCCGCGATCGCCTCGGTGAGCACGTGACACAAAAAGGTTCGCTGGTGGATGCTGACCGCCTGCGCTTTGACTTTTCGCACACTGGGCCCATGACCCGCGAAGACATCGACGCAGTGGAAAAACGCGTGAACGAGATTATCGCCTATGACACGCCGGTGGAGTGCCGCGTGATGGCGCCGGAAGATGCAATCAAAGCAGGCGCGATGGCGCTGTTCGGCGAAAAATATGGTGATGAAGTGCGCGTACTCTCGATGGGCAAAGACAACTTCTCGACCGAGCTTTGCGGCGGAACGCACGTGCAGAGGACGGGCGACATCCAGCTATTCAAAATCACGTCGGAAACGGGTATCGCAGCTGGCATTCGCCGCATCGAAGCGGTAACGCGTGACGATGTGCGCAGCCATTTTGAAAAGCAGCTTTTGGCGCTTTCTGAGCAGGTGGCAAAGCTACAAGCAGAGAATGAAAAACTGGTCGCCGATGTGACCGCTGCGCGTGAAACACTTGGTTCCACGGGCGCTACTCCAAAGGCCTTCGTGGTGCCTGAAGAGGGTGCAAAAAGCCCATTTGAGGGTGCGAATATGCCCGAATTTCACGCAATTTTCGCGCAAAAACACGCGAAAAACAGCGAAATTTCGCAAAAAATTCAGGACGAAAACAAGCAATTATCCAAGCAATTGGCTGATTTGCGCAAGCAACTTGCCATGGCTGCGGGCTCTGATGCAAAGATGGAAAAACTCGGCAACGTCCAATTCATCGGCAAGATTTTTGATGGCCTAGACGCTAAAGAACTCAGAGGCTTAGCTGAAAATTACCTAAAACAAATCGAGCAGGGAATTGTGTTTGTCGGCACTGTTGTTGATGGCAAAGCGTCTGTCGTTGTCGGCGTCGACAAATTCCTCACCGAGCTTTATAGCGCTGTTGGCCTCGTGCAAGCAGCGGTTAGCGAACTCGGCGGAAAAGGTGGTGGCGGCAAGCCAGAACTGGCGCAAGGCGGCGGGCCAGAAGCGGATAAGCTCCCGTCTGCGCTCGATAAAATTAAATCCATGATCGGCGGCTGATATGCTGCAATTTGCCAAAGCACCTGCGCTTTTTTCCCGCGCGGGGCTTGTGCTTTTCCTTTTGCAGATCAGCCTTTTCGTCTTTGCGCTCAAACCTTTCCATTATGGTTTGTGGTATCAAGTTGAACCGATGATGCTTGCTGTTTATGTCCTGTCTGCGCTTGTAGCGCTTTGGTTATCTGTGGGGGCGTCGCGGGGCTGGTTGGTGTGTCTTCGGCCACTTCATCCTCTCCTGCTCTGCATGCTCGCATGGGTCGGGTGGCAGTGCCTAGCTACGGCATTTGCTTCGTTGCCTTTGCTCTCGTGGTTTGGCACGCCGAGTCTGGGCGAGGGCGCAGCGTATCACTTGGCAATTTTGCTCTCTTTTTTAGTGGCTTCAGCATTGTGGAGAAATACGGCATATCAAAAAATTATTATGGCATTAGCTGCTTTCAACCTTGTGGTGATGGTGTGCTTACACATTGATTTTGATGCGATGTGTAATCCCTCAGAATATGTAATGCAGGAATTTGTTGATGTGACGGCGGCGGGTAATTGGACAGAATATCTGGCATTTCCTACGGCGTATCTATGGATTGCATTTATGGCAACTTCACGTGTGCGCACGCCTGCTCGCTATGTGGGGATAGTGTTGATATGCGCCACGGTCATCACTTACATCGCCGATAACGAAGCAGCAAGAATGTTGCTGCGCCCCGTCATTCTTTGGGGGGGGGTGTTGCTTTTGATTCATTTGATTTTTCGTCCGCGCTGGCTTGTGCCTGGAAAAATTTGGCGAACACTGGGAGTGCTTGGTTGTTTGCTTTGTTTTGTTTGGCTTATCATAAGTCAACAGTCCGAATGGTTGATATGTCCTAATCGCAGCTTATCTACGCGCGCACTATTAAATCAGGTGGCTGTTAATGCGTTTGAGAATAATCCAATGCGCCTAATTATTGGCGAGGGGTGGGGTCGCTTCTCAGACGACTTACCCAAATATGCGCTTGTTGATGGTGTGTATGCGTTTAAAAATGGTGCAATTGCATTGAATTGGAAACTGGTGCAGGGCAATGCATTTCATGTGCATAACACGCCGATGGAAGTCGTCTTATCCCTTGGATTGCCAGGCCTTCTACTCTGGTTGTCGTTGCCGATGGCTGTGATTATCACCGTTGCACGCCGGAAATTTTGGTGGGCGATTCCGATGCTACTTGGTATTACGACGTTGCAGTCGTTCTGGTTTTCATTGCCGCTGGTGATGGGGTTTCAGGTGCTCAGCTGGGTGGCGCTAGCTTCGGGGTGGCGGCGGCATATCCAGAGCGAGCAGATTTTGGTGTTGCGGCGCTGGGGAACATACTTGGGGGTGCTTCTTGCCGCACTAATGACGTGGAGTGCGACAGAACAACTCAAGGGAATTCAATATGGGCAACGCCTTTCAACGGCGATTAAATTTGGCTCAGCGGAGGGGTTTTCAGAAGAGTGGTTGCTAGAAGATGCCAAACGTGGCGGCGTTCGCTTTGTTGATTCCGCCTTGTTTCATAGCGGAATTGTTGGTGAGCATGTGTCAACTGGAGAACTCACTCAACGCGATATTGAATGGTATCAATTGTTGGCAAAAACTGCGCATACGCTTGCTATGTCACCGCACGCAACGGCGCATGAGGTTTATTTGAATATGTTCATGCATAATATGGTGTTCATGGTTGTCGATGATACGGCGTTTAGAACCATCAAGCCGTGGGCGAAGCAGACGATGGAAGATGCAGTGATGCGTAGTGTGAAAGTTGTGCCAGAGCGCGAAGATATGATAGCCGCATTCCTCTATAGTTTGGAGGGCTTCACGGCCGGTGATAGCAGGCATGCAACGCAAATTCTCAACACTATTTTGGCTATAGCACCAAACCACCGAAGCGCACTCTGGCTGATGGGGCAGGAACTGATGAAAAACCCCGCGACGCAAGAAGAGGGTAGGGCAATGATAAAACGTGCTGTGGAGCTTGGTGTAGAACGCGTATTTCCGGTTACGCGCGAGGAGCTGCGAGCCGCTCAGCAGCTCACAGCTCCAGCACACTATTAGTATTTTACACCGCAACCATAAGATTTGGTTTCAGCAAGGGTAGGTTTTTTGCCTGCCAGCAACTCATCCACTGCCGCCCGCACATAGTTGGTTGCGCCTTTGATGGAAGAGGAACTTGGCGATGAATCGCTGTCAATTGCACCTTGGTAAGCAAGGTTGCCGTCCTTATCAACAATGTACATATGCGGTGTTGTTTTTGCGCTGTAGAGCTGGCCGATTGTGCCCTGTGGGTCGAGGATATAAGCGCTTGCGGCAGATTTGACTTCCGCGATTTTTGCTTTAGCCGCATCAGCAGTCATGTTGCCTTGTTTGCCTTCTGCGCCAGAGTTGATGGCCAGCCAAACAACATCTTTAGAAGTGGCATATTCTTGCAGCGCTTGCATATCGCCACCATCATAATGTTTTTTCACGAATGGGCATTCAGGATTGTTCCACTCCAGCACCACAATCTTACCTTTGTATTGCGCGAGTGATTGCGTGTTGCCTGCGATGTCCTTGGTTTCAAAAGCCGGTGCTGGCTTGCCTGTTTCCGCTGCAAATGCAGGCATTGCAAGAGCAAGTGTCATAGCGGTGGCACAGAGTAAATTCTTTATCATAGATAGCTCCTAAAAAGTTGAGAGGTTAGAGTAGCTTTTCAATCGCAGCGGTCAGGCTCTCCGATTCCGGCGAGGTGGTGGAGTTGAAATAATCAACTGCCTTTCCGTCGCGGCTGATGAGTATCTTGTGGAAATTCCACTTCGGCGCACTGCCAAAACCCAGCACGTCATTTGCCCATGCATAGAACGGATGCGCGCCGTCGCCAGAGACAACTTGCTTGGATGTCATAGGAAAAGTCACGCCATAATTCAGTTTGCAAAATTGCACGATTTCTTCCGCGCTACCGGGTTCTTGCGCACCAAAATCATTCGATGGAACACCGATGATGACGAGGCCTTTGTCTTTGTATTTTTTATAGAGTTTTTCGAGCCCTTCATATTGGCCGGTGAAGCCACATTTAGACGCGGTGTTGACCACAAGCAGCACCTTGCCACGATAGGCAGAAAGCGGCATTGGCTCTTCGCCCATGAGCGCGGTGAAGCTAAAATCATACGCTGTTTTGTCGGATTCTTTTGCCTGTGCGTGTGGCATAAAGCCTCCAAAAAGAGTTGAAAAAGCAAAGATAAAAAGCTGAAAGATTTTCTTCATTTTCGTTTCCAGACGCTGGCGAGGGTGATGATATATTCAAACTTGCGGCGGTGTTCGCGGATGAGGAAGGGCAGTTCTTCTATATGCACCAATTCAAATTCGGTCAGGTGTTTTGCCACATCTTCTACGCCGTTTAACCAGCGCGCGTGGGGCGTGTAATTTTCTAGCCAGCTAAAAGGCGTGGTCATCACCAGCACGCCGCCTTTTTTCACCAGCGCATTGGCACCCTGCATGCGCTCTAAAACCGCCAGCGGCTCTGGCAGACGGCAGAGCACGTTGGCCATCAGCACCGCGTCGAATTCTTTGATATGCAAGGGTAGGGCGCAGGCATCGCCTTGCTCGAAGCGCACGCGGTTGCGGTCGATTGCAGTGTCCACTTCCGCAGTGAGCGGCGAAAAATCAGAGCCGGAATTTTTGCGTGTGTAGGTGCGGTTGCCTTCGGCTTTCAGCTGATTGGCTGCGGCTACAAATTCATGGCTATAGTCAATGCCGACGATGTTTTTAAAATCGCGCGCCATCTCGAATGTGCTGCGCCCAACCGCGCAGCCAAGGTCGAGTGCGTTGTCAAAATTCTGGGCGTATTGTTTCACCAACTCGGCGCATCCTTTCGGCAGATGCACCACATTTGGGAAGGTGACTTTTTCTGCAAAATCTGCATCATAAATCTCAGCGTCCGTGCCCCAATGCATGAGCATGTAGTTATTCACCATCACTTCGGTTTCGTAAGCTGATGCACCGCTTTTACTGATGATTTTAGCGTCTGAAGCAGTATTTCCATCCTCACTTCGGGCGATGCGCAAGCCAGCATGTTGGAAGAAGTGCGGGCGGAAGTGGAAGCGGGCGAAGGCGCTGGCCTCATCACCCGTGGAAATGAACGATCCGCCGAGGATCATCTGGTGCTCACCGTCATAGCAAGGCAGGCTGAAATCATCATAATACGGGTGCGGTTTTGCGCCCTCCAGCGGGTGGAAATGGTCTTCCTGCCATTGCCACACATTGCCGAACGCATCATGGAAACCTTTGCTGTTGGCTGCGGATGCGGAAACGCTGCGCTCGCTGCCTGCTTGCAGCCCCAGATT
>RFOF01000056.1 GCA_009926845.1 Alphaproteobacteria bacterium
GCTATTTCGGCGGCTGGGTCGATCTGGTGTTTCAGCGTTTTATCGAGATATGGTCGGGCCTGCCGGTGCTGTATCTGCTGATTATTCTCGCCAGCCTGATGGAGCCCACCTTTGGCTGGCTGCTCTTTATTATGCTGCTGTTTAGCTGGATGAGCCTGACGCATGTGGTGCGCGCCGAATTCCTGCGCGCGCGCAATTTCGATTTTGTGAAGGCGGCGCGCGCGCTGGGGGTTTCGGAGCGGCGCATCATGTTGCGGCACGTGCTGCCCAACGCGCTGACCTCGAGCATGACGATGATTCCGTTTTTGATGAGCGGCGCCGTCACCGCACTGACTACGCTTGATTTCCTCGGCTTTGGCCTACCGCCCGGTTCGGCGTCGCTTGGCGAACTTTTGTTGCAAGGCAAAGGTAACCCGCAAGCGCCGTGGCTGGGTTTTACCGGCTTTATCATCATTGCGCTGCTCCTCGTGCTTATCATCTTCATCAGCGAGGCAGTGCGCGATGCGTTCGACCCCAGAAAGGCCGTTAAATGAGCCTTTTGCGCGTTGATAAATTATCACTTTCTTTTGGTGAAAACGCCGTCGTCAAAAACGTGTCGTTCGAGCTGAATAAAGGCGAAATGCTGGCGGTGGTAGGCGAGTCCGGTTCGGGCAAATCGCTAACCGCGCTTTCGTGCCTCGGCTTGCAGCCTGCATCCGCGAAAATGTCTGGCAACATAATTTTCGAAGATAAAGAAATAACAAATGCCTCAGGCGCAAGCCTGCGCGGCAAGCGCATCTCGATGGTGTTTCAAGAGCCGATGACGGCGCTCAATCCGCTGCATACGATAGGAAAACAGATCGGCGAAATGCTGGAAGTGGGCGGCGCAGCGGCACACAAAGAACGCATCTGCGAGCTACTTGCACAAGTCGGGTTAGCACACTTCAAGGATCGCCTGAACGCCTACCCCCACCAGCTTTCCGGCGGCGAGCGTCAGCGGGTGATGATCGCGATGGCTATTGCCAACAAGCCCGACATTTTGATCGCCGATGAGCCGACGACGGCGGTGGATGTCACCATTCAGGCTAAAATTCTGGAGTTGCTGGGGGAACTGCAAAGCTCAATGGGCATGGCAATTTTATTTATCACACATGACCTGACCATCGTGCGCCGCATGGCCGACCGCGTGGCGGTGATGTGCAAGGGCGAGCTGGTGGAGCAAGGCGCAGTAGCCGAGGTGTTTTCCGCGCCCAAACATACTTACACGCAGCATCTGCTGGCCAGCGAACCCAAGGGCGAGCCGCTGCCTTGCCGCGCTGATGCAAAACCGCTGGTGGCGTGTCAGAATTTGAAGGTGTGGTTTGCCAGCAAAAAAACTTTCTTTGGCCGCCCGCTGGAATTTAAAAAAGCAGTTAATGACTTGTCAGTGACGATACCGGAATCCTCTTGTGTTGGCCTTGTGGGCGAATCAGGTTCCGGCAAAACGACGCTTGGTTTTGCGCTGCTGCGCCTCATCAAAAGCGAGGGTAGCATACAGTTTGATGGGCGCGAAGTAAGTAGTCTGCAGACCAAAGAGCTGCGCCCCTTACGTAAAGACATGCAGGTGGTGTTCCAGGACCCGTTCTCAAGCCTGAGTCCGCGCATGACGGTGCAAAGCATTATCGAGGAGGGGCTGCTGGTGCATTATCCCGAGCTTGCGCCGAGCGAGCGCGAACAAAAGGTGGATAATATATTGCAGGAGGTGGGGCTTACGCCTGAGATGAAGCCGCGCTACCCGCATGAATTTTCCGGCGGCCAGCGCCAGCGCATTTCCATTGCCCGCGCCATGGTGCTTGAGCCCAAATTCGTGGTGCTTGATGAGCCGACAAGCGCGCTCGATCTTTCCGTGCAGGCGCAAATTATCGACCTGCTGAAAAAACTGCAGCAAAAAACAGGGGTCAGCTATCTGTTCATCAGTCACGATCTGCGCGTTATCCGCGCCATCGCGGGGCATCTTATCGTCATGAAAGACGGCAAAATCGTTGAGCAGGGCAAAACCGCTGACATCTTCCAAAACCCGCAAGAAGGCTACACCAAAGCGCTCATAAGCGCCGCGTTTTTAAGGAATTGAAATAGTATGGCATTGATAAACACACAAAAACCTTCTATGTCATAGTGAATAAACACCGCAAGGAAGCATATGAATAACATGAAAATAGCGATTGCCGGATGCACGGGGCGCATGGGCCTGACGCTCGTGAAAGCCGTGTTGGAAACAGACGGCGCAGTGCTCGCAGGTGGCAGCGAACGCGCAGGTTTTGACGCAGCAGCGGCCAGAGCCATGCACGCCGCCATTGGCGCGGAAATAACCATCACGTCGGATGCGGCAGCACTGGTGGCAGCCAGCGACGCAGTGATCGATTTTACATCGCCGGAAGCCACGCTCGCCAACGCTCGTGAGGCGGCCAAAAAAGGCAGCATCCTCATCGTCGGCACGACAGGGTTTTCAGCGGCGCAGCAGGAAGAATTAAAAAGTTATGCCTCACACGCTCGTGTGGTGCAATCGGGTAATTTTTCTATTGGTGTCAACTTGTTAGAGAAGCTGGTTGAGGATGCAGCAAGGAAATTGGCTGACGATTACGATATCGAAATCTTCGAGATGCACCACCGCCATAAGAAAGATTCGCCGTCAGGAACAGCGCTGATGCTTGGTCGCGCGGCTGCTCTTGGTCGCGGGGTGGATTTTGAAGCTAAAAAAGCTATCGACCGTGATGGCGTGCGCAACATTGGCGACATCGGCTTTTCCGTTCAGCGCGGCGGCGATGTGGTGGGGGTACATGATGTGATGTTTGCTGGCCCCGGCGAGACCATCACCCTCAAACACCAAGGCTTTAGCCGCGAGATATACGCCACCGGCGCCATCCGCGCGGCGCTCTGGGCCGCAGGTCAAAAACCTGGCCTTTATTCGATGAAGGATGTGCTCGGTGATTAATTCGCAAATTGCGCTAGTGCGCTAGCGAAAATAATCCATTTCGAGAACCGCAGCGAAGTTTACGTTTGGGTAAATGAGCAGCGGAAGCGCAGAAATGGGGTATTTGCAGCAAGCAATAGTAGCAATTTAAATTCCCATGGCGCTGCGCATGAAAAAGCGCTTGAGCGGCGGGAGTTTGCCGACAGCCCAGAGGCCAAGGTCGCGCGCTAGTTGCAGCGGGATAATATTATTGGAAAAGAGCCGCGTCAGCACGTCGGTCGCGGTCAGCAGCGAGATGGTGTCTAGCCTGCGCGAGCGAGCATATCGCGCGAGAAGCTCTGGCGAGCCGATGTCCCCACCTGCTGCAAAGACCTCCGTTGCCAACTTGCAAAACTCCCCGATATCGCGGAAACCCAGATTCACGCCTTGGCCAGCGATGGGGTGCATACCGTGCGCGGCGTCACCCAGCAGCGCGATGCGCTGAGCGGTGAACGACTTTGCGTATTGCATAGACAACGGATAAGCAAAACGCCCGCCGACGGTTTTAATCTCGCCCAAATAATCGCCCACGCGCTCGGCAATTTCCTGCACGAATTCTTCTTCAGGTAATTCCATATACATCTGCACGCGTTCGGGCGGCTCCACCCACACCAAGGATGAGCGGTGCGTAAGTCCCCCGAAGCGCTCAGCGTTTCTGTCCTCCTGCGCCAAGGCTTCGGATGATCTTCCCTCCGCGCTGCCAGCGCGAAGGGGCGACATCGGCAGCACCGCAAACGGCCCCACGGGAAGGAAGCGCTCCTGCGCGAGCCCATGATGCGGGAGCGTGTGTTCAATCGTGCAGACAATCGCGGTTTGCTTGTAGTCAAGCGTGGTGACGCTGATACTCGCCATGTCGCGCACCGGCGAATTGCGGCCCTCTGCGCCAATCAGTAGCGCGGCCTCTAAAATCTGTCCATTATCCAGATGCACCGTCACTTTTTCTGCTTCGGTTTGAACGCGAGTGATGGAGGTTTTTTCAAGCAGGGAGATATTTGGCTCCTGCGCGGCGGCGGCCTGCATCGCTGCGCGGATATGGCGATTTTCCACGATATAACCAAAAGGTTCATCGCTCACCTCGCGGTGATCATAATGCAGAAAAATCGGCGCGTGGCCGTCAGACACGCGGATATCGTTGATAGCTTCTGCATGCGCCGCAATGCCCGCCCACACGCCCGCCTCATCCAGAATGCGCGAAGACCCAAGTGAAATGGCGCATGTCCGCCCGTCAAATTCTGGCAGCAGCTGTGCGCCGAGCGCATCTTTTTCCACCACCGCCACGCGCATTCCCGCACGCGCCAGATAGCAGGCGGTGGCCATGCCGACCATGCCGCCACCGGAAATAATTACGTCATGTATTGTTGGCTGCGTCATAAATACCTTTTAGCAAAGATAGGGAATGGAATCCATGTGCAAAGCATATAAAATCGCCGTCAGGGGATAATAAGTTTAAGCTGCTTGATTATCCTTTGGTTTATAGATAATTTTATTGACTTTATGGCCAAAAAAAATATGGTTAGCGTTTAGCCAGAGCCTTTACAGTGCCTCAAGTCTCTTTTCATAACTCACTGCTGAATATATTGTTCTTGACGCTTGCCTTGGGGTTTGCGTCGGATGCCTTTTCAGATGATATTCCGGGAGCGGCAGACGCGGCACGCGTAGGTGAACGGCGTGATATTGTAGCACCACCATCATCCGCAACGGCAATCCTTCCCACCAGCCCAACGCTTACTCAATCACCTATTCCCGACCAAGCAAAATCGATTGCCTTCGTCTTACATAGCGTGACGTTTAAAGGCGTTACCACTTTTTCAGACAATCAGCTCAGTGAATTATATCAAGAATGGATTGGCAAACAAGTCACGCTGGATGTGGTCTGGGTGATTGCGCAAAGACTTACTGATCTCTATCACAAAGAAGGCTATTTTCTTTCGCGATCCTTCGTTCCGGCCCAAGCCATCGAAGGAGGAAATATTACCATTGAAGCGGTAGAAGGGTATATAGGCAAAGTAACTTTGCAAGGCGACGTTGGCATGGTCGTCGATGACATCATCGCACAGATCACTAGCGAAAAACCCGCCACTATCCGCCATGTGGAAAGCCAGCTTCTGCGCCTCAATGATCTTCCGGGTGCATCGTTTCGCTCACTTTTGCAGCCGCTGGCCAGCCAAACAGATGCAGCAACTGAATTGGTGCTGATGCCGCAAAAAAAAGCCGCAAAAACCAGCATAAGCTTTGATAATTATGGATCAAGCTATCTCGGACCCAATCAAGCAACGCTCAGTTATTTGTCTGCTTTTTTGCCCTATCAACAAACCATATTTTCAACGCTCGCCAGCACACCAATGAACGAGCTGAAATATTGCAGCATAAGCCACCAGATCCCGCTAACGTCAACGCTGCAATTTCAACTCACCGCCGGCTATACGGATGCAAGCCCAGGTGGCACACTGCGAGCGCGCAACATTGAGAGTATTTCCTCTAATGTCAGCTCTATTGTGCAGTATAAACCTATTCGCCAGCGCGGCGAAAATTTGTCTTTTAGCACATCATTTGATGTCAAGAATACCGACTCCGATATTCGCCAAACTCGCCTAACCCGAGACCGCATACGGGCCCTACGTTTAGCCGCCACCTATGACAAAACGGATAGCTGGCGTGGCTATAATTTTATCACGCTGACTGTAAGCAAAGGGCTGGATATGTTTAGCTCAACACATGCCGGTGAGCGCAATCTTTCCCGCGCTGAGGCCGAGCCAGATTTTTACAAAACAGAGTTTTATGTATCACGCCTGCAAGGATTCTCTGACGATTGGGGCGCATTATTTTCTGTCGCAGGGCAATACAGCCATCAACCGCTTTACTCCTCAGAAGAATTTGGCTATGGCGGGCAAAATTTTGGCCGAGCGTATGATGCCTCCGAAATCACCGGTGATTCTGGCGTAAACGGAGCGATTGAGCTGCGTTATTATGGTTTTCACAGTAGCGATATTCTTACACCTCTCCCTTATGTGTTTTACGATGCTGGAAAAGTGTGGAATCGCGATATCGGTAGCGACCCCCTGTCCGCAAGCTCCGTTGGCTTTGGACTCCGCGTGACCACAAGCAAGGGGCTTGCCGCCAATCTAGCATTTGCCACCCCCTTGACCAAAGAAATGGATGCGCCACAGTCGTGGCATGGCGGCAAATCACGCGTTTCATTCCAGCTAACCTACGGGTTTTAAAGGCTATTTATTTAATTCCTGTCCATGCGCGCTTCTGTAAAATATGAGGCAAAAAAAACCTTTTATTAATAGGTTTTCTTTATACTGAAGGGATGTGTAATCGTTATTATCCCTGAGTTTTGTGTGAAAACGCCTTCAAAGCTATTATCAACATCGGCCCTCAAAAATATCGGCAGAAGTTCTCTGGCGTTTTTTCTGGCGGCAAGTATCCACACGCCTGCTTACGCCAACCCTGAAGATGGTGTTGTGAGTGCTGGAGCGGCGACCATTTCTTCCTCTGGAAATAAATTAGACGTCTATCAATCCTCACATGATGCCATCATTGACTGGCGCAGCTTCAACATTGAAGCAGGTGAGCACACGCAGTTTCATCAACCAAGCAGCAGCGCGACCGCACTCAATCGCGTCAATAGCGCTGACCCCACGCATATTTTTGGCACGCTAACCGCCAACGGCAATATTCTCATTTTGAACCAAAATGGTGTGCTCTTTGGTGCGGGATCAAAGGTGGATGTCAACGGGTTGATCGCCACCTCCTCGACCATTAGTAACAGCGATTTCATGTCGGGAAACCGCCACTTTACGCCAGGTTCAAACCCAAACGCTACTATTGAGAACCGTGGCACCATCAGTGCTCAGACTGCCGGGCTGGTAGGGCTCGTCGGCCCCAATGTCATCAACAGCGGCACCATCAACGCAACGCTCGGCAAAGCACAGCTTGCCTCTGGTGATGAGTTCACACTGGATATGTATGGCGATGGATTGATGGAGGTCAAAGTCAGCGATGATGTGAAATCGCAATTACTTTCCACCGATGGAAAAATAAACGCCGCAGGCGGCGCGATACAGCTCACCGCAGCGGCGGGGCGCAATGTAGTCAACAGCTTGATAACGGTCAAAGGCGAGCTGCGCGCACCCGCTGTAGCGCAGAAAAATGGGAAGATATATATTTATGCTGAAGGCAGCAACGCGGTTAAAGGCAATGTCGCTGCCGATAAAGGCAAAAAAACCGGTAACAGCCAAGTAATTGTTGAGGCAAAACTCGATGCCTCGGGAACATCTGTTGGCGAAACCGGCGGCACTATTGATATACTTGGTGACCATGTGGCCATCCGCCGCAGAGAAACCATAATCGATGCCAGCGGCGATTCCGGTGGCGGAACAATCCGCATCGGTGGTGATTATCATGGCGAGGGAGCAACGCCCACTTCCGTATTAACCACCGTAGAAAATGGTACATCGATCTTTGCTGATGCCATAACCACAGGCAACGGCGGCAACATCACCGTGTGGAGCGACAAAGACACGATGTTCTATGGCCTGGCCACCGCTAAAGGCGGCGCAGTTTCTGGCAATGGTGGTTTTGTTGAAGTTTCAGGGCATGATTGGCTCGACATGCGTGGTATGGTCAAAACCTCGGCCGCGCACGGCAAGGGCGGAAAGTTGCTGCTCGACCCAAGAGATATAACTATCAGCAGCTCTGCCACCACAGGCGGAACAAGCATCAGCGGCGGAAGCTATAGCCCATCTGTCAACAGCTCTAACATCAACATTGCCGACATCGACAGTTGGCTAATGAACAACGGCGACGTCACCATCCAGACCAACGCATCTGGGGCAGAGCAAGGCAACATCACCTGGAACGCGAATTATACCTATGACAACAGCTGTGAATGCTACACAAGTAACATCGTAAATCTAATAGCACACAACAACATTATCATTAATGGAGCACTACAGGGATTCGGAATCTATTATACCGCCGACAATAATGTGATTTTTAACGGCACGATAAGTAATATGGCGCAATCGACTGTAACTGTCGGAAATGACTTGGTCATCAACAACTCGTACTCTGGCAGTCATCTATCTATCCTTAGCAAAACCGGACTTTCCACCATTGGTATTGCCGACCCCACCGCCACCTTAAACTTAACCACCACTGAATTGGGATATTTAAACAGCAGCGTCGGCTTCACCAATGCTTCGCAAACCGGACTCATCACCATAGGCGCTTATGATTGGACAAGATCATTATATCTTACCACCGGCGGCGATGTTCATATTCTTGGCAACCAAACTTTTGGCGGCAATGAATTATCTATTACCGCGCATGATCTGGACATCACCGGCACGGTAAGCGGCGCGTCACTCTACTTAACACCAACGGATATGGCAGGTGGGGTAGGCCTTGGCGATGGCACGGGAGGAACTTTCCACCTCTCCTCCGCTGAATATAACGGTCTCAGCTTTTCTAACCTGTATTTAGGATCGGCCAGCCAAACCAGCAATACCAGCCTTCTGGGCGGAACCTATAGCGGTAACGTTACTCTTTATGCCGGAACCGGCAAGGTCAGCATCTTAAATGATTTGACAGGCAGGTATGTGAATATCAACGCCACCGATCTTGACCTCGGCGGCAACCTCACCTCTTCAGGCGCGGGCAGCTCATTAACTATCAATACCACTGGCGGTATTGGCCTTGGCGATGGGCTGGCGGGCGGCTTCAGTCTAACGAGTGCAGAATTTGCCAGAATTTCAAATTTCAATACCACAAACCTGAACGATTATAGCGGACAAGCAACGCATATAGGTGCCCATAATTGGAACAGCGGAACTTTAAATGTTAATTCCTCTGGCAAGGGCTACATTGATGGGGCGCAAACTAACCTCCTCAATGCCGACATTAGAACCTTAGATTTAGATATCAATGCCAACATCAGCGGCACGGGTAATTTGAATATAACTGACTATAATTCCTCAACCGCCGGTCTTGGCCAAGGTGCGACAGGTAATTTTGTATTAACCGATACAGAAATAAGCCGCATTCAATCCGGCTGGAGCTCTATTGCGTTAGGTTTACAAGCTGTCACTATGAAAGCCGCAAGTTGGGTCGCTCCACTTACCATCAATGGTAGCAGCTTCACCTTGTCGGGTGCGCAGCAATTTGCCAACAACGCCGCCTTCACGCTTAATGGCGGAACTGGCGCACTGACTATCTCCGCCAACCAAAATTTTGGCGGCAGCAATGTCACTTTAACGTCGGGCACAATTGACCTGACTGGAACGTTGACAGGCACCGGAACCTTGCTACTTAAGTCCAACAATTTAATTTCTTTGGGTGGACCCACCACCGCCGCCACTTATGATCTGACCGACACTGAACTGGACAAAATTCAAGATGGCTGGAACGAAATTCAGTTTGAATATACCAGTAGCGGCACCTCTTCCACCTCTGGCGCTATTCGTCTGGGTGGATATACCTGGAGAGATTCGCTCAAGCTCACCTCAACCGCAACAAACACCAGCACAACCACCAATAAAGCTTTTGTCTTTGACAGCGCCGCCACCAACATGGGCAGCAACAACCTCACATTGGTTGGCAGACAGCTGATAGATCCGAACGTTGCCATCAACAGCGACGGCACCGGCACGCTGACGCTCATTTCAAACGGAAGCGCATCTGCCAACAATGGTATTCGCTGGGGAGCCACGACCACAACAAGTGGAACATTCTCGCGTATAAGCGCAGCTGACATCACCAGCTTCATTGTAGGTGGGGGCTGGGGCAACGTTGTTCTGGGCGATGCGACCAGCACAGGGGCAATCGTCAATGCCTATACCAGCGCCCAAACGGGTAACTTCTCCATGATTACCAAGGGAGTTGTGACCACGGGAACGACAAATGTTGGCAATAATTTGTCGATTATCACCGACTCCAACCCGGTTATTGGCTCACTCACTGGCGCGGGAACGCTGACCATCAAACCCATTTCCGATAACATCGCCGTCAATGTCGGTACGGATAGCGGCGTGGGCCTCAGCAGCGGAGAATTAGCCAACATCGCCAATGGCTGGTCACAGCTCGTGTTTGGCAGCCAGAGCGTTACCTCTGCTGTCAATGTTGCCGCCAATACATGGAATGACAACGTCAAATTCCAGTCTGGAACAGGCGCCATCACCGTCAATGGCACACAAGATGGCGGCGGCAATAACGTTGAATTCCAAACCGCAGGGGGCGCTATATCGTTGGCAACCATCAACAACGCCAACACCATCCTCGCGCGCACCACTGGCTCGGGCAATATCACACTAGGTGGGAACCTCGCCGCCACCGCCAACTCCGGGAACAGCATTATCCTCGCTGCTGGGGGCGATCTTGATAACACAGGTAACTACACGCTGAGTACCGCAGGCACTGCTCGCTGGCAGATTTATAGCGGCGATACAAATAATGCCACTATCTCCAAGGGCGGGCTTTCCGGCTACAACCGCTATGGTTGCACCTATAACTCAGGCTCGCCAAGCTGCGCTGGCGGCACGGATATTCCGGTAAGTGGCAATGGTTTTTATTTCGCTTACGCGCCCACCGTTACCATCTCTGGCCTTAGCAGCTCCAATAAAGAGTATGACGGCACCACTACCGCCGCAGTCAATGGCGTGGCAACGCTTTCTAGTGGTGTAAATGGCGACTCGCTGACACTGGATGGCAGCGGTGCTACTGCCAACTTTGCTAATAAGAACGTGGGTACTGCAAAAACCGTGACTTTCAGTGGCTATACGTTGTCGGGCACTAACCTCGGCTATATTCTGGATCAAGGAACCTCCACCGCTAACATCACCGCCAAGGACGTCACCCTCTCGGGCCTCACCGCCGATAACAAAGAGTAT
>RFOF01000057.1 GCA_009926845.1 Alphaproteobacteria bacterium
CCCCTCCTCGCGCGCCAAAAAAGAAACTGAAACAGGAACTGACGCCAATGCCTAATCGCAAACGACTTTTTGGAACTGACGGAATTCGCGGCAAAGCCAACCATCACCCGATGACCGCCGAGATTGCGCTCAAAGTGGGCATGGCCGCTGGCCAGCAATTCCTGCGCGGCGGACACCGCCACCGTGTGGTCATCGCCAAGGACACGCGCCTTTCTGGCTATATGATAGAACCCGCGCTGGTGGCAGGTTTCATCGCGGTGGGCATGGATGTGGTGCTCGTTGGCCCGCTGCCGACGCCTGCGGTAGCCATGTTGGTGCGCTCGCTTCGCGCCGACCTTGGCGTGATGATATCAGCGTCGCACAACCCGTATCACGACAACGGCATCAAGCTATTTGGCCCCGATGGTTTCAAACTTTCCGATGAAGTTGAGCATAAAATTGAGCAGCTCATCGAAGAAAATAAATATGATGCGCTGGCGGGGCCCGACAAGCTGGGACGCGCTAAACGCCTGGATGACGCAGGCGGCCGCTACATCGAATATTGCAAAAATACCTTCCCGAAAAACCTGACGCTCGATGGCCTGAAAGTGGTCATCGACTGCGCGCACGGCGCGGCCTATCACGTGGCGCCGCTGATTCTTTCCGAGCTTGGCGCGGAGGTCATCACCATCTGCGCGCAGCCCAACGGTTTTAACATCAACGAGCTGTGTGGCTCCACCTCACCAAAACAATTGCAAGCCCGGGTCATCGCGGAAAAAGCCGACATCGGCATCGCGCTCGATGGTGACGCCGACAGACTCATCATCTGCGATGAAAACGGCAATATCGTCGATGGCGACCAGCTAATGGCCATCATCGCCACCCACTGCCAGAGCGAAGGCACGCTGACGGGCGGCGGCATCGTAGCCACGCAAATGTCAAACCTTGGCCTTGAGCGCTATTTAGACAGCATCGGCCTGACCATGCCGCGCACCAAAGTGGGCGACCGCTACGTGGTAGAGCATATGCGCAAACACGGCTTCAACGTTGGCGGCGAGCAATCCGGCCATCTCATTTTCACCGACCACAGCACCACGGGCGACGGCATCATCGCCGCGCTACAGATCCTTGCCTTTTTCCAGAAAAAAGGCGGCAAAAAATTCAGCCAGCAATCGCAACTGTTCAAGCCGATGCCGCAAATGCTCAAGAATGTGCCGGTCAAGAGCAAGGCGACGATGGAACATGCAGACGTCAAAACCGCGATTGAAACTGCCGAGAAAAAACTCGCGGGCAAAGGCCGCGTCCTCGTTCGCCCGTCAGGCACGGAGCCTGTCGTGCGCGTCATGGCCGAAGGTGATGATTTGACACAAGTGGAAGCCATCATCGACGAGATCGCGCTGCTGATTTCTCGCATTCCAGTTTAATATGCTCGGGCGCGTTCTCATTATCGCAGGCTCCGACAGCGGCGGTGGCGCTGGCATTCAGGGCGACATCAAAACCGTCACCTGCCTCGGTGGATATGCCGCAACGGCGATTACGGCACTCACTGCGCAAAACACATGCGGCGTGTTTGGCATCAGCGAAGTGCCCGACGCCTTCATCACCCAGCAAATATCGCTAGTAATGGAAGACATCGGCACAGATGCATTCAAAACCGGCATGCTGCACAAAAAGAGCGTTATCGAGGTAGTGGCAGCGGCGATTATGCCTCACGTGGCTCACGTGCCCTTTGTGCTCGATCCCGTGATGTTCGCCAAAGGCGGGCACCCGCTGCTGGAAGTTTCTGCCACCGAAACCCTCAAAAAAACGCTGCTGCCCCTTGCCCATATCATCACCCCTAACATCCCCGAAGCGGAACATTTATCGGGTATAAAAATCCTGAGCGTCGACGACATGAAACGTGCCGCAGAAAAAATCTTAGCGCTGGGCTGCAAAGCCGTGCTGCTTAAAGGTGGACACATGGAAAGTGAAGAGATGAGCGATGTGCTCCTCAGCGACAATGGCTTTGATGTGTTCACCAGTGCACGCATCGACACCAAGAGCACTCACGGAACAGGCTGCACCATCGCCTCGGCGATTGCCACCGGCCTTGCGCAAAAATTATCGCTGAAAGATGCGGTCAGCCGCGCACGCGCTTATGTGCGCAAAGCCATCGAAACCGCGCCGCAAATTGGCCATGGCCACGGGCCACTGAATCATGGGCATACCATAAAAGAATTTTAGCCGCGGTTGATACCGCCGCTTTGCGTGTTGTTAAACGCAGTCTCAAAGCGCTGCATGCGCACTTCTTCACTTTTGGAGCTGAAGGAAAATATCGATTTAGCAACATCCCACACCTGAGTCATAAGCCCTTTGGGCTGCGCGAGCACGGACTGGCATTCATCGCAACCAACACCCGAGCGATCCCCCTGCACGGCAAATGCAAGCTCAGAAGAGTTGAAACGCTTGTTGTTAAGGCCGCTGACCACCGCATCCACATCAATCAACACCTGCATCTCCGGAGGCAGAGTCTCGCGGCGAACAGGACTTAACAAGAAATCAGCCACCTGTTTTTGTTCTACCGGCGTCATCTCATCATATTTTTTATTATCAAACATTTTTTGAATTCCTATGCCCATTGCTTTGTGAGAGCTAATATACACATCAAGCACCTGCTCGCGCGTTATACCCTCGCCACGCTCGATCACCTGACTCAGGTTATCAATTTTATCCGCCGTTGTTTCTTTATCCATGCCAAATACACGCCCTATCATCTTTAGCGGCGCTTTGATGAGGTTAAACGAAAGGAGGCCTATCATTCCATGCGCAATTTTACCGGGCAGGCCATGTCCAAGGAAATTTGCTATTGCGCCACCTTCTGCCAACAATCCACCTGGTGCCTGAAGCCAGCCCATAAGGGCAATAGTGCTAAGCGTTGTCACAACGGAAACAGCCACATTCATCCATGTGCTTTTATCCAGTTCTTTTAGCTTTTCCTGCAATACCATATTCGGTGCAATACCGCGCGCAGGGTCGCCTTTGGCCACCAAGCGCAAATCATCCTTGGTTACTGTGCTAGGGTCTTTTCCCAGCTTGGCGCCAATTTCCTCGGCATAGTCCTGCCGCAAAATCTCCTCTTTCGCGCGGCCGTCAAGCAACGTAAGTACTGCGCTGATAGATGAAATAACTGCAAGCCCAACGAGGACAATGGGATTACTCATAACCCCTGCAGCCATCAACCCTGTCATGGCACCCAGCGCCTGAGTCGCGGCAGGGAGGTTCGAGCTAGCCGCTGAAAACAAGGCCGTCAGCGGCTCAATCATCATGTGATTAGCCATCTCGGTAATACTGCCGAAAAAGCCTTCTGCTGATTTGTGTTTGGGTTTAAACATTAAGCTACAGTCCTTCTATCCTTGCATAGTACAGGAAAAATAGGCCAATAGTGTGAACTATTTGTGAAAATGGCAGTTTTTAGAGACCCATCGCCAGATATTCTGTCACATGTTTGACATAATTGGCTGCAGAAACGGGGATAAAGGCCTTTTCCGCCTCGGTTAAGTCCCTGAAATACTTAGCAGGACTGCCCGCCCAAAGCTGGCCGGAGGGGATGCGTTTATTCGGCGTGACGAGCGCCCCCGCTGCCACCTGCGCGCCTGATTCCACCACCACACCATCCATCAGCGTCGCGCGCATGCCGATAAAGGCGTTATCCTCCACCGTGCAAGCGTGCATGAGCACCGCGTGGCCAATGGTAACGCCAGAGCCAATGATGGTAGGGCCGGTCTTGCGGGTAACGTGGATGACTGTGCCATCCTGCACGTTCGTGCGCTCGCCGATGCGGATGTAATTGACATCGCCGCGCACCACGCAACCAAACCAGATGCCGCTTTCAGCGCCGATTTCTACATCGCCAATAACCGCCGCGCCCGGGGCCACAAAAGCCTTGGGTGAAATCGTCGGCGAAATGCCTTGCGGGTTATATTCCCCGCGATAGGGCAGAATCAGTGGTTTTGACATGTTTTTTCTTTCAAAAGCAGTTCTAAGCGATATTGAAGACTTCTATGATTTTTTTCAATCAAATAAAGGTTAATTCATTAGAGAAAAATTAACTATTGATTGGTAAAGTCAATAGGTAGCTTCATTTTTTCTTACATCCACCAAAGGCGCAGATATGAAAAAAGCAGCGATACTCTCCATTGTTTTCAGCCTCATCAGCATGCACACCGCCGTGGCAGAAAATAATCAGGTCGCGATCGTGCAAGTAGGTGATGTGCAGGTTACCAATGCTATCCACGCCAATCAAACGGGTGAGCTCAATCTTATCAACGGCACAATAGAACGTGGGGATAATATTATATCCGCCACACAAAATGGCACGAGCAACAGCATAGACGCGCAGATAAGTGGCCTACGCAACACCACCACCGCCTCCCAAAGCGGCGAGAGCAACACGCTTGCCTATAACATCACAGGCCACGATAATTTTATTTCAACGACGCAAGCGGGCAAAGATAATCAAGTGACGCTGGCGATGGCAGGAAACAGCAATTCCATGACCATCAGCCAAAACGGCAATAACAACAGCGTCGTTGCCAACATCCGCTAGATTTACGGGAAGATCGCCGTAAGCGCGAGGCCTTCGGTCTCGGGCAGGCCATACATCACGTTCATGTTCTGCACCGCTTGGCCAGAGGCGCCTTTGACAAGGTTGTCAATCGCCGAGACGATGATCGCCCTTCCCGCTACTCTGTCTTGGAAGACGCTGATGGCGCAGTCATTGGTTCCCCGCACGCTGTGAGTGCTTGGTGATTGCCCTTCGGTCAGCACATGCACGAATGGCTCATCCGCGTATGTTTTTTGCAAAATGCTCTGCAGGTCTGCTGCTGTTTTTCCTGCCGCCAGCTGCACATAAATGGTAGACAACATCCCCCGATTCATCGGGATGAGATGCGGCGTGAATGTCACCGTCACGGGCGATTTTGCAGCGATGCCGAGGCCTTGCTCAATCTCGGGTGCGTGCCGATGTGCGGCAATGCCATAAGCGCTCATGCCGCCATCGATTTCAGTGAACAGGTTCGCTTGTTTTGCGCTTCTTCCCGCACCGGAAACGCCCGATTTTGCGTCGATGATGATGTTGCTTGCGTCAATTGCGCCCGCGCCAACGAGCGGCAAAAGCGGCAGCAGCGCAGAGGTCGGATAGCAGCCCGGGTTAGCCACCAACCGCGCATTTCTCACCTGCGCCCGCGCATGTTCTGTCAGGCCATAAACAGCTTCTTTCTGCAGCTCCACCGCCTGATGCGCGTGCCCATACCATTTAGCGTAGGTTTCGACGTCAGCGAGCCTGAAATCTGCTGATAGATCGATGATCTTCACATGCTGCGGCAAACCCGCGATAACCGTTTGCGTCGTGCCATGCGGCAGGCAGCAGAACACCAGCTCCACGCCAGAAAAATCCACCTGTTCCAAGGTTACGAGGTCAGGCAGATTTTTGTGCCGCAAATGCGGATAGACTTCGCCAATGGGCTTTCCCGCCTGCGAGTCGCCAGTCAGCGCCACAAGGTTGGCGTTTGGGTGATTCAGCAATATCCGAATCAGCTCCGCGCCCGTGTAGCCCGATGCGCCAATGATGGCGATATTTATTCTTTTGTTCATAAGATAAAGTTATTTTTTAATCGAGAAAGGTGCTGTTTCCGAAGATGATAGCTTCTCTTTCCATCCAGCACTATTTTTAGAAGAAACTTCTTGAGGTACAGACATTTTTTCTATTTCTTCTATCGATTCTCTGTAAGCGTGAGAGTGCTTATGATTGACTATACTTCCTAAACCTCCGACTCCTACTCCCCCTAAAACCACCTTCTCGATGGGGCCAATGTCATCAGTTAATCCACCGAATCCGAGCTTCTTTTTGCTAAATACACCCAGAAAAATCCCAGCTACCCACGCTATTCCAGCCCCGATTGCAAGTTTTTCCCATCCGCGGGCTTTTTCCTCGTTGATCTCTGCTTTCTCCGAAAGTTTTGCGATTGTTTCTGGCTTAGACTGCATATTTATTCCCGAAAATGAGTGCTTATTTTATATTTATTAGGCTTTTCAAGCAATCTAAATTGAATTTTTCTAACAAAAAAGGCGCCACAAAGGACGCCTTTTTGCAAAACAATGTTTTGGAAATTAGCGCTTGCTGAACTGGAAGCTGCGGCGTGCTTTTTTGCGGCCGTACTTCTTGCGTTCCACTGTGCGGCTATCGCGGGTGAGGAAGCCACCAGCACGAAGCGCTTTGTGGAAAATCGTATCATATTCGTCGAGTGCGCGGCTGATGCCGAGGCGAACAGCGCCCGCTTGGCCAGAAAGACCGCCACCTGCAACGGTGCAATCGATATCGAAGTTACCGATACGATCAATTGCGCCAAATGGTTGGTTGATGACCATGCGCAGCACAGGGCGTGCGAAATAATCAGCGAGTTCTTTGCCGTTGACGATGATTTTGCCATTGCCACGTTTAACCCAAACGCGCGCCACAGCGTCTTTACGACGGCCGGTGCCATAGGTTTTAAGTTCATTTGACGCTGGCGCTTTCACCTTAGGTGCTTTTGCCACGGCCGCAGCCGGTTTCTTTGGTGCTGCCTTTGCTGGCGCTTCGGATTTTGCTGGTTTCGTTGCCACGGGTACTACCTCTTATTCTTTGGATTTTCAGAAGCAAAATCAAGAACTTCAGGATTTTGCGCCGTATGTGGATGTTCAGTGCCGGCATAAACGCGCAGCTTGCCGAACTGGTCACGCGCCAGAGGGCTTTCTTTTGGCAGCATGCGTTCAACTGCTTTTTCGATCACGCGCTCAGGATATGGGCCGCTGAGGATGAACTCAGGGGTCTGCGTCTTGATACCGCCTGGATGGCCGGTATGGCGATAATAAATTTTGTTTGCGCGTTTTTTACCGGTAAGTTTCACCTTGTCCGCGTTGATAACGACCACATGGTCACCCGTGTCGATGTGTGGGGTGAAGGTCACTTTATTTTTGCCACGAAGGATCATCGCCACTTTCGAGGCAAGGCGACCGAGGACCACGCCCTCCGCATCAATGAGAATCCATTTTTTCTTTACTTCCGATGGCTTAGCCGAATACGTCTGCATAAAAAACACTTCTAATAACTGGTATATATAATAAAAAAGAAGCCGGAATTTATGGCAAGCGAGCAACCAAGTCAACCATTAAATGAGGGTATTTTACGGTTTTTTATATCAGTCAAAAACCTTAAACCTCGCGCCGCCAAAAACCGCCACCACCTGCGCGCCATCGCCAAGCGGCAGAAGACACTGGCGATATTTGACCACCGAGCCATCGGCATCGAAGATCTGACCATCTTCCAGCACTGGCCCGCGCTTGGAAAAAAGCGTTGAAATACTGCCGTTTAAGTGCGCCATCTGCGGCCAATCATCATGCAGGTTTTCGCCGCGATGGAGGATGGAAAAAGTGAGTGCTTGCGGGTCATTAATCTGTAATATGAAACAATCCGCCCACACGTCTTCCAGCAATTCGGGCTGAATATCCGCCATTTGCGGCATCAAACGCCCTGCACGAGCGCGCTCCCAATAGGCGAGCAAACGGAGGCTGAGACGGCGTTCTATCATGTTTTTTAGCCTGTTTTTTTCGCGTTTTTTGGCGATTTTTCGTCGATTTTCACTGTATTTTGGCCAAATTTTGGGCGTTTTTCACCCTGTTTTCAGCCCATATCAGACCATTATAGCAGCCAAGCCATCAAAAAAGAGTTACCTTTAGGTGGCATTTTAGGTATTATACCCAAATGCAGCATCTAGAACTTCACGAAGTAAAAAACAACATCAGCATTGAAAGCGCTGCCACTGAGAGCATTCCGGAAACGGGAAGCATAAACATTTTTTTTCCTGGAGCCGATGGATTTGGGAGTAAAATTCCTGATCAGAAACTCAAGAAAACGGTTATCGAATACATTGATGATCGAAAAATCAAAGATGCGAATTGGAAGCTTTATTTTGCGCAGCAGAAAGACACAGGGGCTATTAATTGTGCAGATGTAGAAAAAGAAAATCGCATCCAAAAATTCAATGATTTAACCCCTTTTGGCGGACGTCATTATCTCGCTGAAGACATTGAGTTTGTTAATGACTTCCTTCTTCCTATAAAATATGCGAGCAGATTAAAAACTCCTGAAGGCGAACGCATTTCTGGCGTACGTGATCAAGACGAGGTCCATAAAGCCAAAATGCGCCTCAGCCGATTTAACCTCCTAGGCTTCTGCTACGGCACAATCAAAGTACAACAGATCCTGCTGGCTATTGATAGCGTGCTAAAAGAACGTGGATACGATCGTTGCGAGATCAATGATATTAAAAAAAGTATCTGCTGCATAAATTACGCCCCCATCTGCGAGATTCCCTCGGAAAATCGTGACGTGCCACAAATCTTTTTTGCCTTTGAGCAAGATAAGGTTGCAGAAAGACGTATAAATTACAAACAACTTATACAGCAACTGAAGCAAGAACAAGAGGCCACTGGTGAGCCTAGTTCATGGCGTAGTTGTGAGGGGAAGTATGATATTGTTCGCCCTGGCAAATCCGTTATGCTGCTTTCTCATTTGGCAGAGCCCCTTCCCTATGCGCTACGTTTAAGAAAAAGGGAACATAGACTCGGAGAAGACCCAACAACAATTAATCCAAATGACGACGGCTACGGCACTACACTTAAAATAATTCGTCAAGGGAGGGTGGAAGTGCAAAAAATCACCCCTGCGCGCCGTGACGCGATAGAAAAAATGGGACACAATCTCCGCGTATTTTTTAATATTGAGCGATTAACGGGCAATCAAGCTCGAGGAGATGAGACCTTTGCGTTTCCTTCCACTCTCTTTGCCCGCTGGACTCATGATGTTTTGCTCGCGAGTATTAAAGGCTCACATTGGTCAGCATCAACAGGAGAGCCTCGCAACATGGAAGGTATTCTCAATAGCGAATATGCTGTACTAACTGAGGGAAACATTCAAGCACGAACCCAAAGATTTGAAGAAGCTCCCAAGCGCTTCGCAGATATGGTAGAGGCTGCACGCACAGCTGGAACTTTTGTTGAAAATGGCATGTGATAGAAAATATCACCCATATCTTCCCATAATATTTTCTGTCATCGCGAGCGAATGAAATGAGCGTGGCGATCCAGTTTTATGTCATCCCGAGTCCCCGCCTTCGCGGGGATAAACTCTGTCGAGGGATCTTAAAGATTCCTCCGCGCGGCTAACGCCTTGGTCGGAATGACAAGAAGATAAGAAGCCAGACCCCGCAATGAATGCGGGGATAATCACCCATACCGCCCGGTGATATAGTCCTTCGTCTGCTGGTGGTCGGGGGAGTTGAAGATTTTGGAGGTGGCGCCCGCCTCGAGCATTTTACCCATATGGAAAAAACACGTCTGCTGCGACACGCGCGCGGCCTGCTGCATCGAGTGGGTGACGATGACAATGGTGTAGTTCTGGCGCAGCTCGGCGATGAGTTCTTCGACGCGCGCGGTGGCGATCGGGTCGAGCGCGGAGCATGGCTCGTCCATTAAAATGATCTGTGGGCTGACGGCCATGGTGCGGGCGATGCACAGGCGCTGCTGCTGGCCGCCAGAAAGGCTGGTGCCAGGTTCATTCAAACGATCTTTCACCTCGTCCCACAGCCCTGCCCCGCGCAGAGATTTTTCCACGATGGCATCCAAATCGTTTTTGTCTTTTGCCAAGTGATGGATGCGCGGACCATAGGCCACGTTGTCGTAAATCGATTTTGGAAATGGATTGGGTTTTTGAAACACCATACCCACCCAAGCGCGCAGGCTCACCACGTCTTGCGCAGGTGTGTTGATGTTGTGGCCGTCGATGAGGATGTCGCCAGTGACGCGGCAATTATCAATCGTGTCGTTCATGCGGTTTAAGCAGCGCAGGAACGTCGATTTGCCGCAGCCAGAGGGGCCGATAAGCGCGGTGACGCTGCCAGCGGGAATCTCGATATTCACGTCGAAAAGCGCTTGCTTCGCACCATAGAACACACTGACATTTTTTGTAGAGAGTTTGGTCATATCACCATCTGATTTCGAATTTTTTGCGTAAATATATGGCCGCTGCGTTCATCGCGAGCAGTAGCACGAGCAGCGCCAAAATGCCAGCGGCGGTTTTTTCAGCAAAGCCACCCTCGGGACTGCTCGCCCAGAGGTATATCTGCACGGGCATAACGGTGGCGGGCGAAGTAAAGCCCGTGGGCAGGTCAGCGACGAAGGCCACCATGCCAATCATAATCAGTGGCGCGGTTTCGCCGATGGCGCGCGCCATACCCAAAATCGTTCCGGTCATGATGCCGGGCATGGCCAGCGGCAAAACATGGTGCCACACCACCTGAATGGGCGACGCACCAAGGCCGCGCGCCGCGTCGCGGATGGAGGCAGGAATGGATTTAAGCGCGGCGCGGGTGGCGATGATGATGACGGGCAGAATCATCAGCGCGAGCGTGAGCCCGCCGACTAAAGACGCCGAGCGCGGCAAGCCAAGCACGTTGATATAGACCGCAAGACCAAGCAAACCAAACACGATAGAGGGCACGGCGGCGAGGTTGTTGATGTTGACCTCGATGATATCAACCCACCTGCCCTTTTTCGCAAATTCCTCCAGATAGACCGCCGTCATCACGCCAAGTGGGAA
>RFOF01000058.1 GCA_009926845.1 Alphaproteobacteria bacterium
GTCGATGAAAAAAGCCAAATCGAGCAACCCGCTCATCCTGCTCGATGAGATAGATAAAATGGGACAAGACCATCGCGGCGACCCAGCGGCGGCGCTTCTCGAAGTGCTCGACCCCGCGCAGAACCACACCTTCAACGACCATTATCTCGAAGTGGATTATGATCTGTCGGATGTGATGTTCGTGGCCACCGCCAACTCAATGAACATGTCGCGCCCCCTGCTCGACCGCATGGAAATCATCCGCATCTCCGGCTACACCGAGGATGAAAAGGTCAACATCGCACGCCAACATTTGATTCCCAAACAGGTCAAGCAACATGGCCTGAAGAAGGAAGAATGGGCAATTTCCGAAGAAGCGCTGCGCGACACTATTCGTTATTATACGCGTGAAGCGGGCGTGCGTAACCTTGAGCGCGAAATCGCCAACATGGCACGCAAAGCCGTCAAAGATATTTTGATGAACACTAAAAAAGCGGTGAAGGTCACCGCGGCCAACCTTGGCAAATTCGCAGGCGTCAAAAAATTCAGCTTCGGTGAAGCCGAAAAAGACGATCTGGTGGGCATGGTCACTGGCCTTGCATGGACGGAAGTTGGCGGCGATTTGCTCGTCATCGAAGCGGTCACCATGCCCGGCAAAGGCAAGACCAGCATCACCGGCAAGCTGGGTGATGTAATGCAAGAATCAGTGCAAGCGGCCATCTCGTATGTGCGCTCGCGCAGCCTCGATTTTGGCATCATCCCACCGACCTTCCAAACCAAAGACATCCACATCCACGTTCCCGAAGGTGCAACGCCAAAAGACGGGCCATCCGCAGGTATCGGCATGACCACCGCTATCGTCTCCGTTCTCACTGGCATCCCGGTGAAAAAGAACGTGGCGATGACCGGCGAGGTCACCCTGCGTGGGCGTGTGCTGGAAATCGGCGGCCTGAAAGAAAAGCTGCTCGCCGCGCTGCGTGGCGGCATCACCACCGTGCTCATTCCTGCCGAGAACATCAAAGACCTCGAGGAAATTCCTGAGAACGTGAAAAAGGAAATGACCATTATTCCGGTAGCAACTGTGGACGAAGTACTGAAACACGCCCTCGTTCGCGCGCCAGAAGCAGTGGAATGGACGGAGCCCAAAGCTGGCGTTTCACTGGTCAAACCTGATGGTGAAGCATCTGCGGTGACGCATTAGAATGCATTGTCATCCCGGCGAAGGCCGGGATCCACGTATCCTTACACGCAAACGGACAGGTGGATCCCGGAACAAGTCCGGGATGACAATTTTCTAAGCAGCAAGCTGCTAAGAAAATATGTCACTTAAAAACCACCGTCTTATGACCGTTGACCAGCACGCGATGTTCGATGTGATATTTGATGGCGCGCGCAAGCACCATACATTCCGTGTCGCGTCCAATGGCCTCCAGGTCTGACGGTTGATGCGTGTGATCCACCCGCGCCACTTCCTGCTCGATGATGGGGCCTTCATCCAGATCACTCGTCACATAATGCGCGGTGGCGCCAATCAGCTTCACACCACGATCGAACGCCTGCATATAAGGCTTTGCGCCTTTAAAACTCGGCAGGAACGAGTGGTGGATATTGATAGCCCTGCCCGTAAGTTTTTTGCACATATCATCCGACAAAATCTGCATATAGCGCGCAAGCACCACGAGGTCGATGTTGTGTTCCTGCGCAATGCGTAGAACCTCTTCTTCCTGCGCCGCTTTGCTACCGACCGGCGTTGGCAAATGATAGAACGGTATATCGTGCCATTTAGCAGCGTGTTCCCACGTGGTGTGGTTAGAAATAATCGCCGGAATTTCGATAGGCAATTGCCCCGTCGAATAGCGATAGAGCAGGTCGTTCAGGCAATGACCATATTTGCTGACCATGATGAGCACGCGGCTTTTTTGCTGCTTGTCCACCATCTGCCACTGCATGCCGAATTTATCCGCCACCTGCGCCCCAAAACGTGTGCGAAGTTCAGCATCACCCGGTGAATGTTTTGCATCCACGCTAAATTCAATGCGCAGGAAAAATTGGTCGGTGGATTCATCGCCAAACTGCGCTGACTCGATGACGAAACCATATTGCTCATGCAAAAAACCAGTGACGCTCGCCACAATACCGCGCACGTCTTTGCAAGAGAGAGTTAGGATATAGCGCTTTGCGGTCATGATGCTTTTTTCTTCTTTTTCTCTACTGGTTTCAAATCAGGATTTTCGCGGAGCAGATAGCACTCAAAGCGCGCGCCATTACCCACCTCAGAGTGCAGCTCAACGCGGCCACCATGCAGCTCGATAAAGCTTTTGACGATAGAAAGCCCAAGCCCCGTTCCCGAGCGCTGACCGGTACGTTTTTTAGATTCAGCAACCGCGCCCTTGCGGAATTTTCCAAAAATAGCTTCTTGGTCAGCAAGCGGAATCCCTTGGCCTTCATCAGCCACATACAGCATGATTCCTCCCTCACCTTCCTCGCGCGCGCCAAGCGTGATGGTCTGCTCGGGATCGGAATATTTGATCGCGTTGGAAAGCAAGTTGAACAGAATTTGTTTGATGCGCGTTTCGTCGCCCACCATTTTTCCGATGCGCGCGGGGCACTCGAATTTCACCTTGATGTCGTATTCTTTGACGCGCTGCTCGATGAGCGACAGCACCGATTTCATCATCGCACCGATGTCAAATTTCTCGACCTCAAGGCGCATGTAACCGGCTTCCACACTGGCTAGATCAAGAATGTCGTTGACCAGCTGCATCAGATGTTGCGACGACTGGTGAATGCCTTCCACATATTCTTTTTGTTTTTCGCTCAGCGCACCAAAATATTCCTGACGCAGCATTTCCGAGAAGCCGCTGATGGAGGTGAGCGGCGAGCGCAACTCGTAAGACACGTTGGCGAGGAATTCGGTTTTGAGGCGGTCGGCTTCCTGCAGCGCTTCGCAGGCGACCATCCTCGCCAAACACCGCCACACCCTCGTGCAGATTGTCCAGCGTTTCGCGCTGCACGGCGATAAGCGTGTTGTAGCTGCGTTCGAGCGCGAGCCTGTCGGTCACGTCTTCATAGGCAAACATAATGCCGCCGAGTGCATGCGGAATGGCGATAACGCGCAGCGCCTTTCCATCAGGCAGGTAGAAAAATTCTTCATGCGGGTCGATGATGCCGGTGAATAATTTGATTTGTTGTTGTTTGAACAGCTGGAAATTCGCCTGCTCTGGCAGTTTGCGTTTTTCGCGCAGGGCTTCAAGAATTTCGCCATAGGTCGGTTGGCTTTCCAACCACATTTCATCGAGCTTCCACAGCGACACGAACGCATAGTTGAACGATTTAAGGCGCATATCCGAGCCATAGATAGCCATGGCGCTGGCCGAGCTTTCCAGCAGGTCAGACTGCGCCGAAATGTGGCGTTGCAGATCTTCCTGCAGCGCTTCAATTTCCGACATATCCACGGCAAAACCCACCGTGCCTTCTTGCGCGTTGGGGAACTCGCTGATCTGATACAACCTGCGCTCACCGCCGATGACGATATAGCGGCGCTCGCTTGTCGGCTCGCTGCTTTCAAACGCGGATTTGGCCATCAGGCGCGTTTTTTTGTCCAGCTCCGGAGCGCCTTCCATATCGTCTTTGACCACGATATCTTCCACCGCTTCACCATACGCCAGATTATAAAAACGCACATTGAGGGCGCTGTCGCGCTGCCAAATGGGGTATGGCGACATGTTGAGAATCGTGGAATAATTTTTAAGGTCGGATTTGAGTTTTTCATTCTCGGCCTGCAAGCGCGAAAGCTGCTCATTATGCGCTGATTCCTGCTGCGCATGTTGCACAATTTTTTCTTTCGCGCTGCGCGCAGTCAGGCGATACATCCTCACCGCAAGATAGAGTGAAAGCGCGAGCGCTGAGCCCGTCACCCCCATCATCGGATAAAGCGAAGATTCGTCAAAACTGTTGGCGAGAGCGGGCGAGGAAAGCATCGTCCCCGCTAAAAAACCCCATGAAATGCACGCCGTTTTTTTCTGCATGCACTCACATTACACCGCAGAAAAAAGAATGCAAGCCAGTGGTCAGTTATTAGCGGCTAGCGACTAGTAAAAAATATTCTTTCTCACTAACCGCTAACCGCCAACCGCTATAAACTAATATCTATACTGTTCTGGCTTGAACGGACCATTTGCATTTACGCTGATATAATCAGCCTGTTCTTTGGTCAGTTTGGTCAGTTTCACGCCGAGTTTTTCAAGGTGCAGAGCGGCCACTTTTTCGTCGAGATGTTTTGGCAGCACATAGACTTTGTTTTCATATTTCGCATGGTGATTCCACAGCTCAATTTGCGCCAGAACTTGGTTCGAGAACGAGGTGCTCATCACGAAGCTTGGGTGGCCAGTGGCACAGCCAAGGTTCACCAGGCGACCCTTAGCCAGCAGCACGATGCGCTTGCCATCAGGGAAAGTGATTTCGTCCACCTGTGGTTTGATTTCGTTCCACTGCATGTTGCGAAGCGCCGCCACCTGAATCTCGCTGTCGAAATGGCCAATGTTGCACACGATAGCGCGGTCACGCATTGCGCGCATATGATCGAGCGTAATGACGTCAACGTTGCCGGTTGCGGTCACGAAGATATCGCCCTGCGAAGCAGCTTCATCCATCGTCGTCACCTGATAGCCTTCCATCGCCGCTTGCAGCGCGCAGATAGGGTCAATTTCGGTGACGATAACGCGTGCGCCTTGGCCTTTGAGCGCATGTGCGCAGCCTTTGCCCACATCGCCATAACCCGCGATGACAGCCACTTTGCCCGCGAGCATGATGTCCGTTGCGCGTTTCAAACCATCGGGCAGCGACTCGCGGCAGCCGTACAAATTGTCGAATTTCGACTTGGTCACCGAGTTGTTGACGTCAATGGCTGGCACTTTGAGTTTGCCCGCTTTCATCATCTCATACAGGCGGTGAACGCCGGTGGTGGTTTCTTCCGAGATGCCTTTGATTTCCACGAGCAGCTCAGGATATTTGTTGTGCACCATGATGGTCAAATCGCCGCCATCATCGAGGATCATGTTTGGTTTCCAGCCGTTTGGCCCATGAATGGTCTGCTCAACGCACCAGTCATATTCTTCTTCGGTTTCGCCCTTCCACGCGAACACGGGGATGCCTGCTGCGGCAATCGCAGCCGCTGCTTGATCTTGCGTCGAGAAAATGTTGCAGCTGCTCCAACGCACATCGGCGCCAAGCGCGGTCAGTGTTTCGATCAGCACAGCGGTTTGAATCGTCATGTGCAGGCAGCCCGCATAGACATCATCAGCGCGAAAAAGCTGCTCGAAAGAATACCCCCTCTCCCTCTGGGAGAGGGTTGGGGTGAGGGCTGATGAGCTGGTTACATAAAAAATGGTTTCCAAAACACCTTCAAAATTTTCCGCCATTTCATGATTAGAAAAGCGAATGACGCGATAACCCGCTTTTTCTAAAGTATGCGAACGCATTGCATCTTTTTCCATTCCCTCATCCGTACCGTGCTGATTACCATCCAACTCAATAATGAGCTTAATTTCTTCACAGCAAAAATCTGCAATATACCCTTCTATGGGATGTTGCCTTCTAAACTTAAGTCCATTCATCTGGCGATTGCGCAGCATAGACCACAACTTCATTTCAGGTGCTGTTTGATTTTTACGCAAACCACGCGAAAATTCTATTAGTTCAGGTTGGTTATAAAAGTAAAAGCCCTCACCCTGCCCTCTCCCAGAGGGAGAGGGTTTTAGCTTCACATGGGTATTATATTCAGGCGCGTCTGGCGAATCGCACCAGCCGTCATTTTCGTTTACCACACGCAGCGGCAGAGCTGTTTTTGGCATAGCGATTTTATCCGCACGATACCAGCATTCGCGGAGCGCAAAAACGCCCAGCGGCGTTGCGCCATCACCCTCTTTTTTATTTTCGGAGAAACCGTTTTTGCCAATGGCACAGCGATATATTTTATCGCCAAAATGCAGTTCGTTTCCGCGAACAAGCAACAGCATTATTTCACCACGCGCACACCCGCGCCAGCCACCCGAACACCAGCATTCAGAGCCGTTTCCACGATTTGCTCAGCGTTTAGCCCTGCCTCATCATACATAACGTGTGGGTTGTTCTGCGCGATGAACGTATCAGGCAGATAAAGCGGAATGAGTTTTGCGCTGCCCGTTCCAAGCAGCCCTTCGCGCGCCGCAAAACACAAGACATGCGCGCCAAAACCACCGATAGAGCCTTCTTCGACAGTGATGAGGAGTTCATGATTTTTGAGCAGTTGGCGAATGAGCGCCTCATCAAGCGGCTTGGCAAAACGCGCATCGGCCACGGTGGTGGAGATGCCGCGTTCTTCCAGTATATCGGCAGCTTTCAGGCATTCGGCAAGGCGTGTCCCCAGCGAGAGTAACGCAACGCGGCTACCTTCGCGAACAATGCGACCTTTGCCAATTTCGAGCACTTCTGGAACATCGGGGATTTGAGCACCAGTGCCCTCCCCGCGCGGATAACGCACGGCCGATGGCGCATAATCAATGGCGGCGCAAGTGGCCACCATATGCGTCAGTTCCGCCTCGTCACTTGGCGCCATCACGATAAAATTCGGCAGCGACGCAAGGTAGGTAATGTCGAACGAGCCAGCGTGCGTTGGGCCGTCAGCGCCAACAAGCCCCGCGCGATCGAGCGCAAAACGCACTGGCAAATTTTGAATCGCCACATCATGCACCACCTGGTCATACCCGCGCTGCAGGAACGTCGAATAAATCGCGCAAAATGGCTTATAGCCTTGGGTAGCAAGGCCAGCGGCAAAGGTCACTGCGTGCTGCTCGGCAATACCCACATCAAACATGCGATCGGGGAAACATTTTTCAAAAAAATCCAGCCCAGTGCCCGACGGCATCGCGGCGGTGATGGCAACAATTTTTTCGTCTTTTTTGGCTTCAGCAACCAAGCTCTCGGCAAAGACTTTTGTATAAGATGGCGCACCCGCAGCGGATTTTTTCTGTGCGCCGGTTTCCACATCGAATTTATTCACGCCGTGATACTTATCGTCCGATGCCTCAGCGGGCGCATAGCCATGGCCTTTTTTAGTCACCACGTGCAGCAAAATGGGGCCGCTGTCTTTTTCATTTTTAATGTTGCGCAAAACTGGCAGCAAATGCGCGAGATTGTGACCATCCACCGGCCCTACATAATAAAACCCAAGCTGCTCGAACATGGTTCCACCAACAGCAAAATCACGGGCAAAATGTTCGGCTTTGCGCGCAAGGCGCGCCAGCGGTGCGGGGAATTTTTCCGCCACCACTTTGCCAATATCGCGCAGTTTATGATACGGCCGCGAAGAAATAAGCCGCGCCAGATACGCGCTCATTGCGCCCACCGGCGGAGCGATAGACATGTCATTGTCATTGAGCACCACGATGAGGCGAGTGCCGAGGCTGCCTGCATTGTTCAGCGCTTCAAAGGCCATGCCTGCGCTCATCGCGCCATCGCCAATCACGGCGATAACTTCATTGTCTTTTCCCTCCAGATCACGCGCCACCGCCATGCCAAGCGCAGCGGAAATCGACGTTGAGCTGTGCCCTGCGCCAAACGGATCATATTCACTTTCCTCGCGTTTGCAAAAACCCGAAAGCCCGTCTGGCTGGCGCAGTGTGCGGATTCTATCGCGGCGGCCCGTGAGGATTTTATGCGGATAAGTTTGATGGCCCACGTCCCAGATGAGTTGGTCTTCTGGCGTGTTGAACACGTGGTGCAGCGCGATGGTCAGCTCGACCACGCCAAGCCCAGCGCCAAGGTGCCCGCCCGTGACCGACACAGCATCCACAGTTTCTGCACGCAATTCGGCAGCCAGTTGCTCCAGCTGCTCATCAGAAAATCCTCGCATATCGCGCGGCTCTAAAACCGTATCCAGCAAAGGTGTTTTTGAAATCTCAGACATCTTCTTCTATAAAACAAAAGTGTAAACAGCCCACTTAAATAGCCCAAGATGTAGGGTTGGTCAATGTGAGAGAGGCTTGGCCATATAAAACCCAAGCGTTGCTGAACTTTAACGGCCATCCACAGGTGGATAATAGGCATCCGGTGATGTTGGTTGATAGCTAGGCACATTGGGTTGCGCAGCAGTGCTATTCTCAACAACGGGCGGATAAAAACCTGAGGGTGGCTTAGGTGTTTCCTGCTGCATTGGATAAACCCCAGCGACAGGAAGCGGCCCTGGGCGCACCTTCCGCGTATCTCGAATGACAGGGCGCGGCGTAGGCTCTTGCTCAGGCGCAAAGGCATCCTCAGGAACGCTCTCCCCCACAGAATCCACCTCGTCTCCATCCGAAAGTGTAGAGGGAACGCGACGCAATGAAACAGCATCTGATCCGCGTGACATCAAACCGGATATTCCACCCTTTTCACTTGTTTCTTTTTCATTGTATTTATTGATCGCATTTATGAGCGGATCACCACGCATCATACGCGCCCTTTCGCCATCGTAAGCGTGGATACGCCGATATTGACCGACACCAATCATCAACACGCCAAAAATGATAAAAATCCACATCGCTCTTTTGTCCATAACACCTATGCCCAGACTATTTAATTGAAGGACTATAGCACAAAACGGGTGAAGATTTGATTGTTTTTTCGTTACTTAAATCTTACCAAGACACCATAAAAGCACTGCTTTTTGCGCATGCAGGCGGTTTTCCGCCTCGTCGAACACTTTGGATTGCAGGCCATCGATAACCTCGGCGCTCACCTCTTCGCCGCGGTGGGCGGGCAGGCAATGCAGGAAAATCGCGTCTTTGTCAGCCTTGGCCATCAGCTGTTTATTCACCTGATAAGGCGTCAGCAGCGCAATTTGCGCATCCGCGTCAGGGTCGCCCATCGACACCCACGTGTCGGTGATGACAGCATGCGCGCCAGCCACGGCCAGCTGCGGCGATTCCATCACTTCAATATTTCCGCCTTTGGCTTTTGCCCACGCCAGCACATCCGGCAGAGGTTTTAGTTGCGGCGTGGATCCAGCTTTGCGCCACGTTGTTTCCATCGCCTATCCACGCGATTGTTTTGCCCACCAGCGGCCCCACATGTTCTTCGAACGTCAGAATATCCGCGAGAATCTGGCATGGGTGGCTATATTCCGTCAGGCCATTGATAACCGGAATGCTGGCATTTTGCGCCAGCTCCACGATTTTATCATGCCCATGGCAACGCAGCATAATCGCGTCGGCATAACGCGAGATAACCCGCGCCGTGTCGGCCACCGTTTCGCCGCGCCCAAGCTGCAATTCACTGCCATTAAATGACAGCGCATGACCGCCCAGCTCCATCATCGCCACTTCAAACGAAATGCGCGTGCGCGTGGAATTTTTTTCAAAGATCATGATGAGTTTTTTGCCCGCAAGAATCGGCTCCATCTGCCCTTTCGTGCGCAAATCTTTCAGGCGTTTTGCCTCACTCAAAATGCTGCGCAGCGTTGCTGCATCAATGTCTGCAAGGTCTAAAAAATGTCTGGTCATACGAAATTCTCACAAGTTGTAGCAATAATACTCAGCGCCTCGTCGGCGTGTTCTTCAGTAATGATAAGCGGCGGCAGTAAGCGGATGACATTGTCTTCCGCAGGCGCCGTCAGCAATTTATTCTCGCGCAGTTTTTCCACCATCGGCAACGGCGTATTCTGCAGCTGCAAACCCAGCATCAACCCGCGCCCGCGCACGGCTTTCAGCAGGGTTGGAAATTTCGCCACCAACGCCTCAAGCCCCTCCTGCAAATGCGCGCCAACGCGCAGCACCTGCGGCAAAAATTCTGGCGCTTCCATCACATCGAGCACAGCATTTCCCACCGCCATCGCCAGCGGATTCGCGCCATAGGTCGAGCCGTGCGAGCCAGGCGTCACCGGCTGCCCCACCTTGTCGGTCATCAGGCACGCCGACAGCGGAAAGCCCGCGCCGATGCCCTTGGCAATCGTCATGATATCGGGCGTGATGCCATAATGTTCATAGGCGAACAGCGTTCCCGTGCGCCCCATGCCGCACTGCACCTCATCGAGGAACAAGAGCAGCCCATGCTGGTCGCAGAGCCTGCGCACACCTTGCATAAATTCCTGCGTGGCAACGCTCACACCGCCCTCACCTTGCACAGGTTCAATCAAAACCGCTGCCGTTTTTTCCGTAATAGCCGCTTCAACAGCGGAAAGATTATTGAACTCCACGCGGTCAAAGCCATCAAGCAACGGGCCATATCCCGCGCGCGCAACCTCGTTGCCACCTGCGGAAATGCACGCCAGCGTCCGGCCATGAAAACCGCCTGTCATGGTGATGACGCGGTAGCGATCGGGGTTCCCCGTAGCGTCGTGATATTTGCGCAGCATCTTGATGCCACACTCCACCGCCTCGCTGCCGGAGCTTCCGAAAAACACTTTATCGGCAAAACTTTTCTGAGCCAGCCGCTCGGCAAAACGGA
>RFOF01000059.1 GCA_009926845.1 Alphaproteobacteria bacterium
CATCGACCACATGCTGCACTGATGTTTCAAATTCTTTGGCCATTTTCTGGATGGTTTCGGCGTTTTGTTTGAACACCACCACCGCGCGCGCCATCTGGCCGATTTCGTCACGTTTTTTGGTGTAGGCAATATTGGCGCTGAGGTCGCCTTCTGCCAGTCTTTTCATCGTGGCGGTCAGGCGCTTGATGGGTGAAGAAATGCTATTTGACACAAAGAGGAAAATGATGAGGCCAATGGCCAGCGCTGTGCCGCCATCCATCAACAAATCTTTCAAATGCGCATCAAAAAATGCCGCGCGCACATCGAGCAAATACCCCAGTTCTTTGGGCGCGGCATCAGCAAGCTGCATCAGCGACGCGCGCACCGCACCGATGGCGGCGGAAACATCGTCAGGCTGCGTTTTTGCATCGGGTTTTGTGCTGTCATCCATGAGTGCAGATAGCTCGCCCACCTTGGCTTCATACGCGCTCATAAGCGGTTGTAGTTTTTGTAGGCCAGCGCTTTGACCATAAAAGTTTGCATCTTCGGCAAGCGCGGTGCCGAGGCTGCCCATAATGCGGCCAGCATCATTGGTGGCGATGGTGTTTTGCCAGACTTTGACTAGCGCAAATTGCTCGCCGGTGAGCGCGCCTTTCCACTCTTGCAGCATGGCACGTAGCGCCGCCTCTGCGTTGCCTAAATTGTCGATGGCATTAGGGATAGCAAAGGAGGTGACGTCCATCACATAATAGCTGTCGAGGTCAGGATCGAGCGTGAGGTTAGAGCCATCGCTTGCGCGGGTGATGAGTGCTTTAAGGGCGATGATGGCTTTGTCGTGATCCTCGGCTTTGCCTTCAGAAATTTTGTGTAGCGCGGAAATTAAAGCAGAAACAGCGCCGCTCCATTTCCCGCTTTCCACTTTATAGCCAATGCGCCCTATGTCGCCCTCGGTCAGCGGTTGGCCTGCAAAGCCTATGTCCGTTCCAAGTGCTTTATGCGTGTCATAAACCTCGACGAGCGATTTTTCGATTTTGGCATCGACCGCGTTCGTAGGCGAAGATGAGAGCAGCAAAAGCTTGCGTTCATGCACGTCATGCAGCAGCTGCACCAAGGGTTTTTGCAGCGTTAGCCCCCTTGCTTTCCTGAGCGGCAAAATCAACTTGTTTTTGCACTTCTTCCGCCAACAGATTCACGAAGAAACACAGCGGCGCAACGATGACCGCTAGATTTAAAAACAACCGAAAACGAATGGAAAAAAGCAGGTTCATAATTTAATCCTTTGCGCTTGATGATTTGTTGCGTGAGGTTTCTAGATTCTTCAGGAAGTCTTCAACTTGTTTATTGAGTGATTGGTTTTGCTCGGCGAGCTCATGCACCGCGTCGAACAGGCTTTGCGTATGTTTCTCTGTTTCGTGAGCAATACGGTTAACTTCGCCCACCGATTTTTCGACGGTGACTGTGCTTTCGGTGACGCTTGCAATGTCTTGCGTAATCAGTCCAATCAGTTCTTTCTGGCTGTCCACCGCTTGCGTTGTGCCTGCGCCTTTCATACTAATTTGCGACACTTTTTCGGCAATGCCGCCAAACGTATCCATCACAATCTGCACCGTTTGTTGCATCTGGTTGACATAGGTACTGATTTGTTGCGTGGCATCCGCCGTTTGCTGCGAAAGCGCCTTCACCTCATAGGCCACCACGGCAAAACCCTTGCCCGCCTCGCCCGCACGCGCCGCCTCGATAGTGGCGTTGAGCGCCAGCAAATCGATGCGCTCGGTGATGCCGTTAATGAGGCTCACGATGCCTGAAATATTGCCCGCCGCAGTGGCCATTTCGCGGGACACGGCGTCCGATGTTTTGAGTTGGTCGACCGCATCTTGCGTCACCCGGCTTGATTCATGCGCGGCCTCTTGCAACATGTTTGCCGTGCTGATGAGCTGTTCGCACACAAGACCGATAGATTGGATACGCCCCGCAGAGCCGCGAATATTGCGCTGGGCTTCGTCGGTGCTGTCGGCGCTTTCTGTTGTCATTTTAGAAATACCCGCGGCCATCATGCTAATTTGCGCCGAGGCCGTTGAAAGTGCGGCAGCAATATCCTGCATTTTATAATGGAAGCCTTGAATGAGCGCCATTTGTTCCGTGCGCTGTGCGCGTTTGCGCGCGTGATCAATGCGTATGCGCAGTACCACCACAAACACGATGGCGCATAGTATCAGGGACAAAAGCATTCCCACCGTAAAGGCTATCCAAATGCGGTTCATTTTCTGGTTGAAATCAGTGGCGTCAATGTCCACGCCGACAATGCCGACAAATTCTTTTTTGCTATTATAAATTGGAGTGTAGGCACTGAGGAACGTGCCCCAATCATCCGTGTAGGTGCTGTCTTCAACCAGTGATTTTTGTTCTTTCAGTGCCTGCACAAAATATTCCGACGCGTCAGAATATTCTTCCATGATTTCTGCGGTGCTTTTGCGCTCTTCTGCTGCAATTTCTTTGACTGATGGTTCTTGCTGGGTGTCAATGATGAAATAGACTTTATCGTCTTTTATTATCGCCGTGTAGATGTAGCGCAAATCAGGATTGGCGGCCAACATCTGGCGATAAGGCGCTTGCACTTTTAAATATTCTTCCGAGCCTTTTTGCTCTGGTTTTGTCAGCGTTTGGTGCAGGTCGCCATCGGTGAACTCGGCGGCGGTTCTGGCGGTAGCCATCATCTCATTTTGAATGGAATCGAGCAGCGCGTAACGCGCGGTGAGCGTCACCGCAATGTTGCACACCAGCGTGATGATGAGCACAGCAAGCGCCGCAAGGAACGCTTCGATTTTGGGGCTACGTGTCATAATTTCGATGCTACCTGCTAGCGAAATGTTTTCGAGAATGTTCTCTCAGTAAAACCAGAATTGTTTTAACAAACAATTAATCATCTTGCGCTACATACTGGAGAGTGATGATAGCATTATTTGCTTGCAAGGCAACAATGCAAAAGTGCAAAATAAATTTGTTGCGCAACCCACATGTAGAGGGTGCAGCAACATGGTACATTTTTATCGAAGGAGCAAGTTATGCATTCCATTTCCCTGCGCGCAAAATTCACATTTCTCAGTTTAGCTGTTCTGGTTGCTGTGAGTTTGTTGGCCTATACGGGCTATAGCGCGGTGGGGCGCCTGCTCGAACTTTCTAAACTGGAAACGGTGAATCAGGTGGTGCGCAACGCCATGGAATTGGACATGATGCACGATGCTATTCATGGCGACGTTCAGGGCAGTGTTTCTGCGCTACACAGCAAAGATGCCGAAGCGATTGAAAATGCAAAAGTTGCGCTTAAAGACCACGTAGCCACTAGCGTTGAAAACCTAAAAACCATGGTGGGATTAGAGCTTTCCGATGAAGTGGCTGCTTCGGTGAAAGCCGCAAAACCTGCTTTTGAGGCCTACACGCAGCAAGCTGAAGCATTGCTGAATATTTTGTCACAAGACGCCGCGCACGGCACCGATAAATACGCCGCGCTGAATAAAGAATTCGAACAGACCTTTGAATCGCTGGAAGAACAACTTGGCAACACCGGCGACACCGTTGAGGCATGGGCTGCGCATATCAAAGATGAGGGCATTAAAACAGCCGCAGAGGTGCGTTCAGAATTAATGGTTATTTTGGTGATTGCCATTGCTCTGGCTGTTTCTATGCCCGTTTTTGCTAATTTATATCTCTTTAATTCGCTGGGAAAATTAGTCGCCGTTTCTGATTCGCTCTCGCAAGAAGAATATGACATTGAGGTTCCCTACACACATCGCGGCGATGAAATTGGTCGTTTGACTAATTCGTTGGAATCGCTACGCGTCAAAGCTGCTGACGCCTTCCGCCTTAAAACCATGGTTGATGATATGCCGCTGAATATTATGACAGCAGACCCGAATAATGAGTTTAAAGTGAATTACATGAACAAGTCATCTAAGCGGACGCTTCAGACATTAAAGCAATATTTGCCAGTAAAAGTGGAGGATGTAGAAGGCATCTCCATCGACGTGTTCCACAAAGACCCAATGCGTATTCGCCAGATGCTTTCTGACCCCAAAAACCTTCCCCACAGCGCAAAAATTAACGTAGGGCCGGAGGTGATGGATTTAAAGGTTTCGGCGATGCACAACAAAAAAGGGGAATACACGGGGCCAATGCTCAGCTGGTCTATCGTCACGCAAAATGTCAAATTGGCGGATGATTTTGAGTCGTCCATCGGCGCCGTTTCTGGCCAGCTTTCGTCCAATGCTAAATCGCTTGAAAGTCGCGCCACCACACTGCAAAGCTCTATTGAAGAGCTTTCCGTTTCGGCACTTGAAATCAGCAAGCGCGTGCATGAATCGCTCAACATCGTCAAAGATGCCGTATCCAAAGGCACTGATGCGCGCGGCCACACCGATGCGCTAACCTCTTCCGCTGAAAAAGTATCGAATGTGGTCACGCTGATTCGCACCATCGCAGAAAAAACCAACTTGTTAGCGCTCAATGCCACCATTGAATCGGCGCGCGCAGGCGAGGCTGGCAAAGGTTTTGCGGTGGTTGCCAATGAAGTCAAACAACTTGCCACGCAAACCGGCAGCGCGATTAACGAGATCACCGCGCAGATCCATGAAATGCAGGCCTCCGCCGCAGGTACGAGCGAAGCCATCCGGCATATGTGCGAAGTAGTGATGAACATCAACCACATCTCCACCGAGATCGCCAGCACCGTCGAAGAACAACAAGCCGCCACCGGCGAAATCGTGCGCAATATCAGCGGATCTTCCAGCGGCGACGGCACCCCTTCTTCGATGACGGTGATGGGCATGTCGGCGCAGCTCACCGAAGCCAGCAACCATCTGCAATCTCAATGTGCAGGCTTCTTAGAGAAGGTGCGCAAATTATAATTTTATGACCATCAATATTTTATTAGCGGATGACTCTGAGGTTATTCGCTTCCTGTTTTCCAAAGCGCTGGAGCGCGAACCCGATATGCACGTGGTCGCCACCGCGTCCGACGGTGTTCAGGCATTGGAACTCACCAAAAAACATCTTCCCGATGTAATTGTTCTCGATATTGAAATGCCCAATATGGATGGGGCGCGTGCCAATTTTCATTACGCAACATATGCCCGCCACATTCACTGCGGTGCTCGCAGAACATATTGAGCAGGCCTGCGGCGCCTATGCCAGCGAAGGAAGAGACGGCGAAGTTGTGGAAGCCGGACATATTTATGTTGCCCCCGGCGGCTACCACATGGAGATAAAAACTGAAAATGCTAAAAAAGTGATTCGCTTAAACCAAGGCCCGATGGTCAATTCCTGCCGCCCATCTGCCGACCCGATGTTTGAATCCATCAGCCATGCCTATGGCGCGAATGTGCTGGCGATGGTGCTGACGGGAATAGGTAGCGACGGCACCGAAGGCGCAAAAAAAATTGCCAAAAATGGCGGGCGCATTATCGCGCAAGACGCCGCCAGCAGCGTGGTCTATGGCATGCCGCGTTATGTTGCCGAAGCGGGCATCTGCGAAGCTATTTTGCCACTGAGTGAGATAGCGAATTATATTACCAAAAACAGCTAGGCTTTAGTGAGAACGATAACCGCGACTTGGGTCATCTTTCAGGCGCACATAGCTCACCACTTTCTGAACATAACTACAGGTGCTGGCAACATACGTTGCTCTGTCAAGCTCATCTTGATCCTGCGCCACCCCCATTAGATAGACCACTTGGTTAACAGTGATGACCGAGTAGTTGATGGAGTGAATTTTTTTGCCAAGAATAAGGCGCGTGCGCACCTGCGAGCTAACCCATACGTCTTTAGCATAATTGACAAAGCCGCTCTTGTCGTTGATCTGGATCTCGTTGATGATTTCCTTCACGCCGCTCACCTGCCAGGCAAGTCGAACGGCTTCGATCTGTGAATCAGGTTTATCGACATTGCCCGTCAAGAGCACACGGCCTTCAACCGATTTAATTTCAATGTTGAGGAACATGTCTTTGTCTTTTTGTTTGGCATAAATTCCTTTAATGGCCAGCAAAATGCCAGTATCATCTACCGCGCCACCAACCGAGCGTTCTTGCGCGGCCACGACCGCAGTTTCTGTTCCACCGCCGATGAGCAGCGGCACGCAGCCAGAGGTCGCAAGAAGTGAAATACTCAAAGCAAGTAAGGTGATTTTTTTCATAGTCTCCACGCATCCTGAATATGTAGCGGCAAGCGCCACGGGGCAAGAAAGATAACATCGAAGCGTATATTACAGCTGTGTAGGTCATCAAGTCCAGCAACTTTACCATGACCACTAAGAAGGCCATTGGTTGCGCGGATGATGCGTTGTTGTTTGTCGCTTGTGATGCTGTCCATGCAGCTATCTAAATTTTTTCGTGCTTTAACTTCCACCGCCACTACGGTTTTGCCGCGCCGTGCCAGAATATCAATCTCGCCACCAAAATTGCGATAGCGCTCTGCCAAAATGCGATAGCCCTTCGCGCGCAAATAAAACGCAGCGATTTTTTCAGCCGCCAGGCCAAAACGGTGCGACGCGAGACGTTTTTGGGAGGATTTCATACATCGTTTTTAGAGGGAAGCGACCGATGAAGCAATCGTATTTCAAATTGGAAAAGGCTTTTAAAATGGCTCAAAAAACGCTCTTTTTAGCCTAAAAACACCATATAAACAGCTATTTGCCACAAAATTATTGACAAAGCGGGTGCGCTGCTCTCCTATGCCAGCCGATATTTACTTTTTTGTTTTCAAACTATTGGGGCGTAGCCAAGCGGTAAGGCAGCGGATTTTGATTCCGCCATTCCCAGGTTCGATCCCTGGCGCCCCAGCCAGACCTAAGTATCTTCAAGTATCAACAAACCTAAATACCACAAGCAATTAAAACAGCATTAGAGATTTGGCCAGCTGTCAGTTGCTATAAACTATCTATTGTGTGAGCACATTTCTGATAGTTATACGCCCAGATGCCCCGCAACTGTTTGCAAGAGGGCTTGGCATTATTAAGAAATTCGCTATACGATATACTGAAAATATCATTTTTAGGCTCCACGTGCCACAACTCACTATCCTTCCTATTATTCTCTGCGGCGGTTCTGGAACTCGTCTTTGGCCGCTCTCACGCATACAATCACCTAAGCAATTTCTACGAATTTTTGATAATCTCTCTCTTCTACAGCACACAATTAAGCGAGCATCATCGCTAGATGGCGTATTACCACCGCTGGTAATTTGCAGTGCCGCACATCGCTTTATGGTCGCCGACCACTTAAGTGAGATAAACTGCACGCCATCTGCAATCATACTTGAGCCAGCCCAGCGCAACACCGCCCCTGCCATTGCTTGTGCACTGGCGTGGGCACAGCGCCATGAACCTAATGCCCAGCTCCTGATTTTACCCTCCGATCACTTCATTCAAGATACGCAAAAATTCCAACGCGCCATCAACCAAGCGCTGCCCTGCACTCCCAAAGGCGCACTGGCAACATTTGGCATACGCCCCACACATCCCAACAGCCAATATGGATATATAGAAATGGGTAATCCTGTTGCTGATGGCGCCTTATTCCAAGTTAAATGCTTTGTTGAAAAACCCCCAATCGAACAGGCAGCAGAAATGCTGGGAGAACAATGTTGGCTTTGGAATAGCGGTATGTTCAGCTTTTCCTGTTCCGCAGGATTGCAGGCATTCAATGCACATGCCCCCGCCGTTCTTGATGCTGCCAAAAAAGCACTAGGCACCAATGAATCCACCCCCATCATCGAGCTATCATCTACATTTTTAGATGCAGAAAATATTTCGTTCGATCATGCGATTATGGAAAAATCCTCCCATTCCGTAGTGGCACCTTTAGATGTCGGTTGGGCCGATCTTGGAACATGGAAAAATATATGGGAGCATGCCGCCAAGGATAAAACTGGTAACGCCGCCATTGGAAATGTCATAGTCAACCATTCCCACAATAATTATGTACATGGCAGAAAACGTACCATTGTAATTTCCGGCGTCAATGATCTCGTGGTGGTAGACACAGATGATGCGTTGTTCGTAGCTCATAAAGAACATGCCGAGCATGCAAAAGAAGTAGCGCAATCATTGCTACAACAGAAAAAGCCTGAGGCCATTTCACATACATACGAACAGCGCCCATGGGGACACTTCCAATCAATCGATAAAGGCAATCATTTCAAGGTCAAGCATATCAGCGTAAAGCCAGGCGCGAAACTTTCGTTGCAAATGCACAATCATCGCGCAGAACACTGGGTTGTAGTCAGCGGGCATGCACGGGTCACCTGCGGTGAAAAGCAATTTGAGCTCAAAAAAAATGAGTCGTCTTATATCCCTGTTGGCACCGTCCACCGCTTGGAAAACATTGGATCAGAAACTCTTGAGATTATTGAGGTACAAACAGGCAAAATATGCACTGAATCCGACATTGTACGTCTTGAAGATGATTATAATAGATAATTGGTTGTATGTTGAATGGTTATCCGCACTCCACAACTATAGTATTGTGACAAAATGATGAGGCATTATTTTGTCAGGGACGCTCGCTACGCGGTGCAAAACCCTCGCTTTCGGCAATGGTTTTTATAGATTTTTCTACCTCCCCATCACCCGCGAGTGAGGGAAGATAACCCGCACCGTGGTGCCTTCACCGAGGCGCGAGGTGAGCAGGAGTTTGCCATCATGCAGATCGGCGTACATTTTACATAGCGGCAAGCCAAGACCAGTGCCTTCATGGCTCTTGCTGCGGTGAACTTGTCCAAATACCGAGAGTGCTTTGGGGATGTCACTTTCGGCGATGCCGATGCCAGTGTCGGAGACAATCATGTTGATGTTGCCCTGCTGGTCGGGGCGAACGGAAACGGTGATGGTGCCGCCCTCCGGCGTGAATTTCACCGCATTGGACAGCAGGTTGATCAGCACTTGGCGAATCTTGCGCTTGTCACCATTCAAATTATGCGTGTCGGGGTCGATCGCAACGACCAGATGAATGCCCTTGGTGCGTATCTTGCCGTTCATAATGCGCACGGATTCATTCACCATCTCGGCCATATCTACTTTTTCTTCGATGAGTTCGAGCTTGCCCGCATCACCTTTGGAGAATTCTAAAATGTCGGTGATGAGCTGAAGTAAATGCGTTCCACATAAATTGATATCGTGGATACGTTCTTTTTGTTTTGGGTTCAGCGGCCCGAAATAGCCCGAATTTATCATCTCAGAAAAACCGATGATGGCGTTCAGCGGTGTGCGCAGTTCGTGGGACATATTGGCAAGGAATTCTGATTTTGCTTGGCTGGCCAGAATCGCAGCGCTCTCAGATTCTTCCACCCGCATAATCTGGCGCGCGGTAGCAATCGCAAAGAAGGAGAGTGTCGAACCGAAGATAATAAACAGCGCCAAAAAGCCAATATCGCGCAGGCGCGACTGACGCCAATCCGACAGGAAGTCTTTATTATGCGTGACGATGCTGACCGCCACTGGAATATGGCCAAGCGCTTTGAGCGCAACGATCACCTGCCCTTCATCATTGGTTTCGTTCATGGTGCTGCGCACATCACTCCCAAAAATCTCTTGCTCCACAAGCCATTCTCGCGCGGCACGCTCATCCGAAACACTTACTGATGAGCCAGAGGCCAGCACCGTGCCATCGCGCAGCATCAGCGCCATGTATTTTTCGCTGCCGGTGCCGATGGAGTCATAAAAATCGACAAAATATTTCGGGTTGATGGCAGCCACCACAATGCCGCCAAAATTGCCATCGAGCTTGTTGAAACGCCGGCTCATGATGATGAGCGATTGGTTGTCTTCGGTATAGTGTTTCCCAATGAACACATCCGCGTCATCAGCGGCGCGCATCCGCTCGAACAGTTTTTGCCCGACGAGGCTTTTGTTATAATCCAGCCAATGCTCATAGCCTCGCTTATGCGCCGCTACATCGACCACGCCATCTTCATTGATCATGGCAAGCGCTGCAATCTGCGGCGTTTCATTCAGCCAGACTTTAAAATTCTGCTCGGTGTATTCAGGGATGTTATTGCCAAACAGCGTGTTGAAATATTGGCGCTCGATGGCACGGCGAAGACTGAGGTCAACCCCAAGGAATGTCAGCTCCACATGGTCAGCGAGAATGGTCGTGAGCTTGGACGCGTTCTGATTGGCTTTGATGATGGCCTGCTTATAGGCCTGCGTGCCTTGATAGACCACGATGACGCAGAACATCCCGATGATAAGCAAAGAAAAGCCTATCACGTTGCGGATGCGCGGTGAGCGCGACTGGCGTTGTTGTAACTTGGTCATGAATCACTACGTTGGTTATTCAGATTTCTTTGGACACTCGCTTTGGCAATAAAGCGCGAAGAAATGGATACCAAGAAAATGAGTGTACACTTAAGTACATGACATTTTCGAGGAGGCTCCATTTCAAGCAGATT
>RFOF01000060.1 GCA_009926845.1 Alphaproteobacteria bacterium
CAGTTGGCGTTGACAAAGGCTTTGGCGACAAGCAACTCGTAGAAAATCTTACCTTCTCGCTGCCACCGGGCGGCATCGTTGGCATCATCGGCCCTAACGGCGCAGGTAAAACCACGCTGTTTAAAATGATCACCGGCGTGGAAAAACCCGACAAAGGAACGTTCAAAGTCGGCGACTCGGTGAAGCTGGGTTATGTTGACCAATCGCGCGATTCGCTCGATGATAAAAAATCGGTATGGGAAGAAATTTCCGGCGGCGACGAGGAAATCTACCTCGGGAAAAAATTGGTCAAATCCCGCGCCTATTGCTCGAGCTTTAACTTCAAAGGCTCCGACCAGCAGAAAAAAGTCGGCATGCTATCAGGCGGTGAGCGTAACCGCGTGCATCTGGCTAAAATGCTGCGCCAAGAAGCAAACGTGCTGCTGCTCGACGAACCGACCAACGACCTTGACGTCGAAACGCTGCGCGCACTCGAAGAAGCGCTGCTGGAGTTTGCCGGTTGCGCCGTGGTCATCTCGCATGATCGCTTCTTCCTCGATCGCATCGCCACCCACATCCTCGCGTTCGAAGGTGACAGCCATGTCGAATGGTTCGAAGGCAACTACGAGGCCTACGAGGCCGACCTGAAGCGCCGCCTCGGTGTGGATGTGCTGGTGCCAACCAAGATAAAATATCGTCCGATTAGAAGGGCTTGATAGTTTTTTTGCACATTAACCAAAAATAAAACTCTTCTCTTCTATACTCATTACCAGAGACTATTGAACGGGGAGCACACATGTCTGAAAAACACATCCGAGCGCACGACAGAAGCGATTACATCGACATCCAAAAAAGCGGCTTTGTGGTTCGCAAAAACACTCCAATTGCTAAAATCTCCGAAGTATTTAAGTGGGTTTCGGTGGTGGTGCTCGTGGTTTCCGTGGCGATGTATTATGACTCGCTGATTGGCTTTGGTATCTGTGTTGGCGGCGGCGCACTTGCCCTGTTTCTGGGACGTCAGCTAGAGCGCATGCAAAAAATCCAACAATCCACTGAATTTGTCAGCGCCATTTTCTCCTCGGCGCTCGGCAAGGGCTATCTTTTCTGCATCGCCATCCGCGAAGACGGCGAAATTGTCTATCTAAACCGCCCATTCCAGACCAGCTTCCCTGATTTCATCGCTCAACCCAAACTCACCCTCCAAACGCTCATGAAAATGCAGGGCGTCTCCGAGGACGACTCCATCAAGATTCGCGCTGCCATTTCGCGCCCACAAGACAGCAGCGTCACCATCAACATGGTCATCGGCAATAGCAACACCGTCAAACCCATCACCTTTTGCATCGAACCGATAGAACGCCCGAGCGGATTTTTGCTTATTCGCGGCAAATAAAAACTCTCTTTCAAAGTAGCTCTCATGGAATCCCATTTAAGAATAAGAGCAAGCGATAGCATCGATGCAAGCGATTTACAAAATAACGGGTTTGTTGTGCGTACACACACACCCATTCGCACCATTTACCGTTTTGCTATTTTTCTGGCAATAATCACTGTAGGTGTAGAGTTGATAGTCTATTTTGAGGCGCTTAACGCCGCCATCTTGTGTACCGTGGTTGGAATGGTCATGGTCTTTCTCTCCCGAGAGTTGGAGCGACAAAAAAAACTGCAGCAATCCACCGAATTTATGAACGCCCTGTTTGCGTCGGCATTAGCGCAGGATTGTCTATTTTGCCTTGCAGTACGTCACGATGGAAAAATCATCTATATCAATCGCACATTCCAAGAATTATTTCCTGCATTTATTAGTGAACCCATACGTTCTTTAGCGCTTTTTCTTACTGCACAAAAACTGACGCCAGACCTATGTGAAGCCATAACACAATCTGTTGCCCATGCCCGCAAGATTTCGCTGCCAGTGACACTGACGACCGACGGAGATAAAAAACGTTCGGTGATGCTACAAATAGACCCTATAGAGCGGCCATCCGGTTTCGTTCTCATTCGCGGGAAATAGTGCCTATGACCGAACCGGCCATCAAAGTCGTTGCCATGCCGTCGGATACCAACCCCGACGGCGACATGTTCGGCGGCTGGATCATCAGCATGATGGATTTAGCAGGCTATCTCACCGCGCGCAAAATTGCACGCCGCAAGGTCGTCACCGTGGCGTTTGACAACATCATTTTTCACACGCCGGTGTTTGTGGGGGATTGCCTCGAATGCTACACCGAGGTGGAAAAAATTGGCCACACCAGCATCACCCTCAAAATCGAAGCCTTCGTCGAGCGCAAGAACAGCGCGATTGATGCGGAAAAAGAAAAAGTCACCGAAGGCAGATTCGTCTTCGTGGCTATCGACAGCGACCGCAAAGCCACGGCGATTGCCACCTAGTCATTGCGAGGAGGCGCAGCCGACGCGGCAATCCAGCTTTCTTGATGTCTGGAGAAGTGGATTGCTTCGCCAGCTTCGCTGGTTTATCCCCGCAAAGGCGGGAACTCGCAATGACGAAATACTATAATTTTGCCACAATTTGCTTATACACATCCACCGCCGCGCCCGCATAAGCCTCACCCGCATCGCTGGCCATGCGGATGGTGCTATCGGCAGGGATTTCACCGAGGAACGACACGCCAGATTCTTCGGCGAGGCGCTGCCCGCCGCCATGGCCGAACATTTCACCACTCATATTTTCCACAACGCCAAGAACAGTAACCTCCAGTTTTTGGAACATAGCGAGGCATTTTTTAGCGTCGATGACGGCAACCGCTTGTGGCGTAGTGACGATGATAGCGCCCGCAAGTGGCACCTGCTGCACCATACTGAGGTGAATGTCGCCGGTTCCAGGGGGCATATCTACTATTAAAAAATCCAACGGGGCACTTGGTGCCCCCCAGCGGGTCATGCGCAACATTTGCTGCAGCGTTTTGGAGATCATTGGCCCGCGCAAAATCGCCGCCTCGTCCCCCGTGATAAAGCCCATCGACATGCATTTGAGCCCATGGTTTTCCAGCGGCTGCATTTTGCCATCGACGATTTCTGGTTGGCCGGACAAGCCCAGCATACGCGGAATGGAAGGCCCATAAATATCCGCATCCAGTATGCCGACGCGCTTGCCTTGTGCAGCGAGCGCCAGTGCAAGGTTCACCGTGGTGGTGGATTTGCCAACACCGCCTTTTCCCGATGCCACCGCAATCACTTTTTTCACGCCATCAAGCGGCGTTAAATTCCACTGCACACGCTCACGTGGCTGGGTATAGCCAGTTTCGGGCTTAGGTGGAATAGGCTGATTGCTATGCGCGGTGAGCACGGCGGTGACGGCGCTCACGCCCTCTATTTTTTTCACTGCATTTTCACATGCGATGCGAAGTGACTCACCCGCTTCTTTTTGCGCGGGGTCGATGGTGAGCATGAACCCCACCTTGCCGCCCTCGCGCACGACGATTCCTGAAATCATGCTGCTGTCGACAACACGTGAAAGGGCTTTACGGACAAGGTCGTTAGTTAATGTTTCCATACGAAAAATATTTATAGGCGGGCTTGAAGATGAGAACTATTTGCACCTATATAGTAGGTGCGAAATATAAATGCCAGTTTTTAGCGAAAGGATGCTTATGGCTTGGGGAGATAAGAACGATGGAAGTCCGCAAAGCCCACAGAGTCCCTGGGGGGGAAAGCCTTCAGGCGGCGGCTCAGGTGGTGGCGCTGGCGGCGGAAAAGAACCTCCGCGCGGAAACAACATTCCGCCCGATGGCCCGGATTTTGACGCACTGCTGCGCAAAGCCCGCGAGCAATACCAACAAATGTTTGGCGGCGGCGCAGGTGGCGGTGAAGGCGACACGAAAAAAAGCCTGATGCTGCTTGCTGGCGGCGCGGCTTTTCTCTGGCTGGCATCTGGCATCTATTTTATCAAAGCCGATGAGCAAGGCGTGGTCACGCGTTTTGGCGTATTCACCCGCACCGCAGAACCCGGCATTCACTATCACCTGCCCGCCCCGATTGAAGCGGTGGCCAAGCCACGCGTCACCTCTATCAACCGCATCGAAGTGGGCTATCTTTCGAGCACACGCCGAGGCAGCGAGTCCAGCAACTCTGAAAGTTTGATGCTGACGGGCGATGAAAACATCGTCGATGTGGATTTTGAAGTGCAGTGGAAAATCAGCAACGCACCTGACTATTTATTCAATGTCCGCGAACCCGATGACACCGTCAAAGCCGTGGCTGAAAGCAGCATGCGCGAAGTAATGGGTCGCGCGAAAATCGCTAATGTGCTCGCCGATGGCAAATTGCAAGTCGAACAAGACACGAAAAAACTGATTCAAGAAACCCTCGATGGCTACAAGGCGGGGATTGAAATCGTCAGCGTCAATCTGTTGAAAGCAGATCCACCGCTGCAGGTGCTTGATGCATTCCGCGACGTGCAGACCGCGCGCGCCGATTTGGAAACCGCCCGCAACCAAGCGGAAGCCTATCGCAACGACATCACCCCCAAAGCACGCGGGCAAGCGCAGCAGATGATTCTGGAAGCCGAAGGTTATAAGCAAGAAGTCATCGCCCGCGCAAAGGGTGAGGCCTCGCGCTTCCTCGCGGTTTACAATGAATATAAAGAGGCAAAAGATGTCACCCGTAAGCGCATGTATCTGGAAACAATGGAAGAGATCATGTCTGGCATGACCAAGGTGGTGATGAGCAATGATGCCTCGCGCGGCGTGGTTCCATACATGCCACTGCCAGAACTAAAACCTAGAAAAACTGAGGAGGCCGGCAAATGATTAAATCAACCCTACTTGCCACTGTTGGCGTTGGCGCACTTGTTGTTTTCTTCGCGTCCACCTTTGTGGTTTCACAAACCGAGCAAGCGCTGGTTCTGCAATTTGGCAAACCCGTGCGCATGGTTCAAGAACCTGGCCTGAACTTCAAACTTCCATTTGTGCAGAATGTGGAGTTCTACGAAAAACGCCTCATCGATTTTGATGCCGACCCGAAAGAGGTGATTGCGGCTGATCAAAAACGTCTTATGGTCGATGCATTCGTGCGCTACCACATCACAAACCCGCTGCGCTTCAAACAAACCGTTGGCACCGAGACCACCATGCGTTCGCGCCTCAATTCCATTTTGGAATCAAGCCTGCGTCAGGTCATCGGCAGCGTGCCGCTTTCAGCGGTCATCTCTGAAAAACGCGCCGAAATCATGCAGAACATTCGCACTCAGGTGAATGAACAGGCCATGGGCGGCGATGGTAAGGGCGGCTTTGGTATTGAGGTCATCGACGTGCGCATTAAGCGCGCTGACCTGCCGCAAGCCAACTCAGAAGGTATCTATAAACGGATGCAGACCGAGCGCGAGCGCGAAGCCAACCAGTTCCGCGCGCAAGGCAGTGAAGATGCGCAAAAAATTCGTTCTCAAGCCGACAAAGAACGCACCATTATCTTGGCGGAAGCACAAAAAACCGCTCAGATAACGCGCGGTGAAGGCGACTCGCAGGCCACCAAAATTTTTGCTGACGCATTTGGCAAAGACCCTGAATTCTTCAAGTTCTATCGCTCGATGCAAGCCTACAAAAAATCCATCAGCAACAAAGACACCACAATCGTGATGTCGCCGGATAGTGAGTTCCTACAATATATGGGTAAAGGTGCGAATTAATATGCTTCCTCTTCGCGTTGCTTTTTGTGCTCTTGCACTAACTGTATGTGTCCCCCTGCCCGCGCTCGCGCAACAGCCCGTTCCCACTGGATTTGCCGATTTGGTGGAGAAACTTTCGCCAGCGGTGGTCAACATCTCGACCACACAAAAGGTGAAGGGCGGAAAAATGCAACGCTTTGGCGTTCCGTTTGGTGAGCTGCCACCAGAGTTCAAAAACTCCCCGGAAATGGAGCCTTTTCGCGAATTTTTTGACCGCTTCGGTCAAGGCGGCGGAAACGGAGACGACAAGCAAAATGAACACGATGTGTTCTCGCTCGGCTCCGGTTTTGTCATAGATGCCAAAGGGTTTGTCATCACCAACAACCACGTGATTGACGACGCGGATGAAGTCACCGTCACCTTCTTAGACAACACAAAATACAAAGCGAAAATTATTGGCCGCGACAAAAAAACCGACCTCGCGCTACTGAAAATTGAAGCCAAAAAAGACCTGCCATTTGTGCCACTGGGCAACTCTGACGAGATGCGCGTGGGCGACTGGGTGATTGCCATTGGCAACCCGTTTGGCCTGGGCGGCTCAGTGACGCAGGGCATCATCTCGGCGCGGGCGCGCAGCATCAATTCCGGCCCGTTTGACGATTTTTTACAGACCGACGCGCCCATCAATAAAGGCAACTCTGGCGGCCCGCTGTTCAATGTCAAAGGCGAAGTTATCGGCATCAACTCAGCCATTTTCTCGCCATCGGGCGGCTCGGTCGGCATCGGCTTTTCCATCCCCACCGAACTTGCCAAACCCATCATCGCGCAGCTCAAAGAATTCGGGCGCACACATCGCGGTTGGCTCGGCGTAAAAATCCAAGAAGTCTCCGAAGAAGTGGCCGATAGCGTTGGCCTTTCCAAACCCATGGGAGCACTTGTTCTGGAAGTATCCAAAGGCAGCCCCGCCGACAAAGCAGGCATCATTGCAGGCGACGTCATCACCGCATTTGACGGCAAAGAAATTTCCGAAATGCGCTTTTTGCCGCGCCGCGTGGCCGAAACTAAAATCGGCAAAACATCGACCATCACCTACTGGCGCAAAAACGCCTCCAAAACGGTGGACATCAAAGTGGGCGAGCTCGACGAAAGCGCCGATGATAAGACGGATGAAAAATCTGGCGACAAACCCGCCAAAGGCAAACGTGGCGATGTGGAAACCGTGATTGGTATGGATATCACAACGCTCACGCCTTCCCTGCGCGAAGAGTTTGGCGTCGATGCCGCAGCGGGCGTTATCGTGGTGGATGTGGCCTCTGGCAGCGAAGCATCAAAGCGCGGCGTTCGCGCTGGCGATGTGATTGTCGATGTCAATAACGAGGCGGTGACATCTCCTGCAGCAGTGACCAAAGCGTTTGAAGCTGCCAAAAAAGCTGGGCGCAAATTCGCATTGGTGAAAGTGGCGCGCGGCAAAGAAACGGCGTTTATTACGCTACCTACGAACTAGGTGTTAGCGGGTAGGTTTTAGGTGTTAGCAAGTTCAGCGCTTGGCTAAAACCTAAAACCTTATTCCTTAAACCTAAGAAGATTCACCTGCGCGCGGCCATAGCGGCGCTCATCGAGCACTTCAAATTCTGGCGTGAGGGTGATCGCTTCTTTCGCGTCATGCTCAACGACGATAAGCCCGCCCTTTTCTATCCAGCCACCTGCAAGCAAGCTCGCCAGCGTTGGTTCGATGAGTTTGCTGAAATAAGGCGGGTCGAGAAAAATGAGCGAATAGGCTGAGCGTGCACGTGGAAGTCGCGTGGCGTCCGCCAGTAAAAAATCCGTCGTTTCTTCTTCGTGCATGCGCACCACATTATGTTTAGTGGTCGCCAGCGCCTCACGCGCCTTGTCGATGAACGTGACCTTGGCCGCACCGCGCGACAACGCCTCAAGGCCGAATGCGCCGGTTCCACAATAGACATCAAGCACCTGCTTTCCGGCATAGGCCGCGCCATCGGGGATGTGTTTGCTGTGGGTGAGAATGTTGAAAATCGCCTCGCGCGCGAACTCCGATGTCGGGCGAACCGTCACCGCATCTTTGCCTAGCTCAATTCGCCGACCTTTATGTTTTCCGGAAATAATTCTCATATGCTCACGTTACTCTATTTGAATAAATGATTTCAAGACTTTCCCCGTCACCTCTTTGAGTTCGCCTTTGGGCAGAACACCAAGGGCAAACGGGCCGTAGGAAATGCGGAGCAAGCGGCTGACGCTGCAACCAAAATGCTCGAATATCTTGCGGATCTCGCGGTTTTTGCCTTCTTTCAGCGCCACGGTCACCCAGCTGTTGTCGCCCTTGACGCTATCGATGGACACCTCGGCGCTGCCATAATGCACGCCGCCGGAAACCACGCCTTTTTTCATCTCGGCCATCATCGCGGGTGTAATGTGGCCGAACACGCGCACGCGGTAGCGGCGAATCCAACCGGTCGATGGTAGCTCGAGTTTGCGCGCAAGGTCGCCGTCATTGGTCAGCAAGAGCAGCCCCTCGGAATTTAAATCCAGTCGCCCAACAGAGATAACACGTGGCATATTTTTCGGCAGGTGCTCAAACACCGTCTGGCGACCATCAGGGTCTTTGTGCGTGGTCACCAAACCAACAGGTTTATGATAAAGCCACAGGCGCGTCGGCTCTTTGCCTTGCAGCAATTTTCCATCGACCACCACTGCGTCTTTTTCAGTGACGTTGAGCGCAGGCACGGTCACTTTTTTGCCGTTCACATTCACACGGCCATTGGCGATCCACACCTCGGCCTCACGCCGCGAACAAAGGCCCGCACGCGCAATGCGCTTGGCGAGGCGTTCGCCAGGGTGAGCGGATGACGGAGGACGGATAACGGATGACGTTTTTTTACTCTCTTTGTTATCTGTCATCTGTCATCCGTCATCCGGCTACACGCCTTCACAAATGCCTCAAAAATCTTCGCATCACCCGCATCCACATGATACTCGGGGTGCCACTGCACACCAAGGCAGAACGGGTGCGCGGGATATTCAATCGCTTCGATGACGCCATCGCTGCTGCGCGCGCTGACGATAACGCCGTTGGCGGGCGCATCCACCGCCTGATGGTGCGCAGTGTTGACGTTCATGATGGCCGCGCCAACGATTTTGTGAAGCAAACTGCCAGTTTCCACCGTCACCACATGGCCGGGTTCATTGCGGGGATTTTTCTGTTCATGCTCCAAGCAATTTTCCACGCTATCGGGGATGTGCTGAATCAGCGTTCCGCCGAGCACGACGTTCAAGAGCTGCTCGCCGCCGCAGATGCCGAGCACCGGCATTTTGCGGGCTATTGCCCCGCGCGTAATGGCAAATTCAAACTGCGTGCGGGCAGATTTGGTGGTCACCGTTTCATGGGTAGAAGCCGCGCCATAAAGCTCGGGCGACACGTCGAACGCCCCGCCGGTGATAATCAGCCCATCAATCATATCCAGATAGGTTTCCACTGCCTCTGGCACATACGGCAGGCCAAGTGGCACCGCGCCAAGGCGGCTGACCGCAGTGAAATAATTCTCGCGCAGGGCGTACCAAGGCAATTTCGAATAACCGCCTCCCTGCTCATGGTCGAGCGGAAAACCGATGACAGGTGCGTTTTTCATTTTTTTCCTCAACTCACTCATCACTTTTTGTCATGCCAGAAGCCGATTTTCTTCACGAACGTGAGTGAGTGAATAGAAAATCGAGCTATGTGGCATCCAGCTTTGCATTAATAAAGGCGTGGATGCCAGCCTTCGCTGGCATGACAGATTGGTTTACTCACTCTTTTTTAACCCATATCTGCTTTTATGAGGAATAGAAACATAATTTGCAGCTAATTCTGGGGATATTAATGATCAATTCCGTATCGTGGGCCGCGCTCGCAGGAACATTTTTCGGCTTTGTAATGATTCTAGGTGCCATCGCACATGGAACCGACAATTATTTATCCTTCCTCAGCGCTGAGGGCTTCCTCATCGTGGTCGGCGGCACCATCGCCAACGCGTTTATGAGCTTTGAAGCTATCTATGTGGGCAAGGCGTTCAAAGCCATCTGGCACATGATTAAAAAACCACGCGCCACGCGTGAAGGGCTAAACGCCGAGATCATGCGCCTCATCAAATGGGCGTTTATTGTCAATTCCAAAGGGTTCATCGGCCTAGAAGGCGAAATCGGCAACAAAATCAAAGAGCCGCTGCTGCGCTATGGCATCAATTTGGTCATCACCAACTACAAGCCAGAAGTCATCCGCACCATGATGAACACCGCCGTGGAAGCGGATTTTGAGCGCCGCATCACACCCGTGACCGTTTTGCGCAACATGGCGTCAACCGCTCCTGCCTTTGGTATGCTCGGCACGCTGGTGGGCATGGTTATCATGCTGCAAAATATTCAAGGCGATATGTCGCGCATCGGCGGCGGTCTTGCGGTGGCGCTGCTTGCCACGCTCTATGGCATCATCATGGCGCGTTTATTGTGTCTGCCTGCGGCGGATAAATTGATGCACAAAGAAGAGATTATGCGCTTTCGCAATTATATGATGACCGAAGGCCTCGTCCTGCTCTCGGAAAAACAAACGCCGCGCTACATGCAAGATAAACTCAACA
>RFOF01000007.1 GCA_009926845.1 Alphaproteobacteria bacterium
GGCGGCGGGCCCGGACGAGGGCGTCGGCGGGTGATCCGGCCGCTTCGGCGGGCGGCAGCCCGGCGGCCCGGCAGGCGGCGACGAGCCGTTCCACGGTGGCTGCCCGCGGATTCGTGGCGTAGCGCGTGACGATCACGTGGTCGAAGCTGCCGGCCGCGATGCGGAGCATCCGCTCGATCTGTTTGTCGGCGCTGGCCGCGAAGACGAGCACCCGCGGCCGGTGCGCGGACAGGGCGGCGGCGAGCGTGTCGAGGAGCGCCTCCATCGAGGCTACGTTGTGCGCGGCGTCGACCACGACGAGCGGCCGCCGCGATATGACCTGGACTCGGGCCGGAAGCACCGCACGGCGAAGTCCGGCCGCGATCGCATCCTCCGGCACCGTGTGGCCGAGCGCGTCGAGCCACCGGGCCGCGACGACGGCGAGCGACGCGTTCTCGGCCTGGTGCGGGCCGGCCATCGCCACCGAAAAGGTCGGTTCTGGGCTGCCGGGCCCGGCGAGGACCGCGGGCAGTCGCACCCGCACCACTCCCGCGGCCGGCGTGTCGCCGGTCGGATCGGCAACCCCAAGAAAGCGGGCCGAGAAGTCGCGGCCGAGTTCCAGCAGTGGCGCATGCCGCCGCGCGGCCGTGGCACGGATCACGCGCCGGGCCGAGGCGTGCGTGGCCCCGCTCACCACCGGCACGCCACGCTTGATGATGCCTGCTTTTTCGCCGGCAATCGCAGTCAGCGTTTTGCCCAGATATTCGGTGTGGTCGAACGAGATGGGGGTAATCGCCGTGAGCATTGGTTTTGCGATAACATTCGTGGCGTCCAGTTTTCCACCCATACCCGTTTCCAGCAGCAAAACATCCGCCGGATTCTCCGCAAATGCAAGAAACGCCGCCGCTGTGGTGGCCTCAAAAAAAGTGGCCTGTTGCTGGGTGAGCACGGTGGATACATGGCGCACGAGCGATTCCAGATAGTCATTATTGATTTCTTTACCGCCTAAAATAATGCGCTCAGAAAAATGGACAAGGTGCGGCGACGTGTAGCGGTGCACCTTATATCCCGCCGCTTCCAGAATATGCTGCACATAGATATTGAGCGATCCTTTGCCGTTCGTACCCGCCACATGTAACACAGGCGGTAGTTTTTTCTGCGGGTTGCCGAGCAACGAAAGCAGACGCACCATGCGGTCAAGCGAGAGGTCTATCATCGCCAGCATCGGATGGTGCAATCGCGCGAGGAACGTGTCGAGTGTGCTATTCATGGTTATTGATATCCTTTTTGTCATCCCGAGCGTAGCCGAGGGATCTAAGATTCCTCCACTTCACTACGTTTCGGTCGGAATGACAAGTGCCCGATGCGCGGCCACATCATGCACCCGCAAAATATCCACCTTCTTTAGCGCAAGATACCCCGAAACTGCAAGCGTTGCCTCGTCGCGGTCTGGCGCAATTCCCGCGAGAAAACTTTTGCGCGAATGGCCAACCAGAAGCGGCACGCCAAGCTCGGCAAATCGCTCAATGCCATTTACCAGCGCGAGGCTCTGCGGCGCGGTTTTTCCAAAGCCAATACCAGGGTCGAAAATGATGCGCTCACGCGCGATTCCTGCCGCTTCCAGTGCGGCGATGCGCTCCCTGCCCCACGCCAGAACTTCTGCCACCACATCGACATTTTCCGGCAGCACAATACTCTTATCAGCAGGCACACTCAACGAATGCATCACCACGAGCTTGCAGCTCGAATTGCGCACGGCCTTCACCATCTCAGGGTCAGAAAAACCCGACACATCATTGATGATTGGCATACCATACGAAACTGCTTTTTTAGCAGTCTTGGCGTGGCGCGTGTCGAGGCTGAAAACAACCTTTCCGGCAAATTTGGGCAGCAGCAGAAACAGCCCGTCAAGCCTCTCCCATTCTTCTTCCTGCGATAGCGGCGTGGCATCTGGGCGGGTGGACTCCGCGCCGATGTCGATGATATCCGCACCATCAGCAATCAGCTTCTCAATGGCCGCCAGCGCATCTTCCGTTGCAAACGCATTGCCACCATCAGAAAACGAATCCGGCGTGACATTCACTATGCCCATCAACTTGGTCATTTTTTGTTCCTTGTTCTTGTCATCCCGAGCGTAGTCGAGGGATCTAGATTCCTCCACTCCCTGCGGTCGGTCGGAATGACATTATTTTGGTTAGTTTATAATTGGTTTCTGCACATATTTCTGCCGCTGTTTTTTCTGCCACGGGGTGCACCCACTGTGGCGCAATTTCAGCGAGCGGCACCAGCGCAAAATCGCGTTCCAAAAGCCCTGCATGAGGGATAGTCAGCTCCGGCGCGTGCAGCGTCACATGCCCCACAGCCAGAATATCAATGTCAATTTCGCGCGGCCCCCAATGCCCACGCGATACCCGCCCCAATTTTTTCTCCAGCGCTTTGACCTGGGCGAGCAGCTCGTGTGGCGTTAGCGCCGAGTTTCCCGCCACTGCCATATTATAATAGGGAATATCCCATTCTTTCGGCGCGCCATCGGGCAGCAGCGCCGCCGACTCATACACGCTGGAGCAGCGCATATCGGCCAGCAGCAAGCCAAGCTCCGCCACACACTCGCGCAAATGCTCCATGCGGTCGCCCTGATTCGTGCCGAGGCCTAAAATGACCATTTTTTTCCTATACGTGGTTAACGTGGCAATCGTGATGCGTGATGAATTAAAATACAGCACGTCACCACGACACACGAGCACCACGCCCTAAAAACATTTCCCTTTGTCAAAAACCCATGTAGTTTAGACATGCATTTTCACTATATACAAGCCCACATATATGACTCTTATTTCAATCAACGGCAAGCTGGTGGACGAAGCTGAAGCCACCGTATCGGTACTCGACAGGGGCTTCCGTTTTGGCGATGGCGTATTCGAGACCATCTCGGTCTATAACGGCGTTCCTTATCAGTTTGAATATCATATGGCGCGGATGCTGGACGGGCTTGCGGCCATCAAAATCAATTTCGACTACAGCATGCTGCGCACGAATGTGAAGGAGCTGCTGGCCGCTAATGATATGCAAAACGGTATGCTGCGCATTCAGGTGACGCGCGGCATTGGCAGTCGTGGCTATTTGCCCGATGACTCCCACCCGCTGGCGGGCGCCACCTGCGTGATCGAAACGATGGAGCGCCCACCACAACCTGAAGACGGCGTAAAACTCTGGCTCAGCAACTTCCAGAAACCACCGGCCTTATATTTGCCCACCCAGTTCAAACTTTGCCAAGGCCTAAGCTCCACACTTGCGCGCATGGACGCCGTGGAAAATGGTTGTTTTGACGCGGTGATGCTCGGCGAAGGTAGCTTTGTGTGCGAAACCAGCTCGGCCAATATTTTCTGGATGAAAGACGGCCAGCTTAACACCCCTGCCCTTGGTTTTGGTGCGCTCGCAGGCAGCACCCGCGCGGCCATTTTGCGAACCTACCCAACAAAAATACAGGAAGTGGTGGTCACCATTTCCGATCTCGCCTCGGCGCAGGCGGTCATCCTCACCAACAGCGCGTGGCAAGTGTTGGCCGTGGGCGGGCTCGAGCCCAAAGGCATCAGCTTCAATAGCGGCGAACTTGCCTTGCAACTGCGCGTGCTGCTCGCTAAAGATATTGCGGCCTATTGCCGCGACCACAAGGCTGACTGGCAATAAAACAAAGGAGAAATTATGCGTAATATTATACTCGTGGCCATCGCCGTGTTTTTGACGGTGCTACTCGGTGGCGGCGCTATTGTTTGGTATTTTCAGGCAGATGCGATGAAAAAATCCATCGAAGATACAATATCCAATCTTAATAAGCAGGGCACCTACATCACTTATAGTGCGATTGAAACCTCCGGCTTTCCTCTGGCGCTCAATGTTTCCATCGTGAATCCGCGCTTTAATGGTGAGGTGGATAAGTTTCTTGTAACACACTTTGGCAATGATAAAACCAAGGAAGAATCGATTTTTTACGATGTACTGCCATGGACAGAAGATCTAGCACTGGATGGGCACATCACGCTTGGCATCAACACTTTTTCCGATCAATACACACTGACCGCTCACGGCAACTGGAAAGATACGACCACCGTCATCACCCCCACTTCATTTCTTGTGACACACAATCAGGAAGCTTCCGTCTGCAAGCTCAAGGTTAAAAGCAACGCAAATTTTTTAAAAAATATATGGAATTTCAGCTCCATGAGCGCGGACAACTACGATTTATTCAACAATCTTCGCTCGCTTGAATGCAATAGCCCCAGTAGTAGCCTTGCTAGAATAAAAGAAGGAACAAACGAAGAGGAGCTTTTGGTTAGCCAAGGACCGGCTATTTTTCTTTTGACGCAGGATATAACCTCGAATCAACGTAAGGCCAGAATCTATTTTAAATCCACAGATATTGAGTTCACGCAGCAAGGAAGCGCCTTAGTGCTGGCGTACATGAATGCATTCGATAGAAACGCAATGCCGCCTCGCCTTGATAGTCTTGGAAAACAAAATACTGAATTTGATATTTCATTCACTGGACCAATAAAATCAGATAACTGGGCCGATGAACCCATGACAATTACATTGAGCAACGCCTCAGTGGATAATCAAACGGCAGCGAGTAAAGCTGATTTTAATTACAGCATGGAATCCGCTGGTGAACAGCGAAATATCAAGCTTTCCACACATTTTGATATAAGCCCTAAAGAAGGATATGATGATGTCATTGCTAATAAAATACATGATTTTTTTCATCGTTTTTATGTATCTGAAGACCCCAAAATTGAGCCAATAAAAACCACTTTACACAAATTTGATAATGAAAAGGATGTGCATAGCATCATTGCAGAAGCTATTCCTAAATTCGAACCTCTCAAAAAATTGTTTTATGGTTTTGATGGCAGCTATCAGGGAAACAAATCAATGACAGACGGGCAGATAACGCTCAACGATCTGCAGATCGGTGCACTGCCATACGGAATTACGGGAAACGGTATTGTTAAAAACAATGCAGGCAAATTGCCTGAGCCTCATCTGAACCTCATCTGCCGTGGTTGCATTTATATGATTGATGACATCGCCGACTTTGCCAATCGACTGCAGCAAACTTATGCGAAATTTTCACCTGAAGAAGCCGCATATTTTGTGGTTAAACCTGCTAAAATCGAGGCTATTAAAGACTTTGCACGCGCACTCGCAACAACAGAAGCCACGCCAGAAGGTGATTTGAGTTATAAAATCATTGGCGACGGAACAATCAACATCACCATCAACGGCAAGGGGCTAGATGTCGTGCAGAACTTATATATGCAATATTTCCCGCCCGCACCCACCGCTGATACTAAGCCATAAGGATATACTTCATGGGGGTATCCCCAATTTTACTGCCATGGATAGATCCACTTTCTGTCGCCGCTACACAGCACGGCAAATTTGCGCTGCTTTATTCCAGTGCTAAAACCATCTATAGTGGGCGTTACAGCTATTTAGCATGCGATGTCACTGAGGTAATTGAATCGTCTGATTTTTCTAATTTTGAGAAAAAATTACGAGCAGATGGCAGCACATTCGACAATGCGTGGTTTGGCTATCTGGGGTATGGGCTAAAAAACGCGCTGGAAAAACTTGCACCTGATGACGCGGGCTATATTCAGCTCGCAAAGCTGCATATGCTACGCCCGCAGCACATCTATCAGTTTGACCATGAACAGCGCACGCTAACGCTCTGGACAAAGGGCGAGCAAGCGCCCACAGCCCCCACGCACTACACTCCAATGACTCTTCCCGCTGTCAAAAGTCTTACCTCGAATATGACGCGTGCACAGTATATCAGCCACGCCGCGCAGGTGATAGAGGCCATAAATCGCGGTGATTTGTATCAGGCCAATCTCACGCGCAAATTCATGGGTGAATTTGAAGCTGCACCGGATGCACTGGCTCTTTTCGCGCGCCTGTGCGAAGTTAGCCCAGCTCCCTACAGCGCATTTTTGCAGCTGGGCAATACACAGATTATTTCTTCCAGCCCTGAGATGTTTTTAAAGTTGGATGCCAGCGGCCATATACGCACTCGCCCCATCAAGGGCACGGCGCCACGGTTTTCCGATGCAGAAAAAGACACCGAATCAAGAAATGGGTTGGGAAAAAGTGAAAAAAATCGCGCTGAAAACTTGATGATTGTGGATCTGATGCGCAATGACCTTTCGCGTAGCGCTGCGCTCGGCAGTGTAGCAGTAGAATCGCTCTTTGACGTTACCACCCACGCCACCATCCATCATATGTCGAGCACCATCACCGCGCAAAAAGCAGATAACCGCAGCGCTCTAGACATCGTTCGTGATTGCTTCCCACCTGGCTCAATGACCGGCGCCCCCAAAATTGCAGCGATGGAGCTTTGCAGCCAGCTCGAAAAACAGGAACGCGGGGTCTATAGCGGAGCGATCGGTTGGTTCGGGGGTGATGGTTCGTGTGATCTCTCGGTGGTCATCCGCACGTTGGTGTTGCAGGGTTCGCGTTTTGAGTTTCAAGTCGGCGGCGGCATCGTGGCCGATTCAACACCCGAAGGCGAGCTAGACGAAACCTATCAGAAAGCGCGGGGGATCCTTAGCTGCCTTGGGCTTCCGCAGGATGCACTAGCGGATATTTAGGCCTATTTTTCACCATACCCCCAGGGGGGTATAATCACTCAGGTCAGACTTGTATTATCTCATTTATTCACAGGGTTTGTCTAGCGACAATATCATGCAAAAAATGCATGGCTTGGCCGCAAAATAAACAATTCTCGCATAACTATATACAGGTTACAAAGCCCACATCAGCCAGCTTCCTTAAGGGTTTTTAATATACCCCCCGGGGGTATGCTGATAAAAGTATCGCGCAACACGTAAACCAAGGAAAATAGTGGAGGCATGTATGACTAAGTATATGACAAAACTTCTCTCTCTTGCTCTTTCGCTCGCTGCACTTTCGCTCTTGCAGGCCTGCTCGCCTGCGGGAATTTCGCCTAGCTCACAAAGCCAAGTGGCACAGGCATTTGAAACGTCTGGGACAGTCGCTGTCTCCCCTTACACCCGCACCATTTTTAGCAGCGGTAATTTCTAATCCCCCCACCTACGCAATAAAAAACCGGCTGGTTTTCATCAGCCGGTTTTTTATGGAAGCACTTACACTGCTGCATGCCTACCCTCAAAGAGCATATCTATAACTTCTTTAGGGAAACAAGAAACAGTTGCCGCTAAAATGTAATGCCCCGATGCTCGTTCCCTCATATCTCTGGCTGCAAAGTCATTGGGCGGTAAATCGGGATAATCCAATTTTTCTCTGTCAATTTTATGCCTCATTATGTAATCAGAAATTTTTTGGATTAATACTCCCCCACAGCGTTCAAAGCCATCAGGAATAGTTGCTTTTGCACTTTTCTGTTCAACCCAGAAACGCATAAAAAACATCAAGGCATTATGAACCCCTTCAACACCATCCAGATTGAATATAACGTATGGAGTATTCCCCCTATCGGGAACTTTTTCATCCATAAATTTGACGATTGTAGGGCCAAAAGTCTTAAAAATAGGCCTCAATTCATTATTGAAAAAGTCGGAGGATGAATCAGAATTATTCACATTCTCACCTTTTAGAATTCTATTGTGAACGCCTACTCAATCTTCAACGTACCCGACAACTCTTCCATCTCGGCAAACGTTGGCTGATAATAGCCAGGAACGAGACTGCGGCCCATTTCCATTGAAATCTGCGGAGCCATCCCTTTTAGATGCGCCACCAGCACATCGCGGATGATGAAGTAAAATTGCTGATCTTGATCATGTGCAGCCAGATTTTTAGACGCCAGCGGCCCCACGATACAATAGGCCAAGAACACACCAAGAAACGTTCCCACCAACGCACCGCCGATCATTCCGCCGAGAATTTCTGGCGGCTCTTTAATACTGGCCATAGTTTTGATTACACCTAACACCGCCGCCACAATACCAATAGCAGGCAGACCATCGGCCATACCTTGTAATGCATGACCTGGCCCCGCTGCTTCGTGATGATGTTTTTCGATTTGTTTGTCGAGACTATCTTCAATCTGCATCGGGTTTTCAACCCCCATGGTGAGCGTGCGCAGCGTGTCACAAATCATATCAACGGCGAAGTGGTCTTTCAAAATGCTGGGATATTGCTTAAAGATAGAGCTTTCTTCGGGTTTTTCGATATGCGCTTCGACCGCAATCATCCCCTTGGATTTCATGAGCTTGCAGATAATGAACAGCAGGCAAAGCAAATCTTTGTAATCCTGTTTTTTCCATTTCGGGCCTTTGAAGCCAAGAATGAGAGCCTTGCCGGTCTTTTTTACCACGGCGGCTTTATTGGCCACCATAAAGGCACCAAGAGCCGCGCCAAAAATCATGGTGAGCTCGTGTGGCAACGCGTGGAGAATAATTTCGATTTTACCGCCGGAGTGAATATACCCGCCGAAAACCAGCACAAAAATAAGAATAAGGCCAACAAGTGAAAGCATTGGAATTTTTCCAATCTTAGAGGTGAAAAAACGATGTTTTAGTTTTACCAGCCAAAAGCAAAGAAATCGTTAATCCACCATCGCTGAAGCGTCGATGGCCAACGCATGCAACCCAGTCTTAAATTCTTCCGCCAACAGTGCATAAATCGCTTGATGCGATTTGACTTTGTTCATACCTAAAAATTGAACGCTGCGGATAACGACCTCATAATGCGTCTGCCCTTCTGGCCTTGCCCCTGCATGCCCCGCATGAGTGTGCGACACATCGCGCACCTCCAGATAGCTGGGGCTGAAATGCTCGGTGAGGATGCGGGTAATTAAATCTTGCCTAGTCATTTTTTCTGCGGTTCTGGGTAGTGATGCGTATTTCTTTATAGTATTATGCTCACTATGACTACAACACGCAAAAAAGATTTTTCGCCGCATATTTCCGCAGATGACGCGCCGCCCTGCGAAGCGGAAGGCTGCCCAGAGCGCGGCGTATATAAAGCGCCAAAAGCCCGCGATAAACTGCATGAATATTGCTGGTTCTGCCTCGACCATGTGCGTGAGCACAACAAACAATGGGACTATTTTGATGGCATGGAGCGCGACGAAATAGAAGAATTTATGAAAGAAGCCGTCACCGGCCACCGCCCAACATGGGCGCGGGAAGATGCATTCAAAACGCCACATGCGCGACTCTATCAGGCGCTCGAAGAATTCCTCAACCTATCCCCCAAACGCGCGGCGCAAACTTCTCCTGCCCTACCCGAAAAATTACGCAAAGCCTTGGCCACACTGGATATGCCGCACCCATATACGCTTAAGGAGCTGAAAATTCAATATCGTGTTCTGGTCAAAAAATTTCACCCAGACGTGAACAAAGGAAGTAAACAGCATGAAGAAAAGTTCAAGCAAATCACCGCAAGTTATCAGTATCTACTCGATGAGTTGACAAAATAAAATCCCGCCAAACGGGGTGAACACAATCGCTACTTACGCGAAATTGCTCGCGCCGAGGAAATATTTTTCGGCGAAATCGCCCATCTCGAGGCCAACGCGCTCATCTTTTTTCGATGGTTTTTCCAGTGGCGTGATGGCGACAAGCTGCAGCACCGTTCTTTGAACGGCTTCCAGCTGCGCAAATGAATCAATTTTGAGAGCTGTGCTACGCATAAAACGCCCCTTTCCTCATGTTGTTTAGGGAAGGCAATCTAACACAAAAGATATAAAGACGCCATGATGAAAATCAAGTGGCGGGGCGCAAAACAGGCGTCATACCTTCGACAAAGAAATTACCAAGATCCGACTGTCGGCTTGCATGCTGTATATCCAGCCCAACTAGGCGGCCTTGCGCATCAATGTCGGCCACAATATCATCAGTGATAATGACGGTATCCGAGCCTGGCCCATCAATAAAATCGATGTAAAGCGAGTCAGTTTCTTTGTCGTAATTAAATTTCATGGCTATTGTTCCTTTGGCTTAAATCGACGATCATAAAAAATGTTATGCACGGTTTCACCATCTTCAAGCGTAATCACGCGCACAAATTTCTGAGCATCTTCAATGTATTTATAGTATCGTATTCTGCCATCGGGTTGAAGCACTTTGTGATCAGGTGCAGTTATCGCCGCCATACACCATTCTCGCTTCATGTAAGGGCGCTTTTTACCGAGCACTTCAGTTGCAAAGTAATGCGTTGTTTTCATATAACAATGAGTAACATAGCCTTTTCTTAAAGCAAACAAAAAGGGGCTATCCGAAGATAGCCCCTTTTTATATGGTGTGCCCCCAGCGTGAGCTGGAAGTTTGATGTATGAGCATTTAGGCGCAGATGGCGAAGCATCGTGTAAGATGATTCGTTTAACAGACAGAGGCTTGGATAATCCAAACATGTTGAATAAACAAAATCCTTAGAAAGGAGGTAATCCAGCCGCAGGTTCCCCTACGGCTACCTTGTTACGACTTCACCCCAGTCACTGACCCTACCGTGGTCGTGCGCCTCCTTGCGGTTAGCGGGACGGCTTAAGGTAGAACCAACTCCCATGGTGTGACGGGCGGTGTGTACAAGACCCGGGAACGTATTCACCGTAGCGTGCTGATCTACGATTACTAGCGATTCCAATTTCATGTACTCGAGTTGCAGAGTACAATCCAAACTGAGGCGGCGTTTAGAGATTAGCATACCCTCGCGGGTTAGCGACTCATTGTCACCGCCATTGTAACACGTGTGTAGCCCAGGCCGTAAGGGCCATGAGGACTTGACGTCATCCCCACCTTCCTCCGGCTTATCACCGGCAGTTTCCTCAGAGTTCTCAGCATTACCTGTTAGCAACAGAGGATGAGGGTTGCGCTCGTTGCGGGACTTAACCCAACATCTCACGACACGAGCTGACGACAGCCATGCAGCACCTGTGCACCTCCCACCCGAAGTGAAGGAATCCATTTCTGGAAACCAAAGAGGGCATGTCAAGACCTGGTAAGGTTCTTCGCGTTGCCTCGAATTAAACCACATGTTCCACCGCTTGTGCGGGTCCCCGTCAATTTCTTTGAGTTTTAATCTTGCGACCGTACTCCCCAGGCGGGGTGCTTAACGCGTTAGCTGCGCTACTCAGGGGGAACCCCCGAACAGCTAGCACCCATCGTTTACAGCGTGGACTACCAGGGTATCTAATCCTGTTTGATCCCCACGCTTTCGCGCCTCAGCGTCAGTTGTCGTCCAGATAGCCGCCTTCGCCACCGGTGTTCCTGCTAATATCTACGAATTTCACCTCTACATTAGCAATTCCGCTATCCCCTCCGACACTCAAGCGAGACAGTTTCAAAGGCAATTCTGGAGTTGAGCTCCAGGCTTTCACCTCTGACTTGTCAAGCCGCCTACGCGCGCTTTACGCCCAGTGATTCCGAACAACGCTAGCACCCTTCGTATTACCGCGGCTGCTGGCACGAAGTTAGCCGGTGCTTATTCTTCAGGTACCGTCATTATCTTCCCTGACAAAAGAGCTTTACAACCCTAAGGCCTTCATCACTCACGCGGCATGGCTGGATCAGGCTTTCGCCCATTGTCCAATATTCCCCACTGCTGCCTCCCGTAGGAGTCTGGACCGTGTCTCAGTTCCAGTGTGGCTGATCATCCTCTCAGACCAGCTAGAGATCGTAGGCTTGGTAGGCCATTACCCCACCAACTACCTAATCTCACGCGGGCCGATCTTTCAGCGATAAATCTTTCCCCCGGGGGGAATATTCGGTATTAGCACCAGTTTCCCGATGTTATCCCGAACTGAAAGGCACGTTCCCACGCGTTACTCACCCGTGCGCCACTGCTGTATTGCTACAACCGTTCGACTTGCATGTGTTAAGCCTGCCGCCAGCGTTCGTTCTGAGCCAGAATCAAACTCTCAAGTTTGAATTCATGGCAATGTCCGTAGAACAAGTTCTACGAACGCTTGCGCAAAATTTGCCTTACCTTTTGAGTAAGGACTTTATTTTCGGAAACACGCACAATATCACCTATCATACATTGCACTATGGACTTACGTGCATGATAGTTGTTTGTACATATTATTCATATGGACGCGCAGTGACATTGTGCTGTTGATTTTGAACGACGCCTCGATCCCGAAAGAATCGACTTGCCGTGACACAACGCCACCTGCGCTTAAATGCTCTATACATTATCATTCTACAGATTTGCCAGCGAACCGAACAAATCACATCCACAACTTTCCATGTGTGGGCGCCCCGAAAGGAAGGCTGTTATGGCAAAAGCATTGCCCCCCGTCAAGCACAAAAAACAACTTTTTTCATTTTTTTTTCAATGGCGCGGAGAATGGCGGATTTACTGGGGTTTTTATAGAATCATTCATCGTAAATATCTTTGCGATGACCAATCGCTGTCACCGTTACAACATTATTCTTTGGGTCAATAAGATAAATCACGCGATAATCCCCTACGCGAATCCGCCGGAGCCCCGAGTAATTAAAGCGCAGCGGCTTGCCAAAAAGCTGCGGATCAAGAGTCAATTTGCTCTCGATGGCCTTACGCACCCGCGTCTTGATGGCTTTGGGAAGTGCGGGAATATCGTGCGCAATAACATCAGGGCGATATTCAATACGCCAAGTCATTTCCAGGCATCTTCATGGGAAATATTCTTTCCACCTTTGGCCAAGCGTTTTTCAGACAACTCCGAGAAATAACGGTCTTCCTGCAAAGAAAGCCCTACTTCGATCATCTCTTTCGCTGCCACGGAAAGCGATTTTTTCCCCGATCGCGCCAAGGAGGAAAGCATTTCATGCAGCCCGTCATCGAGTGTGACATTGACGCGCGGGTGGTTCGTTACCATAAAAAATCTCCTTACAAATTATAGATAAAGTGTATCACCAGTGTGCCACCATGTCAATGACACAAGAATGCCGTTTTTATGTGGGGTGAAAACTAGCGGATTTACTGGGGTTTTTACTATCGCGCGCAAACCATTCCTGTGGCAATGGAACGCTGCATAGAATTATAGATAGCCTGTTTGGTAAGCATGTCTTTTATAAATGCCATCGCGTTAACAGCAACAACCTTCTCTATACCAAGACTCTGTATGCTATCAGATGTTACATGATCAGACAAATACTGCGCCAGCTCTTTACGTAGAGCGGGATCGCCTTCCAAACAATTTGCATAGTCATTTAAAAAGTGGGTTTCCAACACATTTTTTGAACCTATAGACACCGCCCCCATAAGAGAGCCAGCTGAACCTAGGCCACTTATCCATTTCCATTTACCTGGCACATATTTTGTAAAACTCGCCACCCCAAGTAAACACCCCACCGCAGCCAGAGCGGTTTTCAAAGGAGTGTAGGGTTGTATTGCTTGATATTCAACTTGCTCGATACCTGCACGCACAAGCGCAGGCGCCCTCTCAGCCCATTCGCGCCAAAATTTCATCTCGGCGGGCGAAGCGTTATTAGATGTTGGTGTGGGGAGAGACATGTGTATTAGCGAATGTGCGAGCAGCCGCAATCAGGTTCTGGTTTTTCCAGCATCTTCTGAAAGCCTTGCTGCAGGCGCGTTTCCAGCTTCGCCATGTGGCTTGGCACCTGCTCCACCTGCACATCAATCACCGGAGTTTGCAACTCACGCACAGGCTGCATTTGCAATTGCGGCGCCTGCTCTGGCGCTTTGTCTTTATCGCCGAATTTGGTGGAGAGAAAACCTGCCATGACATTGCGCAGATCATTGGTCAGATGCGCATAGCGAACACCAAACATTGCGCCGAACATACCCATAACACCGACACAATAAGCGGCTGTTGCGGCAATGGCGCTTCCACCCGCCGTCAGTGTAGATTTAATAACAGAAGCTATACCTGTCCCTGAAATAACTGCTGATGTGATTCCTGCTCCGCTTGCTGCGGGGGCACCAGCAGTTGCAAAAGCCTCTACCGCTGGAGCGGCAGCCCAAGCAAACACGGCACCCGCCACCATACCCATCGCAATAAAAATCATGCCCGCGCGGGGATTAATATAGCTGGCGATTCGCTCAAAAAGATTTTTTGGTGTTGTCTCTGTGGATTTTTCTGGCTCCGGCAAATTGATGCCCATGGCTTTGATGCGTGACTTGTCACGTTTTTCTTGCTCTTCCGCCACTGCTGCCGCACCACCCGAGCCAAGCCCAACAAGTGCGCCCGCCGCTGCCAATGATACTAAGCCAGCCGAAGCAAATGTGGCAATTGAAGGAAGAATAAGCGGAGCTGCTTCTGACAAAGGATAAGCAAAAGCCAGCACAGGTAGTAAAGGGGCAATCGCGCCACCAATCGCGCCGCCAACAAGGCCGACAAGCCCCGCAGCCCACATGCCTGCCGCACGCTGACGCCACGAGCCCGTCCACGCCACGTCAGTATAGGTCAATTCCCTTGTATTATTATCTGCCTGCGCCATGTGCACACTCCCTTATCTGCACATTAACATATAGAAAAAGGAAGTCATATGAAGATTTTGTGACAAAAACGGAAAAAATGGCAGCCCGCCTAGGCGTTGCCCTTGCGCTTTTCTTCAAGCGCTTGAATTAGCTTGTTTTCATAGTCAGGGTCAATGCCATGATCTCGAATCATGCGCGCCTCAACTTCGGCGGGAATCTGCTCCCCCTCGCCCCATTCTATGATAGTGCCAAATTCATCAAGGTTAAAGCCACCTTTTTCGCGCGCTTCTTTGAATGCTTCTGCCATGCTTGGTTTGACGGCCATGTATGCCCAGAAAGGCTTTCCATTCGTCTGCATGCCGCGACATACAATCGTCACCGTACATAGCAAATCAGCCATGGCTTGTGCAGAAATCGGGGCTGGTGGGATGTGCAGGTTGGACATATTTACAACTGCGTCCCCGGCACTTGTGAAGGCGTTATTACATTAGTTGTTAGCGGAGAATTGATAACGGAAGTTTGGTTGGTTGGGTAACTAAGTGCCGCAGGATTAATAACTGCTGCAATATCCGCAGGAGGAGTTGAGGAGACTGTATTGTCAGTACTAAGAGCGGCAACTGTTTGTCCAACGACAACAGCATGACTACCACCATCAAGCAAAGGCGATACCAAGGCGACTTGGGACTCCATACCATTACTAACTTCTGGCCCTGCCACCATAATCTCGCACTCCCCGTTTGTGCTTTTTCCGGTTTATTGTATCGTTTGATGCTTAGAGTGTAGCGGGTTTAGATTAAATTTAAGTTAATTATATGCTTAAAATTTATAAGAATAGTTAAAAATATTACTTAATTAGCCTAGCCGATTTCGTGAGCTATTTCAAGCGTCAAAGCCCCACTTAAAACAACAAATGCAATCTGCTATAAATTTTGCTTGCATTTTATATGCCAACTGCCTAATCCCTATCCCTCCCCGATGCGTTTGGGGAATGTGGCTCGGTAGCTCAGTGGTAGAGCAGGGGAATCATAATCCCTTGGTCGGGGGTTCAAATCCCTCTCGAGCCACCACCCTCTCCCTTATATACAGGCTTCGGGTGGCAGGCCACCTTTTTGTGGCAAATCTAGGGCAACTCGCGTAATTTGCGACTGCGCACAACCGACGCAATCAACGCTGTCAGCAAGATACCCAGAATCACCATCAGCGATATCGCGGTTGGGATATGGTAGTATTCAACCATCAGCATTTTACTGCCCACAAAGACAAGCAATGCGGAGAGACCAAGCTTCAGATAATAGAATTTTGGTATCAGCCCCGCGAGTAAGAAATACATCGAACGTAAGCCCAAAATAGCAAACGCATTGGCGGTGAATACAATAAACGGATCGAGCGTGACCGCAAAAATAGCAGGCACAGAATCCACCGCAAACACCAAGTCGGTAACTTCCACCAATATCAAAACAATGAATAAAGGGGTAGCAAAGCGCTTGCCGTCACGTTTAACAAAGAAACGGTTTCCTTCCATCGTTTCGGTGACGGGGAAAAGTTTGCGCGCAAGCTTCACCAGCTTGTTTTCTTCTGGGTTGAAGGCGTCGTGTTTTTGCAAAACCAGCTTGATGCCCGTGAACACAAGGAAAGCGCCAAAAATATACATAATCCAGGCGAATTCTTTGACCAGCGCGCTGCCAACCATAATCATGCCAAAACGCATGACGAGCGCACCGATAATCCCCCAAAACAACACGCGATGCTGAAAGCGCATGGGAACGGCAAAATGCGTAAAAATGAGGGCAATGATAAACACATTATCGAGACTGAGCGAAAGCTCGATGAGATAGCCGGTGAAGAATTCGAGAGCTTTTTGCGAGCCCAGATAATGGCCAATTCCAACGCCAAAAATGACCGCGCACATCACCCAAATGCAAACGCGCATCAACGCATCTTTGAATGATATTTCTTTGTCGCGTTTTTTAGTAACGCCAAGGTCAATAGAAATGGCTATTGCCAAAAATACTGCAAATCCAAACCAGAACACACTCGTCACTTCACTCACAAAAACACCCTCATTTGAATAATAAAAATATGAATAGCTGATTGATTTGGTAAACTAATTGTATTATAAGCGCCAGTGAAAATGAATCATCACACCGAATCCAATTTACGCACCACCGAAGTGCTTGAAAACATCGCCCGCGATTTGGGAGATGCTCGCATTACTTTGGGCGAATTCATGTCAAAACTTTCTGACCGCGCGTTCGGCCTTGCCATCTTGATTTTTGCACTGCCCAACACGATTCCGCTTGGCATTCCCGGTGTCTCTTCCATTTGCGCCGTGCCGATTGCCATATTCGCACTGCAAATGCTTGTAGGCAGAAGCAAAGTGTGGCTTCCACGCTTTATTCGCAAACAGTCTTTTGAAGGAAAATCACTTAAACTAGTGATTCAAAAGTGCCTGCCATACCTTAGAAAACTCGACAGAATATTCAAACCGCGCATGCTTTTTGCCACCAAAGGCATGACAGAGCGCCTTGTTGGCCTCATCATCATGATACATGCGGCTATCATCTTCCTGCCCATTCCCGGTGGCAACTTCATCCCCGCTATCTGCATGTGTATGCTGGCGCTGGGCCTTTTGGAGCGTGACGGGCTGGTGGTTTTGCTTGGCATCGGTGCATCGGTGCTGACTATCGGCGGGATGACCGCCATTATCCTAAAAATCGTCTCCGCCGCTTGGGTTGCGCTTCTTGGCGTAGTATGATATTTCGGCGCATGACCTGAATCTTTAAGGATGTGCCCCATGCAACCTAACACTAAACCATTCACCATCGGCCTCATCCAAATGGCTATGAGCAAAGACAAAGCGAAGACCCTCACCAAAGCCATTTCGATGCTGGAAGAAGCCGCAAAAAAAGGCGTGCAGGTGGCGTGCCTGCCGGAGCTATTCCTCACTGAATATTTTTGCCAGTCGCTTGATGCGAAAAATTTTGATTTGGCGGAAAGCGTCGATGGCCCGACAACGCAGGCTCTCGCCGCTTTAGCCAAAAAAACGGGCATGGTGATTGTGAACTCTATTTATGAGCGCGCCGCTGCAGGCCTGTATTACAACACCGCCGTGGTGATTGAAAAAGATGGCAGCATCGCAGGCATCTATCGCAAGATGCACATCCCGCATGACCCGCTGTTCGAGGAAAAATATTATTTCGCGCCGGGCGATTTGGGCTTTAAGGCTCATGACATTTCTGTGGGCAAAATCGGTACATTGGTGTGCTGGGATCAATGGTATCCCGAGGGCGCACGCCTGACCGCTATGCAAGGCGCGCAGGTGCTGTTCTACCCCACGGCCATCGGCTGGCACCCGGCGGAAAAAGCGCAATATGGCCAGTCGCAGGTCGAAGCATGGGAAACCATTCAGCGCAGCCACGCCATCGCCAACGGCGTGTATGTCGCAAGCTGCAACCGCGTCGGCCATGAGGTCATCACCGGTGACGGCATCGAATTCTTCGGTCACTCTTTCATCGCCGACCCATTTGGCCGCATCCTCGCCATGGGCAGTCACGACAAGGAAGAAATTTTGACGGCTGTGGTTGACCCTGCGCAGCAGGAATACACCCGCCGCAACTGGCCCTTCTTCCGCGACCGCAGAGTCGATGCTTATGGCGATATCACCAAGCGTTTTGGAGCGTAAGCCATGAGCAATCACTCCCTCAGAATGCCCGCCGAGTGGGAAAAGCAGGAAGCGACATGGTTCTCATGGCCGCATAACGGCGAGGACTGGCCGGATAAGTTCGATCCGATTCCGTGGGTGTTCACCGAGATTTTCCGCGCCCTCACCCGCCACCAAAAAGTGAAGTTGCTGGTCAAAGATGCGGCGACAAAAAAAAGCGCAACGAGCTATTGCAAACGCGCAGGCCTAGACCTCAAAAAGATCGAAATGCACATCATCCCCACCGACCGTGGCTGGATGCGCGATTGCGGGCCCATTTTTGTGTATGCAGGCAAAGAAAAACTACAGCTCGACTGGCGCTTTACTGGCTGGGCAAAATATAAAAACCACAAGCTGGACGACGCTGTTCCCGCGTGCATCAACGCGAAGAATAATCTCTCTGGCGCAGAGCCGATGTTAAAGGGCAAGCGCGTGGTGCTTGAAGGCGGCAGTATTGATGTGAACGGCAAAGGCACGCTGATAACCACCGAAGAATGCCTGCTGAGTGAAAAACTGCAGTGCCGCAACCCGGGCTTTTCTCGCCGCGATTATGAGACTGTGTTTGAGTGCTACCTCGGCGCAGGAAATGTCATTTGGCTGGGCAAAGGCATTGTAGGTGACGACACACACGGACACGTCGACGACATCACCCGTTTTGTGAACGCAAACACCGTAGTGACCGTCGTAGAACCCAACAAAAAAGATGAGAACCACGCGCTGCTGAAAGACAACGTCAAACGCCTAAAAGCCGCGCGCGACCAAGACGGGAAACAACTGAACATTGTCGAGCTGCCAATGCCGCGCCCTGTGGTGTTTGAAGGCCAGCGCCTGCCTGCGTCCTATGCGAATTTCCTCATTGCCAATGGCGTGGTGCTCGCACCCACCTTCAACGACCCGATGGATAGGGTGGCGCTGAACATCCTCGCTGAGTGCTTCCCTAAGCATGAAATTGCGCCGATTCACGCGGTGGATTTAGTCTGGGGGCTTGGCACGATTCACTGCATGAGCCAGCAGGAGCCCGCCTGATGCGCACCCTGCGCGACATTTGGGGATGTACCCGTCGCGCAGCCGTTTTGACGGTTTATCACGATGGCATCGAACACGCGGGCTACCTTGCGTTCCTCGGCTTGCTCTCACTATTTCCGTTTCTGGTCTTGCTGGTGGCAGTTGCTGGCTGGCTTGGACAAGGCAATGCTGGCGCACAATTCATCAGCACACTTCTAGAGGGGTTGCCGCAACATGTGGTTGGCGCGCTTACCCCGCGCATTGAAGAAATTATCTCCGGCCCACCGCAAGGCCTCGTTACCATCGCTATCGTAGGCGCATTGTGGACGGCGTCTTCCGCCGTGGAGGGGATTCGTACTGTTCTCAACCGCGCCTATCATGTGGCCACACCACCTGCTTATATATGGCGACGCTCACTTTCAGTGCTGCAGCTGCTGGTATTCACATTCGTGCTTATTGTGTGCATGTTATTCGTCGTTTTTGTACCCATTTTTCTGCAACATGTGGAGACTTTTTTGGGAACTAAATTTCTCGCCACACATGAAATTCTAGTCAATAATTTACTGTTCTGGCTAATGCCTTGCGTTTTATTTCTGTCGGTCAGCGCTATTTATTATGTGATACCTAACATTAAGCTGAGATTTCTATCAGTTATGCCTGGCGCCCTTACTGTGGTTGTCGGCTGGCTTCTGGCCGCACATCTGCTAACAATTTATCTACTGGATTTTGAGCAGGTTAACCTGATTTATGGAAGCTTAGGAGGCATCATCGCTGCGCTGCTATTTTTCTACATCTGCAACATTGTGTTCATTTTCGGCGCAGAGCTGAACTACCAGCTTACGCAAATGCGCTCATAGCGCTCATTGCAATCGGCAACTGCCCTTTATACAGCATCCACAAAAACCCGAGCGCAATGGCAAGGCCATAGGCGATTGGCTCGCCCACACGCATCAGGCGCGGCAGAGCTTTTTTCAGCGGCAAAAGCGCGAGGATTTTGCGGCCAATAAGCAGCGCCAGCGCATAGACCCCACCTAAAGTCGCGACCAGAGAAATAAAGTCCAGCAGCTGCGAAAGCCCCACCCACAGGGCGCAGGCAGCAAGGAGTTTGACGTCCCCTCCTCCCATAATGCGCAGAGAAAAAATCACATAGCCCACAGCAAATGTAAGGCCAAATGCCTGCAAGCCAGAGATCCACGGCATGGGCTGCAGCGCGCACGCCGCGCCATAAGCCAACATCACACCACCCACCAGCCAGTTAGGAATTTTAAAGCGCGTGAGGTCGAACCACATCACCGCCAGCATGGAAAAAATAAGATAAAGCGAAATGATGTGCATGAGTTTCCTTTTGTCATCCTGAGCGAAGCAAAGCGTAGTCGAAGGATCTTTGCTTTCTGGCTGGGGAATATGCGGCGGAGTTGCCTGCAAAAGCTATCGCCCAGAAAAACGCCGCGATGTGCTGGCGATTTTAGCGGAGCATGAAGGCTCGCTGCTGGCGCGTGGCCAAGGCCGCTCCTATGGCGATGCATCGCTCCAACCCGCAGGCACTGTGCGCACCACCCGCCTCGACCACGTCATCTCGTTTGATGAATCACAGGGCATCCTGCGCGCGCAAGCAGGCATGACACTGGCCGATGTGATGGCGTTGTTTATCCCGCGCGGCTGGTTTCCGCCCGTCATCCCCGGCACACGCCACATCAGCCTTGGTGGTGCATTTGCCTGCAACGTGCATGGCAAAAACCATTTCCGCGATGGTGATTTCGCCGAGCATGTGCTCTCCATTTCATTGTTGCTCGCCGATGGCAGCACGGTGGTGTGCAGCCCTGAACAAAACGCCGACCTATTCTGGGCAACCGCAGGCGGCATGGGCATGACCGGCATCATCGAAGAGCTGACCCTAAAGCTGCGCCCTGTCACTTCTTGCTCACTGCGGAGCGTTACCAGCCGCATAGCCAACATCGAAGAGATGGTAGCCGCATTTGAAGCCGCAAAAAACACCGCAGATTATATGATTGGCTGGCTCGACCACATGGCCACCGGCGCGAACATCGGCAAAGGCCTTTTTTCGGCTGCAAACCATATTTATCCAGCAGATGGCGGCCAACCGTTGAGTGATTTTAAGGCGCCACAAACCAAGCTAAGTGTGCCGATTTTCTTCCCGCCGTTTGTGCTTAATCGCTATTCGATGGCCGTGCATAACTGGCTGCGTTTCCAGCAATACAAGCATGCGCAAAAGACCGAAACGGTCAATTTCGATGGTTTTTTCCACCCGCTTGATGCCATTGCAAACTGGAATAAACTCTATGGCAAGCGCGGCTTCTATCAATATCAACTGATGATTCCTGACTCGCCAAATGCAGCGGCGCTCATGCGCGAATTCCTTGGCAGCCTGCAGGAGCAAAAACAATTTTCGTTCCTCGGTGTCATCAAATATCACCGCGAGAGCAAAGGCCTCATGACCTTTTCCACGCGTGGTTACAGCATTGCGCTGGACTTCCCTAACACCGAGCGTGTGCGTGCGCTTTTGCCACAGATGGATGCGTGGGTGGCAAAGCATGGCGGACGCGTGTATCTGGCTAAAGACGCATTACTCAGCGCTGAACATTTCCGCCAGATGTATCCGAGCGCGGATGCGTGGCTTTCGACCGTGCAAAAATATGACCCGCAAAATCGCTTTACCTCACTGATGTCCGAGCGTCTAAAATGGAAGCAGAATTGATATGACAAAACCAACCAATGAAACCGTTTTAGTTATCGGCGCAACGTCGTCACTGGCGCAGGCTATTTGCCGCGCACTGGCTGCGCGTGGCTATGCACTGATGCTTGGTGGGCGCGATGCTGATGAGCTCTCGTTGCTCGCGTCAGACATCCATGCACGCTTTAGTGTTGAAACACACGTGGTGCAGTTTGATTTTATGGCGCATGATTTTTCAAGCCATGCGCTGATTGAAAACGCGGGCTATTTTGACCATGCCATTATCGCCACCGGCGAGATGGGCAGCGAAGACCCTGAAGACATTTCAAACCTCGCCATCACCGCGCATTTGAACTATGTTCTGCCTGCTGAAATTGCCACACTTGCGGCGCAAAAATGTGCGCAGAAACAATCGGGAAATATCGTTATTATTTCTTCTGTCGCGGGTGACCGTGGCCGCCAGAGCAACTATGCCTATGGCAGCGCCAAAGCCGCCCTCACCGCGTTTGCATCGGGCCTGCGCAATCGTTTCTTTGCCCGCGGTGTGCATGTGATGACGGTCAAGCCTGGCTTTATCGATACGCCGATGACCTGGGGTATGCAAAGCCCGCTGATCGCCAGCCGCGAATTCGTGGCAGAAAAAATCGTGCAGGCGATGGAGAAAAAGAAAGACGTGATTTATGTGCCGTTCTTCTGGCAGTTCATCATGCTCATCATCCGCCATATTCCTGAGCGTGTGTTTAAAAAGCTAAAATTATAGTCGTCATCCCGGACTTGTTCCGGGATCTCATGCAACAAATCACAATGCTCTAGATCCCCGCGCAAGGCGGGGATGACAAGCTTTAGCTCCCTGCTGAAAACCCATAGCGACTTAGCACATCAGCTGCTTCTTTGGTTTTTATATAGGCCAGAAAATCGCGCGCTTCTTTCATGTTCTCGCCCGCAATGGCCACACCAAAATAATCTATCGGTTTATGTGCATTTTCAGGCACCAACGCCAACACCTGCACACCGCGGCGCCCAAGCGCGCTGGCGTAAAAAAACAGGCCATAATTCCCCTGATTTTCCACCATCGAGAACATCTGCTCACGCTCTTTAACATAGAGCGTATAAGGCTCGATATCGTCCGCTGCGCCTAGGTTTCGCAGTGCTTCTTTGCCATACACGCCTTCCATCAAATTCTCAGGATAGCCGACGACAAAACCCGGCTCAAAATTCATGCGGGTAATCAGCGCCGTGGTGGGGAATGCATCTCTGGCCGCCACTTTAAGCGTTGTATCCGCAGGGCCAACGAGTGCGAGGCGACCGCGCGCAACAACCATTTGAGAATTGATATCCACCAGCCCTTGCGTTTTTAGTTCGTTGATCCAGCTTTGTTTTGGGGTGATGACCACATCCACCGCCACGCCGTCAATGATCTGCACTTGCTGGGTAATTTGCGGCGCAAACGACGTGTTGACGACCACCTGATGTTTTTTGGAATAGCTGCGGGCAAGCGCGGAAATGGCGGTGCTCATGCTGCTGTCGGCCATAACGGTTACCGACGAAACAGCGTGTGCGGACGGCGCAAAAAGTAGCAACGCCAGCAGCCATCCAAGCAGTTTATGCGGTTTTTTCTTTTCCATACAGACGTTCAAACCGGCGAAGATTTTCCTGAGAGAGACACACATCCACATGAATATACTCATCTTCTGGCTCAAGCGCCACCACTTTGCCATTGGCGTGCAGCCATGCGAGTGGTTTTCCATCTGCGGCATCAAGCGTATAGCGCGTGGGAATAAAAAACGAATGCGCCATTTCTTTTTCAATCGCCAAAAGCAGCGCTGGAAGCCCATCACCCGTAACAGCCGAAACACGTAAAACTCCTTCTCCATTTGGGAGAAGGTTGGGATGAGGGCTACCATCCGTATCTGACAAGCCCTCACCCTGCCCTCTCCCAGAGGGAGAGGGTAAGAGATCGCATTTGTTGCACACCTCGATGACATTTTCAGGCAGCGAATCGGTGCTAAATAAACTGCGCAGCACAGCTTCCACATCACGCTTTTGTGCGCCTGTGTCCTCGTGCGAAATATCGCGCACATGCAGCAGCACATCCGCCTCCAGCACCTCTTCCAGCGTTGCGCGAAAGGCCGCCACCAGCTCCGTTGGTAGGTCAGAAACAAAGCCCACCGTGTCCGACAAAATCACCCGTCCTGTCGGTAGCTCCAGCCCACGCATGGTCGGGTCGAGCGTGGCAAACAATTTATCCATCGACAGCACGCTCGCGCCGGTCAGCTTGTTAAACAGTGTGGATTTTCCGGCGTTCGTGTAACCCACCAGCGCCACGATCGGGTATGGCACGTCGCGCCGGTGCTTGCGGTGGAGGTTGCGCGTGCGCGTCACCTGCTCCAGTTGTTTTTTGATTTTGGAAATGCGGTCGCGGATCAGGCGACGGTCAATTTCAATTTGCGATTCACCCGGGCCACCAAGGAAACCAAAGCCGCCGCGCTGGCGCTCCAAATGCGTCCATGAGCGCACAAGGCGCGATTTTTGATAGTTCAGCGAGGCGAGCTCAACCTGTAATTTACCCTCATGTGTTCGGGCGCGGGCACCAAAAATTTCGAGGATTAAACCCGTGCGGTCAATGACCTTGCAGTTGAATGCTTTTTCCAGATTGCGCTGTTGAACGGGGCTAAGCGAATGGTTGACGATAGCCAGTTTAATCTCGCCTGCCGACACGTGCTCGGCCAGCTCTTCCACCTTGCCCGAGCCAAACAGGCTGGCGGATTTCGCTGCCGAGAGTGGCACGATGATGGAATCCACCACATCGAGGTCAATCGCGTGCGCCAGCCCCACAGCCTCCTCAAGGCAAGCCTCCGGGCTGCGAACATCCGCCGCTGGCCGCTCTTTGAAATGGGGGTGAATTACAAGGGTTTTTTGAGTCATTTAATTTTTATTTACTTTGAGCGACAGGAAATTATAATAACTCAGAATATAAAACAGTTAAAGGATATAACATGATTCCTCAAACCAACACTCCTGTTGAGATTAAAACAGACGACGAAATGAAAGATATCGCCCTTGAAATCGCGAAGGCAACACAAGAATATGAAGCAGGCAAATTAGCGAAAGATACCAGAGCTGAACAAGAGCGACGAAACGATGACCTTCGACAATTAAAAATGAACATAATCAGGCGAGCTAGAGATATAAACCCTGAGGTGATTGATGCTGTTAGCAGAGCAGGCGGGCATAGAAGAGATAAAAATGAGAAAACAGCCAATATTATCAATGGCGCAGTAAACTTATTTATCACTCAGGTGGCTAGAGAAAGCAAAATTCCCGTTCCCGAGACAGGTTATTTTGATACGACTCGCACCGCTCATGCCGCAGTATGAGCCGATGCTGTCCACACCGCCGCAAATAAAAGGAGAGTATCCGCTTATAATACTACACAATAATTTTAGGTGTAGATTTTTTTCCTGCCAGACCGCTAGGCGGCGGCGTGATGGGCGAAGGCAGTTCGCCAGGGCTTACAGAGTAATTGGCCATTTTAAGTGGTGGATAACCTCCGATGGGAGGAAGCGTTTCACGCTGCTGAGATGGTTGCCCATTTTTACCTTTGTTTGGAACTGCAGGCACAGGAGGGGTAATATCTATTACCCTCTCTTTGTTATTTATAAAATCTTGAATCGTTTTTTTCTGTCCTGGAGTTAGCTTCAGAATCGCAAACCCAGCCTTTGGGTCTTCTTCGTACGGTGGTTTAGCGTTGCGAGTCTCAATGGAGATGGTGGGGATATGCTCAAACTTTGCATTCAATGTGTTTTTCAAAAGTGTTTTTAGTCTTGTAGTACTTTGAGCACTGTCTTTGTTGTTACCTTCTGCTGTCATTATTGTTGCCATTTGCTGCAACTTCAATTCGCCAGTTTCCTCTAATGTACCCTTGAAACCATAGGTTTTACCATTAGCCCCCTCATAAACAACGTAACGATGATTAGGCAACGTATCCTTTGAAAAACCTGAACGATTCAAACCTGCGTCTATGTCTTTAGTTGGTATGCCTACTTCAACCGCATATTTTCGCACTCCCTTTATAAACTGCTGAGGTGTAGAAATAGTAAGCAAAGCAACAGATTTATTTTCTTTATCCGCCATAAAAACTCCCGATTTTTGCATCTGCAATGCATGATGATAACGTGATAGATGGCCATTTTACGGCAATCTGCAGCCTAAGAATACGCCGGAAATATGAAGTTTTTGTTACAGTGTTTTTACTATAAATTACAGCATATTACGCTGCATTGTGCCCTTGATTCAGGGTACGGATGCGCACTTTGTGTATCCGGCGGGGGTCGGCGTCTAGGATTTCAAAGCTGATGCCACCGGCGCTTTCGACCTTTTCGCCCTTGGCGGGAACGCGGCCAAGCTGGAAGAAAATGAGGCCGCCGAGCGTGTCGAAATCATCGGCTTTTTCTTCGGTCACAAGCCCCAGACCCAATTCTTTTTCCAATGTTTCGATGTGAATGCGCGCGCTGACCTCGAATGCACCGCCGCCCAAGCGCGTTATCTTATCATCGCTCTCTTCGTCTTCGTCATGCTCATCCTGAATTTCGCCGACGATCTCTTCAAAAAGATCTTCCATCGTCACCAGACCATCGGTTCCGCCATACTCATCCACCACGATGGAGATATGGCTGCCGGCGTGGCGCATACGCACGAGCAAATCGATGATAGGCATGGACGGCGGCACGAAAAGCACGTTGCGGATGACCGCAGAAAGGTCGAATTTTTTGTCGCCCGCGAGCATCGGCAGCAGGTCTTTCACGTGTAAAAAGCCGAGCACATGATCGAGCGTGTCCTGATAAACTGGTATGCGCGTGTGGCGCTGTTCGCTGATGTGGGCTTTAAGCGCATCGAACGTTATATCGTGCGCCACGGCGGCAATGTCGGTGCGCGGAATCATGATATCGCTGACCAGCGTTTCGCCAAAATGCAGCACATTATGCAGCATCAGGCGCTCTTCCTGCGTCATCTGCAGTTCGTTTTGTTCCTCGTGTTCTTCGATGACCTCTTCAAGCGCTTCTTTCAGAGAACCATCATGGCGCTGGGTCAGCGCATGGCGCAGCCACTCGCGGACAGATTGAACCAAGGACGGGCGCTTGGCGTTTTCTTTGGGGGATTCAGGCGCAAACGAAGCAACCTGCGGGGGACTAAGTGGGTCATTCATAATGCTAGAATGCTAGCATAAACTGGCAAGCGCTGACAAGGGGCGATTTTTAAGTGCCTGTTATAAAAAAATATTTATTTTTCCATTCCAAGCCTATAGTCCAAGCCTACAGGAGGTTCGGTCCTTAAGCATCACCTCACGCAATTTAATAGCCGCCGTCGTTTCTAAGGGCGTCAAAAGATACTCGCCGGGATGGCAAAGCTTAACAATAGCATTATACAAGTCATTCGCAGGGACTTGTACGGTATGACCAAATCCACCAATCTCAATAGTTTCAGCTGTAGCAAACTGCGGCATATTTTCCTCATTCAAATTATTTCACTAGCATATTAACAAAAGCAAAGAAAAGGTAAATCTTTTTTTGCAGCATCTATCAAACTGCGTACGGATTTGCAACCCCTAGTTCTTTAAGGATTTTTATTTCCAAGGCTTCCATTTTCTCGGCCTCGGCGTCTTTGATGTGGTCGTGGCCGAGCAGGTGCAACGTGCCATGCACCAGCAGATGTTGAACATGGGCTTTGAAGGTTTTTTGCTGTTCTTTTGCCTCGCGCTCTATCGTCTCAAACGCGAGCACAATATCGCCCAAATGCCCATCCCCGGGGAAAGATAACACATTCGTTGGCTTGTCCTTACCGCGAAAATCACGGTTCAGGTTTTTGACAAACGCGTCATCCGCAAGAACGACGGTTATTTCCCGCATCTCACCTTCAGCGGAAGCCGCGCTGGCATCGGCGTAACGATAGCCCTTCCCGCGCTGAACCTTGCCACTCTCCCAAAGCGAGATAACGCCCATGCAGGATTCACGCACGGTTTTGCAATAGGGCCGCAGGCGCGTTTTCCACCGCGGGTCAGAAAGTTGAATCGCTATATCGAAGGGTGGTTTAGCCATGAAGACTATTCATCCCGACGCGTGCCGCCCGGCGGTTTTTTCTTCTTGTCCCACTCGTCGTAAGCCTTGATGATGGCGGCGGCCAGCGGGTGGCGCACCACGTCTTTATCGCTAAAACGCGCAACCGCAATGCCCTCAATGCCATCAATTTTGCGGATAACGTCGCCAAGGCCTGATTTAACGTCGTTGGGCAAATCGGTTTGACTCAAATCACCAGTGATGACCATGCGCGAATTTTCGCCCATACGCGTGAGGAACATTTTCATCTGCGTTGCGGTGGTGTTCTGCGCTTCATCAAGAATGACAAACGCGTTAGCCAACGTGCGGCCACGCATAAACGCCAGCGGCGCCACTTCAATTTCGCCCACTTCCATGTGGCGTTGGAGTTTTTCCGCCGGAATCATGTCCTGCAGCGCGTCATACAGCGGGCGCAAATACGGGTCGAGCTTGTCCTTCAAATCACCGGGCAAAAAGCCGAGCTTTTCACCCGCTTCCACTGCTGGGCGAGAGAGAATGATTTTCTCCACCTTGTGTGCGTTGAACATCGCCACCGCCATCGCCACCGCGATATAGGTTTTGCCGGTTCCTGCTGGCCCAAGCGCAAAGACCATCTCATTTTTATTGAGTGCCTCGATGTAGGCGGCCTGCGATTTAGAATAGGGCTTTACGCTTTTTTTCATCGTTTTTACGACGAGATCATTGGCGCCAAAAAGCGTGCGCGTGTCTTCGTGGATGGTGACATCGTGGCCGCTCATGCGCATGGCCGCGTCCACCTCTGCCGTGCCTATCTCGCCGCCCTTCAGCAGCTCGGCATACAGCGATTCGAGCACCGCACGCGCCGCGTCAATGGATGCACGCTCGCCCGAAAGCACCAGCATATTCCCACGCGACGAGGCCATGATATTGTATTTTTTTTCTATCCGCGCCAGATGCGCGTCGTTATCGCCATAAAGCATCGGCAGCAAACTGTTGTTTTCAAAAACGATATTGACTGATGCACCAGTTTTCGTCGCGTGTTTTTCTTTCACTAGATCACCTTCCTGATTGGAGTTTGAATTGTTATTATTTTTCTAAAGCCGCCCGTCCAGCAACGCCTCGCGGAGCAATTTTTCAATGCGCACATTGTAACCTTTGCCCAGCCCTTTAATAGCCGCGAGCACATCAGGGGAAAAACGAAACGCAATCATCTCTTTGGGCGCAGCAGCTTTTGGCCGCCCGCGTTTTTGTATGGCCTTCAAGGCGGCCTGCAAATCTTTGGGGAGTTCGCTAAAAGGAACGGCGCGGGCAAAATCTTCTTTTGTCCATTCGCGAATATCGCCAGCTTTGTTGGTCATGGGTTTAGGTTGTTTTTTCTTCTGCATATCGTTTCCTTTCCTTACCACCTGCGCGTCTGAAGCTAATCATTCTAATATTGCGCTCACGATACGTATAACAAAGCGTATGAAGCGTATCCTTGTACCACCCTATCGACGTATAAAGCACTTCGCCATAATCTTTGCGCATATCAACCACGGTGACACAATCGTCAAAATCAAAATCATACGCGTGCTCAAACGAAAGCCCGTGCTTCTTTTGATTCGCTTTATCTTTGTTTTTATCGTACGTAATTTCCATATTTATTGTATTAGCAAATAATACTCATGTCAATGCAGCAATTGGGCGGCAAGGCTGTTCAAAAAGCCAGCGGTTATCTTGACGTCCACGAATTGTCCGCGCAGGTGCTGCGCGTCTTTGATATGCACCGATTGCATATAGGGGCTTTTGCCCATGATCTGGCCTTCAAACTTGCCGTCGCGATCGAGCAAAATGCGCATTTCTTTGCCGATGCAAGATTCGTTGAACTGCGTTTGATGTTCGCACAGAAGCCCCTGCAGCCGCGCGAGGCGCTCTTGCTTCACTGGCTCTGGCACTTGATTATCCACGCTGGCGGGCGTTCCCGGGCGAGGGCTATATTTAAAGGAATAGGCCGAGGCATATTTGACCGCGCGCACCAGCTCCATCGTTTCTTCAAATTCCGCATCGGTCTCTTCGGGGAAACCGACAATAAAATCTGACGAGAAAACGATATCGGGGCGCGATTTACGCAGGCGCTCGATAATGTCGAGATAGAACGCCGCGTCGTGCTTGCGGTTCATGCGTTTTAAAACGCCGTTACTACCTGACTGCACCGGCAGATGAAGGTATGGCATCAGCTTTGGCTCACTGCCGTGAATGTCGATCAGCTCCTGCGTCATGTCGCGCGGGTGCGAGGTCATATAGCGGATGCGCTCAAGACCGTTTATCTGCGCCAGCGAATCAATCAGCCCTGCGAGGCTCATAGTTTCGCCGCCGGTTGCTCCATGATAGGCATTCACATTTTGCCCCAGCAGCGTGATCTCCATCGCGCCGCTATCGACCATGCGTTTGGCTTCTTCGATGACACCAGCTGCGCCGCGTGAATATTCCGCGCCGCGCGTGTAGGGAACAACGCAAAAACTACAGAATTTATCGCAGCCTTCCTGAATCGATAAAAACGCGGAAACGCCCTGCGAATTGGATGTTTCTGGCAGCTGGTCAAACTTGTCCACCGCTGCAAAATCGAGCTCCACTACTCCGCCATTGTCACGAATGGCGCGCGCCACCATCTCGGGCAGGCCATGATAGGTTTGTGGCCCCATCACAATATCGACATAGGGCGCACGTTTCATGATCTCTGCGCCCTCGGCCTGCCCAACGCAACCGCCAACGGCAATTAGCATTTTTTCGCCTTTTTCGGCCTTGATCTTTTTCTCATCACGAACGCGGCCAAGGTCTGAATACACCTTGTCTTCTGCCTTTTCGCGGATGTGGCAGGTGTTGAGGATAACCAAGTCGGCATCCTCATAACTATCCGAGGTTTCATAGCCCAGCGGCGCCAG
>RFOF01000061.1 GCA_009926845.1 Alphaproteobacteria bacterium
CGATGAACACGGTGAGCAGCACGAACATCATCATGCCATACGCGCCGCTGCCAACCCCGCCGAAAATAATCTCGCCGAACTGGATGAGCAACAGTGGAACAAGGCCGCCAAGCGGCATGAACGAATCATGCATGGAGTTGACGGAGCCGTTAGAGGTGGCGGCGGTAGCGGCTGCCCAAAGCGCGGAGCTGGCCGCGCCAAAGCGCATTTCTTTACCTTCCATGTTGCCGGCCTTCGTGTCGATGATGCGAGCGTCAAAATGTGGATGGGCATTTTTTTCTTGCGCAACACAGAGCGCCATCAGCGGTAAGAAGACGATGACCATTGCGGCTAGTAACATCCAGCCTTGGCGGCGATCTGCCACCATCACGCCAAACATATAGGCGAATGCTGCAGGAATCAGCAGGATGGAGACGATTTGCAGCATGTTGGAAAGTGGTGTTGGGTTTTCAAACGGATGCGCGCCGTTGGCGTTAAAGAACCCGCCGCCGTTGCTGCCAAGCATTTTGATGGACACTTGCGAGGCCACAGGGCCAAACGCGATGGTGGGTGCGGTATCAGGCGCAGCGGCTACTTTTTCAAGCGGCGCATATTCTGCAAATGAGTTCAGCGTCTGCGGCACACCCTGCGACACAAGGAACAGGGCGAATACGAGCGACACAGGGAGCAATATATAAAGAATGCTGCGCGTGATGTCGGCCCAGGCGTTGCCGATGGTCTGTGCCCCACGGCGGCCAATGGCGCGGAAGAGGGCAACAGCAACCGCCATGCCTGTGGCAGCGGAGAGGAAATTCTGCACCGCGCAGCCAACCATTTGCGAGAAATTGCTGAGAGCCGCTTCGCCGCTATAGCTCTGCCAGTTGGTGTTGGTAACGAAGCTCACGGCTGCGTTAAATGCAAGGTCAGCGCTGAGGCCTGCATAGTTCTGCGGATTCAGCGGCAGCATGCCTTGAGCCATAAATAATGTGAACAAAAGCCCAAACCCCATCAGCCCGAACAAGAGTACCGCGAGCAAATAGCCCTTCCACGTCATCTCTTGCGATGCGTCCACCCCACACAGGCGATAGAAGCCGCGCTCAACGCCGCCGAGCTTGCGCTCCAGCCATGTGGGTTTTTGCCTCATATAGACACGAGCCATATAGCGACCCACGGGTTTAACCAGCGCGCCAACAACGGCGAGCGGAAGCAGAATATCAATGATGGCAGACATGAGGATATCTTTTGTTATTTAAGGGAACATTTCTGGCTTGAGCAGCGAGATAAAGAGATAGACGCACAAGAATAGGGCGACGATAGCGGTGATGGTATAGAGTAGAAACATAGGATGCCTCCAGATTTCGCTGGACTATACGCCTCTCTTTTGGCAAGTCAACATGGGTTTTGCGCATTGCAGCATTGCAAGCGGTGCTGTCACCCTAAAACCAAAAATAAAAATATTACTATTGAAAAACAGTGCGTTAATATTTTTCATGGGTTTTTGGCGCCCCAAACGCAATTGTCACGAAAATGTCATACAAAAGAACTGGTAAATCGGCTAAAATTAGTTCAAACATACAGCAGAAAGCTTTCTTAATATTCTGTTAATATAGAGGCGCGACATGGCAAAGACAGCACAAAAAGAATATAGCATGGAAGATCTTGAGCAGCGTTACAACGAGGTGACCAAGCTTTATGATCTGGCGGAGGAGGTTCTCTCCACGGTTGAAAGCTCGCTGGTGTCTGACCCCGAGCAGCAACTGGCGATGGTTGAGCCACTTGTGAACGAAGTGGGCGATGCGGTGGATGTGCTGGCGGAAGAATTTCTGCTGATTGCGGAAAGCAAGAAGAACAAAACATCGACCCGCGCTAGCAAGAAAAACATCGAAGGCGCGCTGCGCCGCGTTTTTGTCGCCATTGCCGACTATCAGGCGCGCGTTTCCAGCGCGACCAAAAAAGCGCATGGCTCTATCATGAATATCGCTGATCCGCTGGTGAAAAAGCTGCGCCGTCAGGTGGAGCAGGTGGTGGTGGTGTTCCTCGAGTTCATCCAGATCTCGCTGCAGAGCATTCTCAATAAACATGAACTCGATGCCCTCAAACAACGCGACTCGCGCGTTGCCCTCATGATGCACCAGATGACCCTCGCGCAACAGGGGTAAGGAGAGAGTTATGGGCACTTTTGTCGTTCATGGTGATAATTAATAATGCTGCAGCAAAATTAGGGCTTATGAATCAAGTGGCTCGGGTTGGGCAGCCTTCAGCTTCTTCCATTCCTAAAGTTGGCACTACGAACGCACCTGATATAATCGCAGTTAGGCATTACAATATGACATCCGCGCTTGATTTTTTAAAGCAGGCTGACTGGAAGTCTGTTGATGGTGGAATGATGCGCGTTGAGCTTGGTGGGCAAGAAGATGCACGTGTATGTAGAGATTTGCGTGACCACTTAATTAACAATGCAAATATGGGGCTTGAACGCACAGACTTTGCTATTGGCAATGGTGATTTGGCTGCTGATCCCAAACTTCGTGGACATTTCATCAGCTGCAGTCACAAGGCTTTTGGGCACTTAAAGCGAATGGAGACAGTTCCCCCTATTCCTACATTGCCTCCGCATAGAGGGCACAGGATAATTCCTCCTGCCAGATAAGCAGTATTTTTCAAACAAAAAGGGAGGCATTTCTGCCTCCCTTTTTGTTTATAGATTTGCCTTACCTGCAAATAACAGTGTCAGATTGTGCGCCGCAGCAATAAAATTATCTGATTGGTGCGGTGCAGCAGCAGTTGCGCTTTGACCGAAGCGCGCGTATCCCGCATAATAAATCAATGGCCAGTAAAGTCACTAAACTCACCACACATTCCCCGCTCGCGCTGCTTCGTCAGATACGCGATGTGATGTCACAAGCTGCATCCGCGCAGGCGCGGCTCGATGATGTGGTGCGCATTATCGCCGATGGTTTCACCTCGGAAGTCTGCTCGGTCTATCTGTTGCGTGCGGGTGATGTGCTCGAGCTTTATGCCAGCCGTGGTTTGAAAGCCACCTCGGTGCATTTAACGCGCCTTTCGGTTGGGCGCGGTTTGGTGGGTACGATTGCCGCAAATGCCGAGGCGTTGAATCTGGCGGATGCCAGCGCGCACCCCATGTTTGAATATCGCCCGGAAACGGGGGAGGAAATTTATAGCTCGTTTGTCGGTGTTACGATTTTGCAGGGTGGACGCGTTATCGGCGTTCTCGTGGTGCAGGGCAAGCAGGCGCACAGCTACACGCAAGATCAGGTGGAGGTTCTGCAAACGGTGGCGATGGTGCTGTCGGAACTTGCGATGAGCGGCCAGCTTGTCGATGCACAGGAAATAAAAGCGGTGACCGGTGTGCTCATGGCCGAGCAAATGGCGGGCACGCGCCTATCGGCGGGTATTGCCAAAGCGCCAGCTGTTTTGCACCAGCCACAACTGACCATTACCAATTATGTAGCTACTGACACTGAGCACGAAAAAGAGCGTTTTTCACTCGCGCTGCAAAGCCTGCAAGATTCGTTTGATCGCTACATCCAGACATCGGGACTGAGCGATGGCGATGAGCAGCGCGAGATCATCGAAACCTATCTGCTGTTCACGCAGGATCGCGGCTGGCTGACCCGCATCGACGAGGCGATTAGCTCAGGGCTGACCGCAGAGGCGGCGGTGCGCAAGGTGCAAGAAGAGCTGCAAGCGAAGATGAGCCAAATTACGAATCTCTACATCAAAGAGCGCATTCAGGATTTAGAGGATCTATCGACGCGTTTGCTGCATGTGCTGCTCGGAAAACCAATGACGCAGTCGCTCTCGGAGCTTCCTGAAGCATTCATTCTCGTGGCGCGAACGCTGGGGCCAGCGGACTTGCTAGACTATGACCACAAGCGCATCAAAGGGCTGATTTTGGAAGAGGGGTCGACCTCGTCGCACACGGCGGTGATTGCGCGCGCGATGGATATTCCGGCGCTGGCGCGAGTGGAGGGTGCAACCTCGGTCATTCAACAAGGCGACATGGTCATCATCGATGGTGACGCCAGCAACGTCTATGTGCGCCCGAGCTACACCATCGAACAAGCGATGGATAAACACATTGAAGCCGCCAAGCGGCGCGAGGCGGAATATGCGGTGCTGCGCGATGTGGCGGCGGTAACGACCGACGGCGTGCGCATTTCGCTCAACATCAACGCCGGGCTTTTTGTCGACACCAGCAGCGTGCTGCAAGAGGGCGTGGAAGGCATCGGGCTTTATCGCACCGAGCTGCCTTATATGACTTCATCCAGCCTGCCAGAGGTGGAGGTGCAGCAGGCGCTCTACGCGCAAATGTATCAGGAGGTGCCGGGCAAGCGCATCATCTTTCGCAGCTTCGATATTGGCGGTGATAAAAAAGTGCCCTACCTCAACGCGGGCGATGAAGAAAACCCCGCGATGGGCTGGCGCGCCACGCGCATTGGCCTCGACAGGCCGGGAATTTTGCGCAAACAGTTCCGCGCGCTGATCGGCGCAGCCAGCGGGCAGGCGCTGCATGTGATGTTCCCGTTCATCGCTCAGGTGAGCGAGTTTGACGCGGCGAAAAAGCTCTTTTTGCTGGAGTGGGAGCTGGCGCAAAAAGCCGGAAACGTGATGCCGGTGGATTTAAAAATCGGCGTGATGGTGGAAATCCCCTCGCTGATGTGGCAACTGCCGCAGCTGATGAGCCGGGTGGATTTTGTGTCCATTGGCAGCAACGATCTGATGCAGTTCCTATTCGCGTGTGACCGCGGCGCGGCGCATATGGCTGATGCGTATGACACACTTTCACCGGTGATGCTGCGTGTGGTGCGCGATATTATGATTGCAGCCAATGAACATAAAGTCGAGGTCAGCTTCTGCGGCGAAATGGCCAGAAGGCCGCTCGACGCTATGGCGCTTATCGGCGTGGGCGTGCGCAGCGTGTCGGTTTCGGCGTCCGCCATCGGCCCCATCAAAGCGATGACCCGCAGCCTTTCTGCCGCGCAAATCACCGAATTTATGAGTTTCCTCATCGACTCCGACGAGCCATCACTGCGTCACCGCCTCGCAGGTTTCGCGCAGGATCATGGAATTGTGGTTTAATGACTTGTAGTAGTCCTGCGCTATGTGCTAACCACTGGCTATGAGCATAGATTCCTACAAAGAAATTGGCGCGGTTTTGCAGCGTGCGCGGCTTGATATGGGCCTCACGCTGCGGCAGGTGGGCACGCAGATCCACATTCGCGCGCATTATCTGGAGGCCTTGGAGCAGGGAAACATCCAAAAACTACCCGGTTTGCCTTATGCGCGAGGGTTTTTAAGCACCTATGTAACCTTTCTCGGTCTCGATAAAGACGAGATGATGCGCCGATTTGAAGCGGTTGAAGGCGTTCTTTCTCGCCCGCTGCGCCTTCCTGAGGTGTTTTCCAAGGAAAAATCGCCCACGCCAAACATCGTCTGGGGCTCGCTTTCCGGCGCTTTGGTGCTCTATGTATTCTGGTTGCTGGCCTTTAAGCCAGCGCCAGCGCCGATGGACGTGGCCTCTTTTGCCCCGCCGGTAACCCAAAAAGTGGAAGAAGATGTTTTGCTCGAAGATGCTTGCTTTCATGATGTAAAACGGCTATATCCCCCATGTCATGCGGCGCGAATTGCTATAAAGCCATCGGTTGATGGTATGTATCCGCCCAGAGGCCAAATTGTTTCCGTGATGGAACTGGCAGAAAAAAAATAATAGGACGAAAATAAGTGGACGAAAGTCTCCCCGTACGACGTGCATCATTGCAGGCAAAAGTAGGACATGTCGCCGTTGGCGGCGGTGCTCCCGTTGTCGTGCAGTCGATGACCAACACTGACACCGCCGATGTTACAGCAACGGTGGCACAGGTGCGCGCGCTGGCGGACGCGGGCAGTGAGCTCGTGCGCATCACGGTGAACAATGAAGAATCAGCAGCGGCTGTCCCCATCATCCATGAAAAATTATTGGCGCAAAACTGCGGCGTTCCGCTTGTTGGCGATTTTCATTATAACGGCCACACGCTTTTAAATGACTATCCTGAGATGGCGGAGGCGCTGGCTAAATACCGCATCAATCCGGGCAATGTTGGCTTTGCGGATAAGCAGGACAAGCAATTTGCGATGATGATCGAAGCGGCGATAAAATATAACAAGCCCGTGCGCATCGGTGTGAATTGGGGCAGCTTGGATCAAGCCATGCTTGCGCGCGTGCTCGATGAGAACGCAAAGCTCGCAACGCCGAAATCGCTCAATGAAGTATCGCGCGAAGCGCTGGTGCGCTCGGCGGTTGAATCGGCTTCCCGTGCGGTGGAAATCGGCATGCGCCCTGAGCAGATTCTACTCTCGTGCAAAGTGTCGCGCGTGCAGGATTTAATTGCCGTTTATCGTGAGCTGGGGGGGCGCTGTAACTATGCGCTGCATCTTGGCCTCACCGAAGCGGGCATGGGCAGCAAGGGCATCGTAGCATCTACCGCAGCTCTCAGCGTTCTTTTGCAAGAGGGCATCGGCGACACCATCCGCATTTCACTCACCCCCGAACCAAACGGCGACCGCACCAAAGAAGTGCAGGTTGCGCAGGAAATTCTGCAGAGCATGGGGCTGCGCAGCTTCACCCCGCAAGTGACGGCCTGCCCGGGTTGTGGCCGCACGACGAGCACTGTTTTTCAAGAACTCGCTGACAAGATTCAGACCTATCTTCGCAACCAGATGCCCGTGTGGAAAGAAAAATATTCCGGTGTCGAAACGATGAACGTGGCCGTCATGGGCTGCATCGTCAATGGCCCCGGTGAAAGCAAACACGCCAACATCGGCATTTCCCTGCCCGGAACTGGCGAAACGCCTAGCGCTCCCGTGTTTGTCGATGGCAAAAAAACGGTGACGCTCCGCGGTGAAAACATTGCCGAGGAATTTCAGGCCATCGTGGATAATTATGTGAAAACAACCTACGCAAAAACGGAAAACAAACATGTCGCCTAAGTTCAATTGTTCTTTTTCTTTGTCATTCCTGCGAAAGCAGGAATCCAGTTCTTGTTTGGCGTGGATCCCGGCCTTCGCCGGGATGACAAGGAGGGGCTATGTCGCCTAAACTCCAGCCCGTGCGCGGCACACACGATATTCTGCCGGATGATTTTGAAAAATTCAGCGCAGTGACCACACTTGCGCGTGAACTCGCCACGCTCTATGGTTTTCGTGAAATGGCTACGCCGATTTTTGAATCTACCGATGTGTTCTCGCGCTCGATGGGCGAAACGTCGGATGTGGTGAGCAAAGAAATGTTCACCTTTGAAACCAAAGGCGAAGACAAGGTGACGCTCCGCCCAGAATTTACCGCAGGTATCGTGCGTGCATTCATCTCTAACGGCATGCAGCAACATTTGCCGCTGAAGCTGTTTTCCACCGGCCCATTGTTCCGCTATGAGCGCCCGCAAAAAGGCCGCCAGCGCCAGTTCCATCAAGTGAATTTTGAATGGTTGGGAGATGATAGTCCAGAAATAGATGCAGAAATTATTATGCTTGCAGGCCAATTGCTTTACTCTTTATCGGGTAAAAAAGGCTGCACCTTGCTTATCAATACGCTGGGCGATAAAGAAAGCCGTGAAAGATATCGTGAAGCATTGGTGACATATCTTACGCCCTTGGCCACGCAACTTTCTGAAGATAGCCAGCGTCGCTTAGTAAGCAATCCATTGCGCATTCTGGATTCCAAAGACCCTCGCGATAAAAGCATTATTGCGGATGCTCCTAAAATAACGGACTATTTAAGCGATTCATCTAAACAGCGCTTTGATGTAGTTTGTGCAACGTTAGAAACAATGCCTTTTCTACAAAACTGGCGTGTTGACCCATCACTAGTCAGAGGGCTGGATTATTATACAGATACAGTTTTCGAGTTTGTTGGTGAAGTCGGAGAACTTGGAGCACAAAATACAGTGCTTGCTGGTGGGCGCTATGATGGCCTTGTAGAGCAAATGGGCGGCAAACCAACGCCTGCTATTGGCTTTGCTGCAGGTGTTGAAAGGCTGTTATTGCTTGCTGATAACAATCTCCAAAAAAAGAGCGAAGATATAAAAATTATCATTATACCTTTGGATGGATACGATAAGCCATTTGCAATATTTACGGCGGGTACCATTCGTCTTTCTTTAAGAGAATTATTGAACGACACAAAAACTAAGCGGCAGGGTGCAGTTGAAGTTTTGTGGCAAGGCAATCTTAAAAAACGTATGGAAAAGGCTCATCAGCGTAATGCAAGTCATGTTTTTATTCTTGGCCCTGAAGAATTTTTACGTGGGGTATTTATCATAAAAAATATGAGAACTGGTAACCAGTCAGAAGCATTGCTTGATAGTTGTAAAGACTGGGAAAATTTGCACGAATTATTAGAGATAGAAGTATAAAAATGAGTTTTGAAGATACACTGGATATGTTGGTGCGCAGGCACGATGAGTTGCGCGATATGCTTGCGCGCGGCGATCAACTTGCGAGCTCCGACTTTGTCAAATATTCCAAGGAATATGCGGATTTGACGCCGATTATTGAAAAAATCAATGAGTTCACCGGCGCCAAAAAAACGCTGAAGGATCTAGAGGTGATGATCGCCGATCCGGCGTGTGACGCCGAGATGAAATCGATGGCGGAAGAAGAGCTGCGCGACATTCAAAAAGGCCTGCCAGAAATGACGCGTCAGGTGCAGCTGGCCTTGCTGCCGAAAGATGCGGCGGATGAAAAGAACGCGATCCTTGAAGTGCGCGCGGGCACAGGCGGCGACGAGGCAGCGCTGTTTGCGGCTGATTTGTTCCGCATGTATCAACGCTATGCGCAAAATCAGGGCTGGCGCTTTGAGGTGATGAGCGTGTCGGAAAACGGCGTCGGCGGTTTTAAAGACGCGTCGGCGGAAATCACCGGCAAGGGCGTGTTCGCGAAGATGAAATTTGAATCCGGTGTGCATCGCGTGCAACGTGTTCCGGAAACCGAAAGCCAGGGCCGTGTGCATACATCGGCGGCAACCGTTGCGGTGCTGCCAGAAGCCGAAGAAGTTGATATTACAATCAATGAAAGTGACTTGCGCATTGACGTTTATCGCGCACAGGGTGCCGGCGGACAGCACGTTAATAAAACTGAAAGTGCCGTGCGTATCACGCATATACCAACTGGTACTGTGGTAGCGATGCAGGAAGAACGCTCGCAGATTAAAAATCGCGCCAAGGCGATGAAGATTCTGCGCAGCCGCATTTATGAAAATGAACGCGCCAAGCTTGCATCAACGCGTGCAGCGGACCGCAAAACGCAGGTGGGCAGTGGCGATCGTTCCGAGCGTATTCGCACCTATAACTACCCGCAAGGCCGCGTGAGCGATCATCGCATCAACCTCACGCTTTATAATATTGATTATGTTGTTAATGGCACCGAGCTTGATAAATTTGTTGAAGCCCTGATGGCGGATGAACAGATGACCAAGCTTGCAGAATTTGCGACGCTATAATGAAACCCGTAGGTTTAAAAAGGGGCGAGGCGCTCATAATGGCAGCGCAGCGCTTGGCGCAAGCCGGTATTGATAATCCTGAACGTGAAGCACGTTTATTGCTGAGCTATGCGCTGCAATGCGAAGCGCTGGAATTGATCATTCGCCCCAAGGTCGAACTCAATGCGGATGAAGAAATCACCTTTAAAAACTGGCTGACACGCCGCGAACAGCGCGAACCGCTTGCCCGTATTCATGGCATTCGTGAATTCTGGGGCTTGCCCTTTGGCATGAATGAAGCAACGCTGGAGCCGCGCCCGGATACCGAAACATTGGTGGAATGTGTTTTAAAAAATATCCCTGATCAAAACAAAGCGCTGCGTGTTCTGGATATTGGCACGGGCACAGGATGCGTATTGCTTTCACTGCTGCATGAATATGAACAGGCAACGGGTGTTGCAACGGATAAAAATCCGCGTGCGATTGCTGCAGCAAAGCAAAATGCCGTGCAGCTTGGTTTAAAAGGCTGTGCTGAATTTATTGAGACAAACTGGTGTGATGGTGTAATGGGGCCGTTTGATGTGGTGGTTAGCAACCCGCCTTATATTGCAACGCATGAACTGGAGGATCTACAGCCAGAAGTGCGTTTATTTGACCCGGTGCTGGCGCTGGATGGCGGGGAAGATGGCCTTGCGCCATACCGCATCATTACGCCTGCTGCCAAAGGGTTGTTGAAGCAGGGCGGCTTGCTTGCGTTTGAAGTGGGACATACACA
>RFOF01000062.1 GCA_009926845.1 Alphaproteobacteria bacterium
AAGATCCCTCGGCTGCGCTCGGGATGACAGAAAAAAGGGCGGCCATAAAAAGCACCCGCAGGTTTTTGCCTGCGGGTGTTTGGTGTGAGGAAGTTTAGCGGGTATAAGGATTTTTCCCGGTAATCTTGTGGATGGTTTTATCACCTGCCTCCCCTTTGCCACTATGACTGTTTCCCCCATTACCCGTCGTTTTTTTGGGAATCCCTTTAGGTATTTCGGGTTCTGCGCTGTTATGTTGCCCTGTGCCAGCCCCTCTAGCTTTAGCAGTCGTATCGTGGCTGCTTGAACTCGCGCCAGCACCAGAAACACTTCTAGTCGCCGCGGCTGGTGTCGCAGCGGAGGCACCAGCCGAAGGGCTGGGCTCTGCACTACTCTTTCTTGCGTCTTCAGCCCTTTTTGCAGCTTCCCTTGCTGCTGCTTCTTTGAATGCAAGCTGTTCTGCGGCATAAAGTTGTGCAGCGGCAAGAATTGCTTCGCTCGTTACTCCCATTGTTTTAGTGATTGTGGTGGCAATGTTAGTGGTGGGAACGTTAAGCTTAGTAATGTTAGTAGTGGCGGTGGTAGTATTAGTAGTGGGCGCGAAAATCGCGGTATTGGTCATAGTGTGACCGTCAACTGTGCTAGTAGAAGTTGTAGGGCCAGTCGTTGTTACTGTATTGCCCTGTCCGGCGACGTTATTTTTCCCCTTAACATTCGTCAGAGTGCTGCCACCTTTAGAAGTGATTGTATTTCCTGTTTTGGAAGAAATTGAGCCTGAAACACTTCCGTTGACTGTAATAACGGCGCCATTAGCATCACCTCCGACCGAGATGCTGACCGGATTGCCACCAGCTTTCCACTCAACTTCTTTAGCGACAGCAGATGCAATTTTTGCTCGTTCCTCGATTGATTTGGCTTCTTCAGCGGCTTTTTTGAGAGCTTCTTCCACTATGCGTCCAAAAGCAGGAGGCTTATTTGGGTTAAATTGGAGGTCTTCAACGGTTATTGCAGGTTGATTCCCACCTGGTACACTTCCGCCGTCAAAAAAACCCCCGCCGTTTGCTGGCTGAGCTGGTAATCTTACATCTGTAACTCTGTCGTTTAATGTGATCGTATCAGTCATAAATCCCCCTTCGTTGTTATAAAATCACGTTTTTAGTATGAATTAACTTGACTTAACGTGACAATATCATACAAAGGAAGGTTTTTTGTGACAATTGTGTGAATCCGCTGTGTGACAGCGTTGTCACAAAGCGCAGAAAGTCTATTGTTTAGGAAAAAACAGTAGCGAAAAAAATCACATTTCCATGCCCGCGCTGGAAGAAACGCCTTGGCTTGGTGTGTAAGACGGAGTGAAGCCGCCGATGGGCTGGATAGCTTCGCCCCAGTCAAAACGATCGCCGCCGGTGGGAAGTGCGCTGACCGTCACTGGCACATAATCGGCGCCACCGCCATCGAAATGGCTGATGCTGCCGCCGCTGCCCCAGTCCCCACCACCGCCGCCGCCATCTCCACCACCACCAGAGCCACCGCTACCGCTGGCATCTCCGCCCACGCCGGTGGTGTGGTCGGTTATCTCGCGGTTTTTAACGAAAATATCATGCATGAGTTTGGCGAGAAATCCGCCCTGCGTTCCCAGATTTTGGAACATGCTGGGGAGCATTTTGCCACTAAGGCCCTCACTTTCAAACTGAGCAAGAGCAGAGGTGGAGCCGACACCAGAAAGGTTGACGGGTAGGCCACCAATTTTGGCTAGATAATAAGTTGCAGTCTTGTCAGAGGCTTCGAATATCGCCTGCAGGGCATCCTTGTTGTTGACCGAATCATCGGCCGCCCCTTTGGGGCCTCCTAGCTGCCCTGAGGCAAATAGCCGTGCACCAATATCACCACCTTGTTCAGCCATGGACGCGATTCCCCTTATATGCGCTCATTATACGCAATCGCGGCGGGAGAGTCTAACTTTTTGTCATTCTGCGAATCCACGCTGTTTCATTGTCATCCCGAGCTTGCCGAGGGATCTAAGATTCCTCCACTCCCTGTGGTCGGTCGGAATGACAAAATAAAAACACAAAAAACCCCACCGGAGCGACTCGGGTGGGGTTTTTTTGTTAGTGATAAATAGATACTATCAAAGTCCGGGCTTCCATGAGGTCGCAGCCGCTTGCCTGTCATGCGCTTGCCTGAATTCGACCGCTTCCCGATTTCGAATCGCCTGTGACATGTGCTCTGCTCTATAGGCGTCGGTAAATTGGCCGGATGATACAAGCTCAACGGCTTTTCTTATTGCGTCAAGCATCGCGTCCCTATTTTCGGGAACTGTTTCTATTCCGAATTCTTGACCGTGAGTAAAAAAGCTGCCGCCAGCCCTTGCTTCTTTTGCAGTATAAGAAGCTGCAAGGTGAATTTGTTGGGCTTCTGGGATATTCGGCAGAATAATATCAATCATATCATTTGGAGCTGCTCTTTCCATTGCCACTAAATTATTTCCTATACCGTGTAGGGACATTTTGTTATCCTCATTGGGAGTTAATGTGAGATATCACAATCACCATAAAGATTAAAAAAAATAAATCAACAAAAAACTCAGTTAGGTCGCTGAATTTGTTCGGCGCTATCGAGGGAAAATGTAGGAATATCAATGAGAAAGTGCTCCCCATCGGGGGTGGACATCTCATAATTTCCGGTCATGATGCCAGAGGGGGTGTGCAGCGCTGCGCCGCTGGTATAGTTGAACACATCGCCTGGTTTGAGCACCGGTTGCTCGCCGACCACGCCCGCGCCACGCACTTCCTGAACGTTGCCTGCCGCGTCGGTGATCTTCCAATAGCGGTTTTGCAGCTGCACCGTGCGCTCGCCCATATTCTCAAGGTGGATGGTGTAGGCCCAGACATAATGATTTTCCGCCGGCGAGGATTGCGACTCCAGATAGGCCGGAATCACGGTCACTTTAATGCGGTGTGTGGTGGCTGCGTACATTCGGATAACGGATTACGGATTACGGATGACGAAGTGTATAACGTTTCTTCTTTCTTGTCATCCGCCATCCGTCATCTGTCATCTACTAGGCGGAGTAGGAACTCCACACATTCACCAATCTGTGAAATCTCAATCCATTCATTGGGCTTGTGCGCCTGTTCGATGCTGCCCGGGCCGCAGATGATGGCGGGGATGCCGTTGTCTTGGAACACGCCCGCCTCGGTGCCAAAGGAGACGGCGAGTTGCTGGTTGGTGTTCGCGCAGTGCATCACGTGTTGGCAGGCTTTTTCGCCTTTTTGCGGCAGGGTGACGCCGGTCATGCGCGACATGGGGCGGGTGGAAATTTCGGTGTCGAATGTCGCGCAGTAGGCTTTGAAACGCGCTACCAAAATATCCGCATTTTCGCCGGGGAGCGGGCGAATTTCCCACACGAAGCGACACTCTTTAGCGATGATGTTTCTCGCGGTTCCACCCTCGATAACGCCGACATGAACGGTGGAATAGGGCGGTGTAAAACGCTCATCAAGCTTGCCATTTTCGCGCACTTCTTTGCCCATTTGGCTGAGGAAATGCACAAGGTCGCAGGCGATGTGCACCGCGTTGATGCCAAGGTCTGGCCTGCTCGAATGTGCCTCCAACCCATGCACAATCGTCTCGAATGACAACACGCCCTTATGCGCGGTCACCACCTGCATCAGCGTTGGCTCGCCAATGATGACGAACTCGGGCAGTGGGATAGTTTTCATCATATGCGCGAGCAGAACCGGCGCGCCAAGGCAGCCGATTTCTTCATCATATGAAAATGCTAAATAAATCGGTTTAATCACCCTCTCCCTCTGGGAGAGGGACGGGGTGAGGGCTGCCTTAAAATGCGGCACCAGCGCAAGGCACACGGCGATGAACGCTTTCATGTCGGCCGCGCCGCGCCCGAACAATTTTCCGTCTTTTTCCGTCAGCGTAAAAGGCGGTGTGTCCCACACTTGGCCATCAATGGGCACGACGTCTGTGTGACCTGATAAAACAATGCCCCCCGCTGCCAGCGGGCCGATGCGCGCGAGCAGGTTGCTCTTTTTTCCATCGGGCGAGGGGGCGCGTTCAAACGCGACACCATGTTCACTCAGGTAAGATTCTATCCACTCAATGACCGGCAAATTCGAATTGCGGCTGACGCTGTCGAAGCTCACGAGCTTTGCTAGAAGTTCGATGGAATGGGCGGTGAGTTTTTCTGTTGCTGCGGTCATAGTGTCATTCCGAGCGTAGTCGAGGAATCTTTAAGATCCCTCGGTGCGCTGCGCTTACTCGGGATGACAATAAAAACTCTCATATCACTTCTGCTTCAGCAGGCTGAAAAATTCCTGACGCGTGCGCGAGTCGCTGCGGAACAGGCCGAGCAGCTGGCTGGTCTGCATAATCGTTCCGGGTTTGTGCACACCGCGCGTGGTCATGCACATGTGCGTGGCCTCAACCACCACCGCGACACCCTTGGGCTTTAGCACGTTTTGCAGCGTGTGCGCGATTTGCGCGGTCAGCGCTTCTTGCACCTGCAAACGCTTGGCATACACATCCACCAGCCGCGCCAGTTTGCTGATGCCCAGCACCCGCGAGGTGGGGATATAGGCGATATGCACATGGCCAGTGAACGGCACCATGTGGTGTTCGCAGTGCGAGTGGAAATTGATGTCGCGCAGCACGATCATCTCGTCATAGCCCTGCACGTCTTTGAACGTGCGCGAAAGGATGCTCTCGGGCGCAACATCATAGCCCGCGAAAAACTCCTCATAGGATTTCACCACGCGCTTTGGCGTATCGAGCAGGCCTTCGCGAGTTGGGTCATCCCCCGCCCAGCGAATCAATGTGCGAACGGCATCTTCCGCCTGCGCGCGCGTGGGTTTTTTTATTTTTTGTGGTTTTTTGGTGGTCATTAAATCTATTTCTCTGCCTATAATTATTTACTACATAGAAAAGTGCGACATTTCCATAGTGCCTGCCATCAGTTTGTCCATTTTTATTTTATTGAGTGGTATGTTTCTTATTTTTGGATGTTCGGCAATTTTAGAAAGAACTTCTCTTATGGTTTTTGTAGAAGCATACAGCACATTATTGCCCGGAAATTCTGTTTGTTTGATTTGATTTGCCATGAATGTACCAACGGCACATGCAAGATGCATGATGCTTTGATCTTGAAAAGTGATTTCTAGAATATTTTTATCCTTTTCAATGGTTGTGGTGATGGTCGTGTCAAATTTCGCTTGCTTCAAGCTCTGACGTTGGTTGCTGATTGCGTCCACTATGCTCTGGATAACCTCTTCCGAAATATTCGACATCACCAGCGTAACCGAATTATTTTCGATATCGACATTATGGTTGGTTATTAACGGTGTAAATGGTCTAATTGCTATCATTGCACACTCCTAATGCATTTCCGCCAGTTCGTCCATCGACACTTGGTTGCGGCCGGTGTGTTTGGCGATGTAGAGGCGTTGGTCGGCCATTTTATACAGCTCGCCCGCATCGATTTCCGAGCTCATATTCGCAGACGCAATGCCGATGGACACGGTGCAGCCGAACAGATGATTTTCATCGCCAAGGGCAAAAGTTTCGCTGGCCACGGACGAACGGATGCGCTCGGCCACCCAGAACGCGCCGCTGGCAGGCGTTTCCGGCAGAATAACCCCAAATTCCTCACCGCCGATGCGGGCGCTTAAATCGGTCTCGCGAAGGCATGAGCGAATGATTTTTGCCACGCCGCAAAGCACTTGGTCGCCCACGTCCTGCCCATAGTTATTGTTGATGTTCTTGAAATAATCCATGTCGATGAGCAACACGGAAAGCTCTTCGCGGTTGCGTTTGATGCGGCGCATTTCGTCTTCGAGGCGCGAAAAGAACATGCCGCGGCTGGCAAGGCCGGTGAGTAGATCCGTGCTGGCCATGCGCGCGATTTCCTCTTTGGCCTCAGTTTCAGCGGCGACGCGGTCGGTTATATCGCGTAAGGATCCGATGGAGCCGATGATGGTGCCCGCATCGTCAAACCACGGATAGGAAATGTCCGACACCCAGATTTTTTTGCCGTCTTTGGTTTTCATCAGATAATCCGCCTGCCACTTGCTGACCTCGCCGCGCTTGCGTGCATCTTCCAGCGGGATCATCGAGGTGACGGTGCGCATGGAATCGGCGACAATGCGGGTCTCTATAATAAGGGAGCGGATGCCGATTTTTTTGAGCTCGGCAGCGTTATAGCCCAGCAGGCGGCGGATGGATGGGCTGATATAGTCATAGTCCATGGTGTCATAGCGCAGGCGGTAGACCGCGTCGGTTGAATAGGCGGTGAGCAGGGCGAGCTCGTCGCGAAGCTCATTTATCTCATTGTTATTATTCATTATTTTTACATTCTCGCGGGAAGAGGGCATAGCTGGGACTCCTTATAATATGTCCAGTGCATATTTATACCAACTTATTCCTTTCTTTTTCGTTAATGACGTGCTATATTCACTTTCGTTTTTAAGGAAGCTCACGTTTAATGGTATCTCGCACCCTCGCAAACCACTAAATGTAGTTTTTGATCCGAAGTTCACTGTAACCATCTTTGAGTTAAGGAATGCACATGTCAAAAAACACTGCAAAAAAAGTAGCTGTAAAAAAATCAGCACCTAAATCGACATCCAAAGCCGTGAAAAAAACAGTGACTAAAAAGCCAGCAGCTAAAAAAGTTGCCGCTAAGAAGCCTGTGGCCAAAGTTGCAGTAAAAAAAGCTGTAAAAAAGCCGGTTGCTAAAGCTGTGGTTAAAAAAGCAGTGAAAAAGCCAGCGCCTAAGATGGTCGCCAAAAAGCCAGTAGCAAAAGTTGCGGCTAAACCAGTGTCAGTGGCTAAAAAGCCCACAAAGAAAGTAGCTCAGAAAATGCCGAGCAAACCTGTAGTAGCTAAAATAGCGGTCAAAACGACTGCTCCTATGGCAAAAACTCTGCCTGCTAACCGCAATGTGAAAGCAGCGCCGATCGCTCAAAATCCAAAGACCCAATATAAAGTGGGCAACTATGTGGTCTACCCAACGCACGGCGTTGGCAAAATCATGGCCGAAGAAACCCAGATGATCGGCGATATCGAGCTGCGTATGCTCGTTATCTCGTTCGAAAAAGACAAGATGACCCTGCGCGTGCCGATGCACCGTGCGGCCGCAGCTGGCCTGCGTCCAATTTCGGGTGCGGATCAGATGAAAAAAGTGTTCGTCACGCTCAAAAGCCGCGCAAAAATCAGTCGTGGCATGTGGAGCCGTCGTGCGCAGGAATATGAAACGAAGATCAACTCCGGCTGCGTTATCGCGGTGGCCGAAGTGGTTCGTGACCTGCACCAGAACGTCGATCAGTCCGAACGCTCCTACAGCGAACGCATGATCTATGAATCCGCGCTTGCCCGCCTCGTGGGCGAACTGGCCGCAGCCGAAGGCACCGACCACAAAGCCGCGACCGACCGTTTGATGAAGCTCCTACGCGCCAAAGTTGCCGCAGCTGCTGCCCTCAAAGAAGCGGCTTAACCTGTCACCCCGCACTTGTTGCGGGGTCTGGCTAAAATTTATTCCGGATCCCGCAACAAGTGCGGGATGACATAAAACAAAAAAGCGGCTGGGGAAACTCAGTCGCTTTTTTATAAATATGATTTTTTGAGCAGGAATATATGGATTCAACGGATGATCATAAAGCCGAGAGACTTGCGGAGGCGTTTAGCAGGTCATTTTATACGCCAAAAAAGGCAGAAGATTGGACTTTCCTCTCCGCGTTGTTGTCAGAATTAAATAAAAACACGCGGGCGGCAGTAGGAAAATTCTGGACATCAATTTCGAAGCCAAATGCCCCGCTATTGACGCATTTTTGCGCCGCTGTCGGAGATATAGGTAGTGTTGTACCACTCCAAGGTCCGTTCTCTCTTCTCGTGATAGATTCTGAAAAACTTACCGAGCAGAAATTGGTGGAAATCGAAGAATATTGCAGGAAATATCCACCGCCACATTTGACTGAGCCGATGAAGCCACAAAAAATAGCTCAAGAGCTTGGCCAGATTTTGCGGCTTGGGCCACTGAATGTCGTGCATGTTCCTGAAACTTCTGACAAGGATCGTTTTTACTCTTTTGCCACAGAAAAAAAACACGAGGCTAACACCGGTTTGCTTTACATGGTTTTGAGTGATGCGCTGGGCGCAGTAAATTTGAATGTGGTTACGTTAGAAGATGATGGCAAAGTCAATATAGCTATTCCGGCAAGTGCGTTAGAAGAGGCAGGTGCGCTTGATAACATTAAAGCGAGTGCAGAAAAAATGAATCTTGCTGGGGGTGGCGCTCGTACGCACTATCCAGAAGCAGTTACTTATTCGCGTGATACGGTCAGCCCCACGCGATAAACTATTTGCCTCTTGTTTTTCCCCTGCTATAGTGCTTGTGGTATTAATCATAAGCGCCGGAAAAACCTATGCAATTTACTATTGAACGTGCTCATCTCCTCAAAAGCCTTGGCCATGTGCAGTCTGTCGTTGAAAAACGCGGCACCATCGCGGTTCTCTCCAACGTAAAGATCGACGCCAAGGGCGACAGCGTGTCGCTGACCGCCACCGATATGGACATCGCGATCGTCGAATCCGCCACCGCCAGCGTGAGCAAACCCGGCTCGACCACCGTTCCCGCCCACACGTTCTATGACATCGTGCGCAAGCTCCCCGATGGCTCGCAAATTGAAATGACCCAGAGCGAAGATGGCAACAAGGTTTCCATCCGCGCTGGCCAGTCGCGCTTCTCGCTCGCCTGCCTGCCGATTGACGAATTCCCGGTGATGGCCGAGGGCGAATTACCACATAATTTCACTCTGAAAGCCGCTGAGTGCCTCGCGCTCATCGAAAAGCCAAGCTTTGCCATTTCCACTGAAGAAACCCGTTATTATTTGAACGGCATCTACCTGCACACCGCTGAAAACGGCAAGGTGCTGCGGAACCTGGGTGGCCGGTTCGCGAGCTTCGGCGGCCCACGGCCGCAGACCGGCGAGCCGCCGGTGTCGCTGCTCACGTCGCCGGCCCTCACGCCGAGCGTCTACGACCCGGCGATCACCGAGACCGATCCCTTCCGCGGCGTGGAGAGCGCGCTGGCCGCGTTCGATGCCCAGCTGTCGGCGAGTTCGACCTGGCAGAACGGCAACCGGCCGCAGAACGTCGATCCGCTGTTCCGACTTCACATTCAGCCAGCCGCTGCTCCAGGGTGCCGGCGTGACCTACAACCGGATCGCCGGTCCCGACTCGTTCGACAACTTCCTCGGCCGGCCCAACTTCCGCGGCGTGCTGCTCGCCCGGATCAACGCCGACATTTCGCTCGCCGACTTCGAGGCGGGCGTGCGGAATCTCGTCAGCGACACCGAGCAGTCGTACTGGGAACTGTACTTCGCCTACCGGAATCTCGAGGCGCGCAAGGTCGGCCGCGACAGTTCGCTCGAGGCCTGGCGCAAGGTGCACGCGCTGTACGTCGAGCAGTCGCGGGGCGGTGAAGCCGACAAGGAGGCCCAGGCCCGGGAGCAATACTTCTTCTTCCGCAGCGAGGTGGAGCAGGCACTCACCGACGTCTACCGGTGCGAGAACCGGCTGCGCTACATGATGGGCATCTCGGCGAGCGACGGCCGCCTGATCCGCCCGTCCGACGAGCCGACGACGGCCCGCATCTCGTTCGACTGGCAGCAGTCGCTCGTGGAGGCCCTGTCGCGGTCGGCCGAGTTGCGGCGGCAGAAGTGGTTCATCAAGCAGAAGGAACTCGAACTCACGGCGGCGAAGAACCTGCTCCTGCCCCGACTCGACGTCGGCGGCCGGTGGCGGTTCCTCGGCGTCGGCGAGAACCTCTTCGGCGGCACGGGTTATCCGGTCCCGACCCCGACCCGCGCGAACCCCAATGCCATCTCGTTCGAGAACACCAACGCCTACTCGACGTTGATGAGCGGACAGTTCCAGGAGTGGCAGGCCCAGGCGCAGTTCCTCATGCCGCTCGGCTTCCGCCGGGAACTGTCGACCGTGCGCAATTTCCAGTTGCAGCTGGCCCGGGAGCGGGCCCGGCTCCAGGACGAGGAACTCGAGGTTTCCCACGCCCTCGTCGAGGCCGTGCGCAACGTGGACACCAACTTCGCCCTGTCGCAGACCAACTTCAACCGGCGGGTGGCGGCCGAGCGGCAGGTGGAGGCGGTCCAGGCCGCCTACGACGCCGGCACCGTCACGCTCGA
>RFOF01000063.1 GCA_009926845.1 Alphaproteobacteria bacterium
CTGCCTTGAGCTGATGCAAGAAGACGCCATCATCGCCATTCAAGACATGGGCGCGGCGGGCCTGACCTCCAGCTCGCTCGAAATGGCGGGCAAAGGCGAATGCGGCATTGAGCTAAACCTCGATCAGGTGCCGATGCGCGAAGTGGGCATGACGCCGTATGAAATTATGCTGAGCGAAAGCCAAGAGCGCATGCTGATGATTTTAAAGCCCGAAAAACAAGACCTCGCGCGCAAAATCTTCGAAAAATGGGAATTGGATTTTGCCGTCATCGGCACCATCACCAACACCGGCAACATCGTGCTGACATGGCATGGCGAAGTCGTCGCCGATATGCCCATCGCCCCCGTCTCCACCGACGCGCCGGTGTATGATCGCCCATATGAGATTAGAGTTCAGAGTGCGGAGTTCAAAGTTCAGACGAAAGAAAAAATTGCGCAACACCGAACTCTAGACTCAGCACTCTTAACTCTAATCTCATCTCCCGACCTTGCCAGCAAGCGCTGGATATACGAGCAATATGACCACATGGTGGGCAATGACACGGTGGCTCGCCCCGGCGGCGACGCAGCCGTTGTGCGCGTTCAGGGAACACAAAAAGCGCTGGCGATTTCCACCGATTGCACTCCGCGCTATTGCTACGCCGACCCCACCCTCGGCGGCAAACAAGCCGTTGCCGAAACATGGCGCAACATCACATCCGTTGGCGCATTGCCGCTGGCGATTACCAATTGCCTCAACTTCGGCAACCCACAAAAACCCGAGATCATGGGGCAAATTGTCGGGTGTTTGGATGGTATGGCGCAGGCCTGCATCGCGCTCGACTACCCGATTATTTCCGGCAACGTGTCGCTCTACAATGAAACCAACGGTGTTGGCGTTCAACCCACCCCTGCCATCGGCGGTGTTGGCATTTTAAAAGACGTTTCCAAATGCATCGGCAATGCCTTTAGCAAGGCAGGGCAATTTATTTTTGTAGTGGGTGAAACGCGCGGTCATCTCGGCGCATCGATTTACCTTCGCGAAATCATCGGCAGTGAAGAAGGCGCGCCGCCGCCGGTTGACCTCGCCACAGAGCGCAAACATGGCGACTTCGTCCGCGCACACATTCAATCTGGCGCTATCACCGCCTGCCACGACATTTCCGACGGCGGCCTGCTCGTCGCACTGGCGGAGATGACGTATAGACATGGCATTGGTTGTCATCTTGAGCGAAGCGAAGCGAAGTCGAAAGATCTTAGATCCCTCGACTACGATCGGGATGACATTGCATTCTGGTTCGGCGAAGACCAAGCGCGCTATGTGGTCTGCGTGCCGGACGCGGATGCATTTGCGGCAAGTGCGAAAGCCACAGGCATTCCGCTGACACAAATTGGCACAACCGGCGGCGATGCGCTTGCCATTTTGGGACAATTTTCACTTCCCGTCAGCGAGCTAAAAGCCGCAAACGAAGCGTGGCTGCCCGCATATATGGCGAGCTAAAAATCGCCCCTCAATTTAAGCTAAATTTCTTCGCACCGTTAACGCTTTTTTAAGCAGCGTTCCTATAGTGTTGTAATAAGAATAAAATCAAACTCGCCAAAATTGCCTTTAACCGTTGTCACAGGATGTGCATATGACCCTCAACCTCACCCTTTCTAAAAAAATCCCTTTAGCCATCACGCTGGCAACGCTGGTTACCGCTGGTGCGCTGAGTGTTGGAGCCGTGCGCGAGTTGACCATTCAAGCAGAAGATGGCATCACGCAGGACATGAAAGTGACGCTGGATGGCAAGAAAGCGGAGCTTGATAACTTCATGAAGCGCGTGGTCGGCGATGTGCATTCGATGGCGGATAACCCCCACGTGCTCAAAATGCTGAATGAATTCTCCGCTGCCTACAAACAAATTCCTGACGCCAAAAATTATCTGCAAACACAATACATCACCAAAAACCCCAATGAGGCGGGCAAAAAAGATATGATGGATGTGGCCGAAGGTGACAACACCACCTATGGCAAACTCCACGCTGAGCATCACCCATACCTCCACGAGTTCCTGCAAGAACATGGCTACTACGATATTTTCATCGTCGATGCCGAAGGCAACGTGGTCTACACGGTATTTAAAGAACTTGATTTTGCCACCAATCTTCTGCATGGCGAATGGAAAGACAGCGATGTTGCCAAAGTCTATCGCAACATCATGGCGCAAAAAAGCGCAGAAGAAGTTTCATCCTCTGATTACGCACCCTATCCGCCCAGCAACAACATCCCCGCGGGCTTCATTGGCCGCCCCATACAAGACGAAACCGGTAAATATGCTGGCGCATTCATCTATCAACTCCCCATCGGCGACATCAGCAAAATTTTCTCCAACGAAGAAAATTTAGGCAAAACAGGTGTTGTTCACTTTGTGGGGGCAGATGGCCTGCTGCGCAACGATGCGCGCTTTGCTAAAGAGCCCACCACATTGAAAGAAAAAGACGAAACCATTGAGGCCAAGCTCGCACTGCAAGGCAAAAGCGGGATCGATCTTGATGTCACCGGCAAAACCGGTATCCCCGTAGTGAAATCCTATACGCCCTATGAATTCGATGGCCATAAATATGCCCTCACCTTTGAAATGTCGCGCGATGAAGTGTATGAATATGTAGTAAACGCGAGAAACAATTTTGTTATGATCGCGCTGGCTATTGTCGCCGTGATTGCTGCGCTTGGCGTATTCTTTGCCCGCAGCATAACCAATGCCATTTCGAAAATCACCGCAGCAATGCGTCAGGTGGCAGATGGCGATTTAACGACAGACATCCCCTCGCTCTCGCGCAAAGACGAGATTGGCTCAATGGCGGGCGCTCTACAGGTCTTCAAAGAAAATGGCCAAGCCATGAAACAAATGGAAGCCGAGCAGGAAAAACTCAAGCAACGCGCGGAAGAAGACCGCAAAAAAGCGCTGCATGATATGGCAAGCACCTTTGAAGCCAACGTCAAGAGCGTGGTGGATATTGTGGCAGCGGCCGCTGCTGAAATGGACGCAACCTCGCGCAGCGTGGCTGGCATCAGCGACAACAACAACAAAAAGCTGCAGAAACTGACCAATGAAATCGGCAGCACCTCGCGCAACGTGCAGATGGTGGCAGGGGCAACAACCCAGCTCTCCTCTGCGGTCAACGAGATCAGCCAACAAGTGGCGCGTTCAACCACCATCGCGGCCAACGCCGTGCAAGAAGCACAAAATGCCGATGTCACCGTGCAGAGCCTGACGGAAGCTGCGCAACGCATCGGCGAAGTCATCGAGATGATTAACTCCATTGCCGCGCAAATCAACCTTCTGGCACTGAACGCCACCATCGAAGCGGCGCGCGCTGGCGAAGCGGGCAAAGGCTTTGCGGTGGTAGCAAGCGAAGTCAAAAACCTTGCGGGTCAAACCACCAAAGCAACCGAGCAGATCGGGCAATATATTGACTCAATCCAAAGCGCAACGGGTGACACGGTGAGCGCCATCAAACGCATCGGTGGCACCATCAATGAGATCAGCCACATCTCCACCACCATCGCAGCCGCTGTGGAAGAACAGGGCGTTGCCACGCAGGACATCGCCAGCAACGTGCAACAAGCCGCAAAAGGCACCGAAACCATCGCGCATGATGCAGCGGAAGTATCGGCTAGCTCAACTGAATCTGGCGTTGCTGCCAATGAGATGATGGGCGCAACCTCCGAGCTTTCCCGTCAGGCGGAAACACTGCGCTCAGAAGTGGATAAATTCCTGGTGGGTGTGAGAAAAGGCTAGCCCTTCCTCCCGTTGCTGTGCCGCGCACCATAAAAAATAGCTATTGTCACATTTGGCAGATGATAGAAACGGCGCGATATTTCTTCAGCAAATCAATGCGCTACCTTAGGTAAGCCACCATTTTTCAGCACACGTGCGCCGACAAACACCATGCCCACCAGCGACAGGCCGAAGGCAATCGTGATGTTCGTTCCGGTGAAAATGCTGGTGAAGGCTGGCATCAGCTTGTTGGCCATGTCGCCATAGACGAACACATAGAGGAACAGCCAGACCACATCGACGAAATGCCAATACCAAGCGGCAAATTCAAAACCCAGATGTTGGTTAGGGACGAAATGGCCTTTATAGGCGCGGGTCAGGCACACGGCGAGGAACAGCGTTCCAACCAGAACGTGGAAGCCGTGGAAGCCAGTGGCCATATAGAAGGTGGAGGCATAGATGCCATCTTTAAAGCCAAACGCTGCGTGTGAATATTCATAGGCTTGGCAGCAGGTAAACAGGACACCGAGCAGCACCGTCATCCACAGGGCTTTAATGGTGTTTTTCTGGTCGCCTTTTAAAATCGCATAATGCGCCCAGGTCACGGTCGTGCCCGAGAGCAGGAGAATCAGCGTGTTGAGGAATGGCAAGTGCCATGGGTCAAACGTGTGGATGCCTTTAGGCGGCCAAACGCCCGGCGCGATCGCCCACACATCTTCCAGTGGCAATTTGGGCAGCGTGCTGGAGCTGAAGAACGCCCAGAAGAACGCAGCAAAGAACATCACTTCTGACACGATGAAAAGCGCCATACCCGCACGCAGGCCACGCGACACCGCACCCGTGTGCGCCTTGTCTTCACGCGCTTCTTTGACCACATCGCGCCACCAGCCAAACATCGTATAGAGTATCAGGGCGAAACCAACTGTCGCCACAATCGCGCCACCGGTTTTCTGGTGCATGAACATGGCAAGACCAAAGGTGAATAGCAGCAGCGCAAGCGCGCCCACCGCTGGCCATGGGCTTGGGTTCACAAGGTGAAAGGGATGATCTTGATGATTATCGGACATGCGGAGCTCCTTAAATTATAACTACTTCGTTTTTAGCGGAAAAAATGTGTATGACAATGTAATTGTTTTGAGATTTTTCATTTCAGGGTCATTCATGATGGCAGGGTCGATGTAAAATGACACGGGCATATCCACCTCCTGCCCGGCAGCGAGCGTTTGTTCCTTGAAGCAAAAACACTCCACTTTGACAAAATACGAGCCCGCAGAAAACGGCACCACATTGTAGGTGGCATGCCCTTTAATCGCGCTTTTGGTCAGATTTTTTGCACGGTAAAAAGCAAGGCTAGACTCGCCCACCTTCACCTTCATCGATTTTTGCGAGGGGGCAAACGACCACGCGAGCCCGGGGTCAATATCCGCATTGAACGTCACCGTTATTTCGCGGTCGAACACTTTACCGACGTTTTTAGACGCGGTTTGCGTTGTGCCACCATAGCCCGTCTGCTCACAAAAAAGCCGATAGAGCGGCACCGACGCATAGGCAAGCAAAAACATCCCCAGCGACAGCGCAGCGAGATTGAGAGCGATTTTTTTATTTGAATTTTTTGGGTGTTCCATCGCGCTGGTGTAGCATCGATGTGAAAAATAATCCAGTTTTGTCATTCCCGCGCAGGCGGGAATCCAGTTCTTTATTTCAGAACAATTCCTTTTTCTTGGTTAGCTGCTTTCAAGTTGACTTGAATTCTAGAAATATCAGGAACAACAGCTTCTTTGACCTTGTATTTCTCTGCGCCGTTTCTAATTTCCTCCGCTTGCAAAATACCATCTTTCCCCGCAAGCTCTCGTATCTCTGCCGAAGTCATATCTCGTTGAAGCTTAACATCTGCCTTGACAAATTGCTCCTTCACCGCGGTCAACGTGTCTGCGGATAGCTCCTTGACTTTCCCCTGCCCTTTTTCTGGTTTATTCTCTCCCCCCGGATTTGCGCCTGGCTTTTTGCTCTCCCCGCCGCCAAAGCTGCCACCAGTGAAGGCAAAGGCAGCCACACCGGCCACGGCGGCCAGAAGCAATGTGCCGATAACGCCCAGCTGCGTGAACATGCCCACCACCAGCGCAATCGCGCCAGCGATTAGCCCACCCATCATGCCATCTTTTTCAAAGAAGCCTTTGTCTGCGTCTTTTTTCTTTTTATCTTCTGCTGCGTTGTCTGCTGCTGCTTTGTCTGCTGGTGGCGTTGCTGCTGGCTTTTCTTCTTTTACCTGAATTGTTGCAACTGGAATGGCTTTTGCTACCATCTCTTTTGCAAAATGATCCTGCAGATAGCGATACATCGCGGTGTTCTCAAACTTGCCATCATATTTTTCATTGGTATCAAACTGCACGCCTGAAAAGAGCGCCTGCCTTGCTACCATCACTCCAGTTGGGTCTTTCAACCACTCGATGGGCTGCACTTCTACCCAGCATGGCTCGCCCGCTTTTAGCTTCTTACCATTTGATAATACAGAATCGTCATCACAAGGCCTTGCCTCTACGCGAATGTACTTTTTGCCGTTATGCTGATATTCAACATGCTCATCGGATTTAAATGGCTTGTCATAGGCATCACTTTTCTCACCATCAAACGTGTATTTTTTGCCTGTTTTTTGTAATTTTCGTTCTTTAAACGCCTTTTCCAAATCCACACTCACTGCTTCGGGCGCGATGCTCTGCGGATATTCGCCATATTCGACAATTTCTATTTCTGTATTGGCCTCCCCCAAAATTTTTCGCGAAGGCTTCGCTTCGCTCGCCTTGATTGTAGATGCCACCGATGATGGCAAAGCGGGGCGCGCACCATCATCACGCCTGATCGGTACATAAGAGCTCTGGACGCCGAGGCTATTGACGGTGCGAACATTTCCAGCCCCGATGGAAGAAGCCGACCAAAGATAGCCACTACGTTGGCCATCGTTAGCTTTATCGGTGCTCGACACAGCGCCACCAAGTACGACGGCCAGATCGCTCATCCCTGCCTTCGTGCCATAATCCTTCATCACCTGAAGCTGACCATTGCCTTGGTCATCACACCAGATTTGCCGTTCTGTTAAAAATGTTGGGGTTATTTTTTCATCAGCCATCGTCATCTCCTGCCCCTCAGGCGGTTTGCCTTATTTCATAGGGTTATCATGCCACAGGCGGGCCATCTAGGCTAGGCTCGTTTTGTTAAATTTGCGTGACAGCGCGCACGGGGGATTGTGACAGCTGTGTCATATTCTGGTTTTATTGTTGTTTTTCAATGCATTGAATTTGTCATTCCAGCGAAAGCTGGAATGACAAGGTTAAAAAGGGGGGGGTACTTAAGCCCTCATCCCGGCTGTCGCCGCCCTTCCCCCAGTGGGGGAAGGCGCTCAAAGCCCTCTCCCTCTGGGAGAGGGTTGGGTGAGGGCTAATCAGCCACCCATCCGCACCAGCGTGATGGCGTAGAGCAGGCCGATGAGCGCCAGAAGAGAGAGGGCCACGGCGATGTTTTTGCGTTTTTGGCGGCGGTGTTGGTCATTATAGGGCATGGCTCTATTCCTTACTGTCTAACTATACTGTCATTCCGACTAAGGCGCTAGCCGCACGGAGGAATCTTAAGATCCCTCGACTAGGCTCGGGATGACAACAATCCCACTCTATTCCTTCAATCCACGGCGCACGCGCTCTAAAAACACCAGCGCCGCAATGACCGAGGCCGCACCGAGAACGAAACTTGCGCCCATCAACGTGACGGCGGTGAGTGAGGCGTTGTGTAGCGCGTGGATGGATTCGATCATAACACGCTATCAAGCATCAACGCTGTAAACAGCGCGAACAGATATAAAATAGAATAGCCAAAGGTTTTGCGCGGCCATTTTTCGGTTTCGTCGCTGCGAGTTTTATAGACATGAAACAAAAACAAAACACCCAGCACAGCAGCAGAAACGCCGTAAACCATCCCCGTCATGCCCAGCGCAGGCAGCGCGAGCGTGGCGGCCAGCAGCAGCCATGTGTAAAAAATCATCTGGTTTTTGGTGGATTTTTGCCCCGCCACCACCGGCATCATCGGCACGCCCGCCTTGGCATAATCCCCACATTTATAGAGCGCGAGCGCCCAAAAATGCGGCGGCGTCCACAGGAAAATAATGGCAAATAAAAGTGCAGATTGCAGAGAAACATCGCCTGTGACCGCTGCCCAACCGATCATCGGTGGGAATGCGCCGGCTGCGCCACCAATCACGATATTCTGGGGGGTGGAGCGCTTGAGCCACATAGTGTAGATTAGCACATAAAACGCAATGGCCGCAGCGAGAATGCCCGCCGAGACCCAATTGGTGCTCAGCCCCATGAGCATCACCGAGGCCACTGCCATGAACAAGCCAAAGGCCAGCGCATCGTCAGGCGCCACGCGCCCAGCGGGCACAGGGCGGTTTTGCGTGCGCTTCATGATGGCGTCGATGTCGCGGTCAAACCACATATTCATCGCAGCGCCCGCGCCCGAACCCATCGCGATGCACATCAGCGTCATGATCTGTTGAAACGGATGAAGCGAGCCAGGGGCAACAACCATGCCCGCCACGCCGGTGAACACGACAAGGCTCATCACGCCGGGCTTAAGCAGCGTGACAAAATCGCGGACGGAGGATGGCGTGGTATCGGATAGTATAGCGCTACTCATTTACTCAACTTTCTTAGATATTTTACGTTTATGAAAATATGAGCGAATTCCAAAAGTAATTCCTAAAACCGTTAGAAGTGGGAAACCAATAATCAAATCTCCTCGAAGGCCATCGCCTGCACTTCCATCAGGCACAATGCATAACTCATAAAAAGCATAAAGTGCAAAAATCCCTACAGCAATAGATTTAAACCACTTAAATGGCAATTTGACTGCGCCTAAAATAAGCAGGGCCAATGTTCCTAAGGTCAAAACTCCCAATACCATTAGTCTCTCTCCGGTTGCAGTCGGAACATTTTATAAACCACACCAAGAAATTGCATATTAATGTCGTTATTTAAAAGATGAACAATCGCGGCAGGGCACAAGGGACTTCGCTTTAAAGTTTTTGCGCATCCACTGCGCCAGCGCGGGGTCAACGTTGCGCTTTTTTATCATCGCATCGAAAGATTGTATAGTGTCAAACTCGGTGAAGTCAAAAACATAGGCAGGTGGCGGCTTTCCAAGATAACGGCGGGTGGCTAAAAAATCCTTATATTCCTGTAGTGGCAACGGAATATTGGCATAGAGCACATAAAATAGTCGCGGGTCTCCCTGTACTGGCGAAACAAAATTCCAGCTGACCGTGCCGTTATGATAGCCACCAGTGATTATCACGGTGCCATCAGCCAGTTTGCCATAACGCTCTTGATAACGCTCCATACCTTGCTGATAGCTGTGATAGGAAACAGGAAAAGGATCATTGCGCAGGTCTTCATAAAGCAGCCCAACATTCATGACAAAAAGCAGCGCCCACAATGCGCGAATGCGCGTGGCGCGAGCAGGGTTTGCCTGCCATGTATCATAGGCTGTTTTGAGCAGCGCAAGACCAATGAGCAGGATGCCGGGGCTGAGCATGCGCCCTGAAAACTGCTCAAAGCGAGAGTTCAGGCGCAGCGCCAGCAATATCACCAAATAGGAAATGCCAACAGCAAGCAGCAGACGAATAGGCGTAGAGGCATGCCAGTTTATTATTCCGCCACGGCCTCTTCCAAACCACAGAAGCAAAAGCGGCGGCAAAACCACCCAAAGACTTTGGAACATTTTGCCAGAAAATTGCGTGAGCAAAAATGGCAGCGTTTCGGGTGCGCGGTCGCGCCCCATGCCGGTGGGGTAACCCGTCATCTGGATGTTGTAGAGCACGTAGGCGGCAAAAACAGCGCCTGCCAGCGCGAGCACAAACCCCGCAGAGAACCAGCGCACGCGCGGCACAGAAAACCAGCACAAAAGCAACGCCAGCCCATAACCCGCGAGTAAAAACCCGCCGATATAGCGCGTGGTTGCGGCAAGAACGAGACCCGCAAAAAAGCCGAGGAGAATCGATTTTTTGCCCGTTTCAAAATAAAGCCCCAGACAACTTAGCGCGAGTGCGTGCGCAAAAAAGAAGGCATTTTCCGACCATGTGAAACTGGCGATTTCCAGCCCCCAGAGCGACAGAAAAAGCGCCGAGCAAACCAAAACTGGCAACCGCAACCAGCGAGCATACAGCAAAATGGTGCCGAGTAACATCAGGCCATTAGCGATTTTAGACGCGCTATAGACATCCCCCGTCAGCCACTTGAACGCCATGATAATGGACGGATAACCAAAGGGGAAAACCGCCCAATAATGATCGCCCCACTCGGGGCGAATGGTCGCCCCTTTGCCTTGCGAGAGGTGATTGGCCAGCGTCAG
>RFOF01000064.1 GCA_009926845.1 Alphaproteobacteria bacterium
CTGTCGCATCATGGTTGATGAGCGGCGACCCCAATCAGGCAGCAGATATGGCGGCGCAAACGCAGGACGGCATTCAGCCCCCCGCTATTCCCTCGCACGTTAATCCGAACATGCGCGTCAGCTCAGATGTAAACATGATGAGTATTTCCAGCATCAATTTTGGCCCCAATACCGTGGGAATTATACGAAAATTATTGCAGGATTTTGTAGCACTGATCGTTATCACTTATTTGTTGAAATCGCTGATAGACCAAATGCCGACAATCGCAAGCGAAATTGGTGGTTCAAGGGTAGGCATTTTTAGCTCTGCCCCGTCAGCGGCTGAAAGACAAATAAAGGGAATGATAAGCGGTATAGAACAAAAATTCTCGGGGGGAGGCAAATAGAAATGCACAGCTTCCTTTCTAGGTATCTGAGGTCGTTGACTGTTCTGGTGTTTTTGAGCGCTGCATTCACATGTGGGCTTCCGCAGTATGTGGTTGCAGCCCCCGTGGAAGAAAAATGTTCCGATGATACGACTAAAAACGATCTTATTGATACCAAATACGACACCACAGTTATTTCGGATGTTGCAGCAAGAATTACCGACATACTTGGGGGGCTTTCATCGAATATGTTTCAAGATGTGGCGCGAGGCCTTAACCCAACCATTAACTTGCTGGTGACGCTTTATATTCTGATATATGGCTTGTTGTTTATGTTTGGCGCGGTGCAGATAACAATTTTTGATTTCATTACGCGCTTCGTTAAGCTCGTCATTGTCGCCATGTTGCTAAATGGTGGAGCGCAGATTTATGTGCTCATGTTTAATTTCTTTGAAAATGGCATGGACGACATATTAAATGTGGTCACCAGCAGTATATTTGGCGGGCAAGTATTGTCGGGAGGAAGTGCAGGCCCACTTGCATCTTTGGATGAGTTGGTTTCAAAAATCATCTCCCCTAAAACGATAGTTATTATATCAACGATTTGGAGAACAGGTCCGAACGGCATCATTTTGTTCTTCATCATTTCCGCCAGTCTTATGTCTATAATGAGCGCTATTATGAATGCGTTGTGGGTGTATCTCATGTCTAAAGTGGTGCGAACATTGCTGTTTGGGCTTGCCCCGCTCTTTATTGCCTGTCTATTATTCCAGCATACGCGCCACTATTTCCAGAGCTGGTTAAACCAGTTGGTGAGCTCATGTCTTCAGCCCATCTTTCTCTTTGCGTTTTTTGCTTTTTTTGCCTCCATTCTGACGGGAGTGATAGGAACTATTGTTGATGCTCCGGTATGTATGGTCAAGAATCGTGCGCACCCAGGCTCTCCTTCTGCGGTGTATGAATGGGCATTTAAGGTAAAAGAAAAAGATGCCAATGGGCAATGGAATGGAAAGTGGAAAGTCTATCGTGGCGCATGGACATCTACAGGTTCACAACGAAATGTAAGCTCAACGGACAAAAAAGACGATATATTCCCGATTGATATATTTGCCATTGTCGTATTTTTTATCTTAGCCGAGCTTGCCAGTCGTATGAACAGTATCGTCATCGCATTGGCAAATGGCATTGCCAGTGCTTCAACCAATTTATCAACGATGTCTGGCTTGTTAGAAAAATCAGGGCAAGGCACGGGAGGTGGAGATAAGCCGAAATTACTTGCAGGTGAAGGTGGTGGTGCTGCGTCAGGCGCGGCAGCAAAGATTAGAGAGTTGTCGAAAACGCGAGATGTAATTGCGTAATAAGATGGACATGGAAATGATAATGGAAGGCATCACAGATAAATGGACGTATTGCCGCAGTCGGATAGCGGTAGTGGTGATGCTTGTCTTGGTTGCATTTGTTTTTGTTTCGGGTGCGCAGGCAAATGATGAGGAGCCTGCGGCGATAAAGCCGATGGGAACCTGCACTAATCAGCCGGAATTTGATATTGATAAGACGGCGATTATTTCAACGGTTACATCTGATGTTCTGAACGTTATTTCCAGTGCTTCGGAGAATATGTTTGGCAGTGTTTCCAGAAACGTTTCTGATATCATGCAAAAAGTTATTGCTCTGTATATTCTTATATACGGTCTATTATTTATGTTCGGTGCGGCGCAGGCATCCGTATATGATTTTTCAGTGCGGTTAGCCAAGGTTTCTGTGGTTGGGATGACGCTCAATGGCGGAAATGAAATATACAAACTTCTCGATGATTTTTTCAATAAGGGTACTAACGAGATACTCAACAAAATAGGCTGCGCAATGACTGGCTCAGGGTGTGGCAGTCAGGGGGCAAGTTTACCTTTGGCGTCAATGGACGATCTTGTGTCGACAATCGTTTCAGGGAAAATGGTTGTCACGCTCTTGACCATCGCCACAACGGGTGTGTACGGGCCACTTGTTTTTCTTGTGCTTTTAATGAGCCTTAAATCGCTAGGCGAGGCACTTCTGAGCGCGCTTTGGGTGTTTTTGATGTCTGCCGTTGTGCGTGCAATTTTGATTGCGGTCGCGCCAATTTTTATCCCTTGTATTCTCTTTTCACGTACACGTGACATGTTTCAGGGATGGCTCAATCAACTGGTCAACGCATCGCTGCAACCTATATTTTTGATGGCATTTTTTGCATTTTTCCTAGGGCTGGTGGGCACCATCGTTAATGGCCTTCTGGAAAGACCTATCTGCCTGACGCCTATGGTGGATGTTGCGAATGGTTCTTTGCTTAAAGACTATTGGTGGCGATTTACAAAAAATGGGCAGCAATATATGGGGGACTGGGGAACAAGTGATCCACCCTTCAGCATATTTAATATCTTTCTGCTGTTTATACTCGTGGAGTTGGTGGGGCGTTTCAATAATATTGTGGTGTCGCTCGCCAACAGTATTTCCGCAGCCACAACTAACATGTCTCCTGTAGCTGCATTTAATGATTGGCAATCAGCGATGGATAGCGGAGCAAGTAACGCTCAATCAAGGGCTGATGCAAAGCCAGGAACTGGCAAAGCAGACTCAGTAGCAGGTTCTGCAACTACCCAAGGCACAACGGTTGGAAAACGTGTGGTTTCAGGTGGCGAACTTTCGCCGTCGATCGGAAAAGCTGAATATGCAAATGTTCCGGCAGGTGTCGGAACTACTCTGGCTGCAACTGGATCGGTTAAAGGTGCTGCTCCAACCGCAAACATTGTCGATAGGTACAGAGCAATGCAGAACGCTCGCGGCAAAATTACGTAGCTATTTCAACTTCACCAGCACGTGTTTTTTCTTGCCGGCGGAGAGTTTAAGCTCGCATTCTTTGCCGAACATACGTGGGGTGATGAGGGCATTCTCGTCCTCGATTTTTTTATCCGCTGCGCGCGCGCCGCCGCCACGAATCAGGCGTTTGGCGTCGCCACCAGAGCTGGCAAGCCCAGCGCGGAGCAATAAATCGTAGGATGCGATGCCTTTACCAAGGTCAGCCAGCGTGATTGCAAACACTGGGATATCCTCGCCAACGCCGCCTTGTTCAAAGGTTTTTTTCGCGGTGTCGGCAGCTTGTTTGGCGGCGTGCTCGCCGTGCAAAAGCGCGGTCACTTCCGTTGCCAGAATCTTTTTGGCTTCGTTGATATCCGCGCCTTTTAGCGCTTCAAGTTTTTGAATTTCTTCTATTGGAAGGTCGGTGAACAGGCGCAGGAAACGGCCCACATCGGCGTCTTCCGTGTTGCGCCAATATTGCCAATAATCATAGGCCGAAAGCATGTCGGCATTCAGCCACACTGCGCCACTGGCGGTCTTGCCCATTTTTGCGCCCGCAGAAGTCGTCAGCAGTGGCGTTGTCAGGCCATAGACATCGCGGCTGCCATCCTCATTCATGTAGTTCATGAACGACTCGGTGGAATAGTCGCTTTGGTTGGCGCGCTTGGTTTGAATCATCGGTTGAACGGTGGTCGCCTTCATCGTCGCGCCCGCGATTTTTTCAAGTTTCATCGGCTGGAAGCGTTTCTCACCATCGATGCGGCGATTTAAATCAATCCCCATCACGATGTTGCCCCACTGGTCGGAGCCGCCAATTTGCAGCGCGCAACCATAACGATTATGCAGCTCAACGAAATCATATGCCTGCAAAATCATGTAGTTGAATTCGAGGAAGCTGAGATTTTGCTCACGCTCCAAACGCTGCTTCACACTGTCTTGCGTGAGCATGCGGTTGACGGAGAAAAATTTACCAAAATCGCGCAGGAAATTGATGTAATTCAATCCATCAAGCCACTCGGCGTTGTTGACCAAAGTCGCATCGGTTGGGCCGGTGCCAAAGGTGATGAAGGGCTCGAACACGTTTTTGATAGAGGCCATATTTGCCTCGATATCTTCTGCGGTCAGCAGCTTGCGCGATTCATCTTTACCCGATGGGTCACCGACACGCGAGGTTCCGCCGCCAAGGAGAATGATGGGTTTGTGGCCGGTTTTTTGCAGCCAGCGCAGCACCATGATCTGCATCAGGCTGCCCACATGCAGGCTGGCAGCGGTGCAGTCAAAGCCGATGTAGGCGACAACGCGGTCTTTGCCGAGGCGCGCATCGAGCCCCCCCGCATCCGTGCATTGGTGGATGAAACCGCGCTCTTCCATAATGCGCATGAATTCTGAGGTGTAAGTGCTCATGATAATTGACCCGTGACATATTTGTGGAGGACGCTGGCAATCAGCGTTTGATAAGGCATTCCCTCGCTGGCAGCGCGGCGCTTGAGCATCAGTAAATCGTTATCGGAAAGACGAAGCGAAATGCGTGCATTTTTGCTGAGATAATTGGTTGCGGCTTCTTTGGCTTTTTTGAGTTCCGTCTTGGCGTTTTTTGACGTTTTTAATGTACCTTTTTTGAGGGCCTGCATGAGCAGCGCCTCTTCATATGCATCATCATTAACCTGTTTCATTTTCGTTTCTCCTTTAGATACTGTTTGGTCGCTTTGCGGCTCGCATAAATCGTTTTTAAAAAGCGCACATTATCACGACATATGAACGGCACCAAATAGGCATATCCTTCTACATTAATGACATAAATCATCTGATCGGGATAGCGTTGTTGGTCGGGATGGTCGATTAAATCAATCGCTTTGTCATCTTCAATGAGGGCAATAATCTCATCAAAACCAATGCCCCGCTCCTTTTTAAGTTGCTTGTTTTTTTCCTGATTAAATTCGAATATAGTATCTTTCATCTGTCTAATATAAATCCAATGTATGTACAATGTCAACTAATTCAATAAACCAAAAAAAACCTGTTTGGGCGCTTGGGCTGATGAGCGGAACATCGCTCGATGGCATTGACGCGGCGCTGATAAAAACCGATGGCGTGCGTGTGACCGAGCAAGGCGCGTGGCTGATGCATGAATATAGCGCGGCGGAAAAAACGCGGCTGCGCGAGGCGGTGCGCGAACGTGGCGACATGCCGGCACTCGAGCGCGATTTAACGTTGCTGCATGCGGACGCGGTGAGAGCGCTACTTAAAAAAGCAAATGTAAGCGCCTCAGATATCAGTGTTATTGGCTTTCACGGCCAAACTGTTGCGCATCGCCCGCATGAAGGCGTGACCTGGCAAATTGGCGATGGCGCACTCTTGGCCGAGCAAACGGGCATTGATGTGGTGTGTGATTTCAGGCGTCGCGATGTGGCGGCTGGCGGGCAGGGCGCGCCGCTGGTTCCACTGTATCATGCGGCGCTGGCGAAAGATTTAGAGCTGCCCGTGGCGGTGCTCAACATCGGTGGCAGCGCGAATGTAACGTGGGTGGGCGGCGAAGAAAACTTGCTCGCGTTCGACACCGGGCCGGGCAACGTCCTCATCAATGATTGGGTGCATTCGCACACGGGCGCAGACCATGACGAGGATGGAAAATTAGCGCGTGCGGGAAGCTGCAATGAGGCGGTTTTGGCGGCGCTCATGACCGATAGTTATTTTTCAAAGATGCCGCCTAAGTCACTCGATAGAAACCATTTTTCGCTAGAGCCAGTGCGCGGATTATCGGTGGAAGATGGCGCGGCGACACTCACGGAATTGACCGCGGCGGCGGTGGAGCTGGCGCAAAAACACTTTCCGCAACCTGCAAAACGTTGGCTGGTATGTGGTGGTGGTCGCCACAACCCAGCGCTGATGGCAGCGCTCGCGAAAAAACTCAAGAATGTGGAGGCGGTTGAAGCGCTTGGCTGGCAGGGCGACGCGCTAGAAGCGCAGGCATTTGCATTTCTTGCAGTGCGCAGTGTGCTTGGGTTGCCGTTGTCACTGCCAACGACCACCGGAGCTCGCCAGCCAACAACGGGTGGAATTTTTTTTGTTGCGACACAGTAAATACTGTTTGGCGCATAGGGGATTTGTTAACCTTTCTGTGTTACGACTTTTACAATAAAAACCATCGCCATCAACAAAGAAAAATAATATTTCATTTCAATAGAATATGTACAAGATGCCTGTAATTTTTCTTCATTTTTTGCAACGCTTTAGAAAATGCCATACACACCGCAGCCATTAGAAGCCCACTATGCTACTTCAGAAAAGGTGCGCAGCGATGAGTATTTTCGTGAAGCGCGCGTAATGTATGATGTTGCTATCCATGACCCGATGGCGGAGCGCTATTTTTACGTCCTCATTACGTGCATTTCGATGGTAATTTTTCTTTTAGTTATCTATGCTGCAAACTCGCTATACCCTCTTAAAACGCCCGTTCCTTTTATCTATAAATCACGTGATATTGTAGAAGATTTTCCGCGAATAAAGCCGCTACGCGCTTTTGAAGGGGAGGATGCAAAGGATGCCGTGATGCGTTTTTTGGTAAGCAATTACGTGTTACAACGCGAAGAATATAATATAGCTACCATCGACCGCAATATCGCCAGTATCAAGTCGCAGACGGCTAAAGAAGCGTATGAGGAGTTTGAAAGATTTTTGGATACGCGCAACTCTGAAAGTCCTATCAAGGTATATCAACGCATTTCAACGCGCAGCATTGAAGTGTTATCGGTTCGCAGCCTTGTAGATGCTAAAACAGAGGTGGAGGTGATTTTTGAGGCCACTGTGAACACCACTGTGAACACCAAAACCGAAACAAAAAAATCTCGCTGGCTAGTAAATATATCTTTCAGTTATAGTGGCCTTGCATTAGATGATAAGGGTAAGCCTAAATCGATTAGTTTTATTGTAACCAAATACCGCAGCAAGCGGCTTCAGGATAACCGATGAAATTACCTCAGCCTATTACCACGTTTCTTTTTGCTGTTGTTGTGTCGTTCTGCATTTCTAATGCTGCGTTTGCAACGCGCGAACCGCAACCCATAAAGGTAGATCATCGCGTGCGCTTGATGGTGTATCAGCCCGATGAGGTTTATAAATATGTAGGGCATTATCGCTTCCAGACGAGCATTGAATTTGCCGTGGACGAAGAAATCAAGACCATATCAATGGGGGATTCCACCGCATGGATGATGAATCCATCGGGGAATCGCCTATTCCTTAAGCCCCTTGAACAAGATGCAACGACGAACATGACGCTTATAACAAACAAACGCGTTTATTTGTTTGAATTGCATGCGCAGGAAACAGATGATATCGACGACAAGGATATGATGTTTGTGATGCGGTTTGTCTATCCCGATGAAGCTGAGGGTACACAGTCAGTTGCTCACTATTTGGATAATGCTCCGCTTGCAGACATGGAAAAAAACCCCGAAAAATACAATATTAATTACACTATTTCCGGTTCTGAAGTGATTGCTCCTGTCCGTATTTTTGATGATGGTGAGTTTACGTATTTTCAATTCCGCGACAAGAATGCTGAAGTCCCTGCGTTTTTCTGGGTGGATATGGAAGGTAATGAGTCGCTCATCAATTATCGTACGCGTGGGGATTTTATCGTGATTGAGCGGGTTAATCCGCGCTTCACGCTGCGGCATGGTAACGCTGTCGTGTGTGTGTTCAATGAAGGCAAAGGTTCTTCAAAGCTTAGTCCATCTTTAAAGAAATAGTATGTTAGAAGTCTTTTATGTTCTGCATCTATGACAAATAAACCTTATTCTGTTGGTGTTATCGGTGGTGGCGCATGGGGAACTGCTCTGGCCATTATTGCAAATCGTGCGGGCAGTAAGGTGACGCTTGGAACGCGTAATGCCAACGTTCTTGAATTCATTCGCGACCGTCGCTCTAATGATGTTTATTTGCCCGGCATTTTTATCGATCCTCATATCGAGGTCAGCGATGATCTTGCAACCGTATGTCGTTCTGATGTTTTAATTATTGCCGTTCCGTCGCACTGCCTGCGATCGGTCTGTATAACCGTCTCAGATATGCTCGACAAGTGCGTTCCCGTCGTGCTTGCCAGCAAGGGTATTGAGCGTGGCAGCCTGATGTTGATGAGCGAAGTTGCTCAGGCTATATTATCTGGCAATCCAGTAGCCGTTCTTTCAGGTCCGAATTTTGCCGACGAAGCCGCAAAAGGTTTGCCCACGGCTACGACGATTGCCTGTCAGCACGAAGAATCATGGGATACTTTAATCTATGGTATCGGCGGCAAGCTCTTCCGCCCGTATATGACAACTGACCTCATTGGCACGCAGCTTGGCGGTGCGGCTAAAAACGTGATTGCCATAGCTTGCGGCATCGCTATTGGTTGCGGTATGGGCGAAAATGCCCGCGCTGCTTTGGTAACACGCGGCTTTGCTGAAATTGCCCGCCTTGCCCAAGCCAAAGGCGGTAAATATGAAACGCTTATGGGGCTATCTGGTATTGGTGATTTGATGCTTACCTGCGGTAGCACCAAATCACGTAATATGTCTTTTGGTGTGTCTATCGGTAAAGGAGTCACCAAAGAGGATATACTGATTGCGCGTGGGCGCGGCGTGACTGAGGGGGTTATTGCTGCGGAATCAGTGTATAAGCTTGCCACCAAACATCAAGTGGAGATGCCAATCTGCGAAGCTGTCTATCGCATCTTATATGAGGATGCCCGCATTGACAAAGTTATTACGCACTTGCTTGAGCGTCCGTTCATCAAAGAATAAAAAGGGGAAGGGGGCAGGATGCCATCGCCCAAGGCCCCGTGGCTGCGCCACGCGTAGCCCCATCGGAGCGAAGCGTGGTGGTCCGTAGCGGACTAACCTCGAACCGCTTGGGGGAGTTTATGAGAGGGATTGAAGAAATTGGAGCTGTTTTTAGAGTTTAGTAATAATATTTATAGTTTTTAAAAAAATTAAATCATCTTTGAAAGGATACTTTTAAAATCAAGTATCTTTTCTGACTTAATAACAAACCCTAAGTTGTTGGGTATACCAGCCAAACTTATAGTTTTATTCAAAAGTGGTAAATTAATAGTTTTAATCTCCCCAATAGAAGTGTGCTGAGGTCCTGCAAACAAAGTTCCTAATAAAATTAGTCTACCTTTTCCCATTACAGTTCCGCTAGAATCTGAGTAGCCAAATTGGTCGAAGATAAAAACCGGACTGCCACTCGAACCTGGAAAGCATGCGCAATCTATTACAAATAATGGCGCGTTATTATAATCTGTTTTTGGGTTAGTTGCAGTAATACCCTTTCTAACAATTGGCATATTATTATATTCGTCCCATATACCATTTGGATAACCAATCATAGTTATGTCTTCTATACCAGACAATTTCGCTAGTAATTGATTGCTAGCTATCATTGTTTCATCCAGAGATCTGTAGAATAAATCAGCCCCCTTGTTATGAAATTCAGATAGAATTGGTCTAATCGGTAGAATTGCCAAATCAATATTCTGATCTGGATGTTTTATCCATGCTTGCTCAAAATTATTTATAGATATTTTTTCCATCGAGCCCTTAACTGGCTCTTCGTTATTTTTTGATTTTTTAAATACAAGATTTCCCAAGCTACGATTTTCGATAACATGCTTATTGGTAATAACAACAGGCACGGTTTTATTATCAATTAAAAAATCAAAGAAATAGCCAGTTCCAGTATATACTTGACTGTTTTCAATACTCTCTATTCGAATAGTTGTATGCATTAGATTTTCGGCAACAGATAAAGACATATTTTTCCTACTGATTTATATTATATATCCCTTGCAGCTGAAGAGTTGATATTTCAGGCGAGTTTGGGTGTACCGATGATACGGAAGTTATCGGTGAGTTGGTCGGTCCAATCGCGGGCT
>RFOF01000065.1 GCA_009926845.1 Alphaproteobacteria bacterium
CGCTTTGCTGACAATATTTTCCGAGGCGATAAGCTCGATCTGAGTTTGCTGGCGGTGCAGCTCTTCTTCGATTGAGTTAAAAATTGCAGCGTCGGCAGTGGCAAGGTCAGCGTCAAAAAATGCGTTCATGTTCTCTTCCAGTTTTTTAGCGGTGTTGGTCATTGGTTTTCCTTATCCTAATTTCTCTACTCGTTTCGCATGGCGGCCACCTTCAAACGGCGTCGCCAAAAATTCTTTCATTGCGTCCTTTGCCACATCCACGCCGACGAGCCGCGCACCAAGGCACAGCACATTCGCATCATTATGCTGGCGGGCCAGACGCGCACCAAGGCCATTATGACACAGGGCCGCGCGCACATGCCGATGGCGATTCGCTGCGATAGAAATACCCACGCCCGAACCGCAAATGAGAACGCCAAGCGCTCCTTCGTTTTTGGAAAGCCACGCCGCCATCGCATCCGCATAGTCCGGATAGTCGACCGACTGCGCGCTATTGGTTCCGAGATCCGTCACAAAAAAACCGAGCTCAACCGCATAATTCGCCAGCGTCGATTTGAGTTCGACACCTGCATGGTCGCTAGCAATGGCAATAGATGATGACATGTCAAAAAACACTATATATAGATGTAGGCTTAGTTTTTGCCATGTTTGGGGCAGATTCGCAACTTTAAACTTAATAAATGCAATGACTTTACTCGATATTGGCCTGTATTTCGGGGTGGCCATGCTTGCCGGAGCGATGAACTCGGTGGCAGGTGGAGGAACTTTCCTTGCTTTTCCAGTGCTTATTCTAAATGGCCTTAGCCCGCTGGCTGCCAACATTGCCTGCACGGTAGGGCTCTGGCCGGGCACATTATCGAGCATTTTCGCCTATCGCGGGCAGCTAGACGGCCATAAAAAGCGAATGCTGCCGTTTTTGTTGATGAGTTTTCTGGGCGCAGTGGCGGGAAGTTTAGTGCTACTAAACACGCCGGAGATCACCTTCAAACAGCTGGTGCCGTGGTTGCTGCTTGGCGCAACTTTAGTCTTCACCTTTGGTCGCCACGGTCTTGCCCGCCTCAATATTTTTTCTGGCGAACCGACGCGCAGCCGCATCGCCTTTGCCCTGCTCTTGCAACTTATCATCGCATTTTATGGTGGCTATTTCGGCGCGGGCATCGGCATCTTGATGCTGGCCATGTTGCAAATTCTTGGCCTCACGCATGTGCACCAAATGAACGCTCTCAAGGCATTCCTCGGCGCGATGATAAACGGCGTCTCGGTAGTGATTTTTATTTTGCTCGGAAATGTCGTCTGGCCAGTGGTGATGGTGATGGTAGCAGGCGCACTCACCGGCGGCTATTTTGGCGCGCGCACCGCGCTTAAAATTCCACCGCAATACGTCCGCACATTCGTAAGCTGCGTCGGCTTTACCATGACCGCGTATTTTTTCTACACCACCCCTCTCCCTTGAGGGGAGAGGACATATTTTCTTAGCGAGCAAAGCGAGGTTAGAAAATAGTGGTGAGGGTGACTATCTTTCAAAGGCTTCATCACCCCCACCCGCTCACGATGTTCGCGTCCTCCCCCCTCAAGGGGGAGGGATATTAATGTGCAAAAGTATCCATGAGTTTCACCGCCGCGGGGGCGATGATGACGATGAACAGCGTCGGCAGGATGAATATGATCATCGGCACGGTCATCAGCGCGGGGAGTTTCGCAGCTTTTTGCTCGGCGCGCAGCATCCGCGCCTGACGAAATTCCGATGACAAAACGCGCAGTGCTTGCGCGATTGGCGTACCATATTTTTCTGTTTGAATCAGCACGCTGGTGATGCCCCGCACCTCCGGCAATTTGCAGCGCTCAGCAAGGTTATACAGCGCCTTGTTGCGGTCGGGAAGAAAACCAATTTCAATCGAGGTCAAGCTAAGTTCTTCCGCCATTTCTGGATAGGCGATGTGCAACTCGCGCGACACGCGGTCGAGCATCGCAGCCAAGCTCAGCCCCGCCTCCGCACTGATAGTCATCAAATCCAAAACATCCGACAGCGAACGCTGAATTTGCAGATAACGTTTTTTGCGTTTATGCGCGATATACATCCACGGCAATTTCAGACCGATATAAGCGCCCAGCATCGGCCACGCATAGTTCAGCGTTGCCCATTTTGAGTGGCTTCCCTCGTTCATTTTCATGATAACAATGCCAATGGCGCACAAAATAATCGGCAAAACGAGATTGAAGAATGCGAGCACAAAAATCGCATCTTTCGAGCGCAAGCCCGCTTGAATTAGCTCGTCTTCGGTCTTGCCAATTTGGTTCTTTTTGATGAGCTGAAGTTTGGTCGCCACCGTGCGCATAAAGCTGATACTTTTTTCGGGGCTTCGGCGTTTTTTGGGGCCAACGAGCTCGCCGCGTAGCTCTCGTCGGCGCTCGGCAATGGCGCGAATGCGCGCATTCATCTGGCCATTTTGGCTTGAAAATCCGCCGCTAAACGCCACCACGCAAAACACCACCGCCAGCGTTGCAAGCAACACATACACATCATCCACTGCCACCCCTTTGGGCAGAAATGAACTGAGTTGCAGTGGTTGATTTGTGGACATAGCTATATCTCAAATTTGGTCATGCGGTTCATCACATACAGGCCAAGGCCAAGCATCCCAGCTGCGATGCCAGCTGCAATATTTCCACGATGGTCAGTGTATAAAACGCTCATATATTGCGGGCTCATAAAACTCACCGCGAGAATCACAATGAAGGGCAGACAGCCGATGATGACCGCCGATGCGCGAGCCTCCGACGACATGGCTTTTATCTTCATGCGCATCAAGTAGCGGCTCCGCAAAACGTCCGAAAGATTGTTCAAAATTTCCGACAAATTGCCGCCCGTTTCACGCTGCAAAATAATGCTGGTGGTAAAAAAATTGAACTCGGTCAAATCCAGCCTATGCGCCGTTTCTTGCAGCGCTTTTTCCAGCGACACGCCAAGCTTCATCGTGTTTGAAATATTCATAAATACACTGCCCACCGGGTCGGGCACTTCACCCGCCACCAACACAATCGATTCTGACACCGGAAGGCCAGATCGCAAGCCCCGAACGATCAAATCAATCGCATCAGGAAATAGCGCAACAAAGGCTTTGCTCTGTTTGGCAATCACGCGATCAAGCAGCTTCAGCGGCAGCCATGCGCCGAGCATCAGCCCCACAAAAAGCGCAAGGAAAAATGATTTTTTAAACAGAGCGGCAATCACAAAAACGATTATCACCACCATCACCGCACGATGAAAAACATATTGCTTTGGTGTGATGTTTTTCCCCGCGCGCATGAGCTTGTCGCCAAGGCTGGTAAAGTCAGGCAGCGGCTTCATCAGCCAATCAACAACGCCTTTTGTTGGCGCTGCTTTTCGACGAAGCGATTCAGAATTTTTAGTAATGGGCAAGTTGCGCTGCTGCAATTTTTCGATGCGTGCCTGCATTTTTTTGCGCTGCCCAAATGCCATTGTCATAGCGCTACACCCCAAGTGTCATGGCTTCAATGAGCGCCTGCTCAAGCCCAAAATACGCCGCTTTCGGGCAGAAGTTCGGGCGGATGCCCGTGCTTTTATATTCGCCCACTAGCTTGCCGGTTTCGTCCTCGCCTTTGAACTCGTAGGTGAACAGATCTTGCGTCACGATAACGTCACCTTCCATCCCGACTACTTCGGTCACGTGCGTCACGCGGCGCACACCATCGCGCATGCGCTGCACCTGCACGATGAGGTTGACCGCGCTGGCAATTTGCGTGCGCACCGCCTTGCTCGGCAGGTTGATACCCGCCATGCCGATCATGTTCTCAAGGCGGGTGAGCGCTTCGCGCGGCGTGTTCGCATGGAGCGTTCCCATCGAGCCATCATGCCCCGTGTTCATCGCTTGCAACAAATCAAACGCCTCACCGCCACGCACCTCGCCGAGGATGATGCGATCGGGGCGCATACGCAGCGCATTCTTCACCAAATCGCGCATGGTGATTTCGCCCGTGCCTTCTAAATTCGCGATGCGCGTTTCCAGAGGAACCACGTGTGGTTGTTGCAGTTGCAACTCCGCTGCATCCTCAATGGTGACGATGCGTTCACCCTGGCTTATCATGCGCGAAATGGCGTTGAGCATCGTCGTTTTCCCAGAGCCCGTACCGCCGGAGATGATGATATTCTGGCGCACTGCGCCGCAAATTTTAAGCACCGTACATAGTGCCTGCGAGATATTATTCTGCTCCGCCATCGTATCGAGCGTAATTTTCTTCTGCGAAAACTTACGAATCGAAATCGACGTGCCGCGAATGGCGCAGGGCTGCGCGATGACGTTGACGCGCGAACCATCCGGCAACCTCGCATCGCAAATAGGCGTTGATTCATCAACGCGACGGCCAACGCCGGTGACGATGCGTGTGGCAATGGCCATCACATGCGCATTATCGCGGAAACGCACATCGGAAAGCACCAACTTTCCTTTTTTCTCAATATAGACCTGATAAGGGCCATTGACCATGATGTCGGTGATGCCATCGTCGCGCAGTAGCGGTTCGAGCGGCCCAAAACCCAGCATGTCATCGACAATTTGTACCGCGAGCAATTGTTGTTCTGCCTGCGAAAGTGTAAATTTTTTCTCGACCACAATGTCGCCAATAATAGAGATGATTTGCCGTTTTAGTTCCTCGCGTGGCAAGCGCGACGAGGTTGCAATATCAATCTGCTCCATGAGCAAACCATAGATGATATCTTTGATGGTCGAAAGTTCATCAACGGCTTGCGCACCTTGCTGAACAAGGCTTTCATCACTGGCGGTGGCGAGCAAATTCTCACCGCGCTGTTGCTTGGTTAGCGGCGCTGCATCAGCTTTAGGCACAGCATCATTTGCCGCAACTGGCGGCGGCGGAAATGAAACATCCTGCGTGCGGCGACCAAACATAGCTATTCCTTTTTCCCTTTAAGAAAATCCAGACCGAATGATTTTTTGGCCTCGGTTTTTTCTTCCAATTCAGGCAACATTTGAGCAGCAAATGCGCGCAGTGCCTTGGCGGCGGCGTGGTTCTTGTGTTTCACGACAGGGATGTCGTTGCCGATATGCATGAACACTTCTGGCGCAAACGGGATGCAGCCCGCGAGCGTCGTGCCGATACCTTTTTCAAAATCTTCTTTTTTGACTTCTTGTCCTTTGCCATAACCCACACGATTGGCCAGCGGCAGCAGTGAGGTAATATGCGCGGAATCACGCAGCAGATCGCCAATGCGCAGCGTGTCGCGCAGTGAGGCAAGCGAGAGGTCAGCCACCAAAACCACATGTGCTGTTTGCTCAAGCACGCTGCGGCCAAAAGGCGAAAGATAGCGCGGAAGATCCACCACTACCACGTCGAACTTGGCGTGCAGTGCATCGAGCAACGTGCTTGCCGCATTTTCATGCAATGGAATGCGGTCGCTCATCGGCTCTTCCGAACAGAGCACCGAAAGATGCGTGCCGAGTTTAGTCATCACGCGCTGCGCAAACAAATCGTCGATGCGTTCAGGTTTTTCCAGCACATCGCGCATGCCGCGCGTAGGTTCAATATCCAGCGACAGGGCGATGGTTCCCTCCTGCATTTCTGCGTCCACGAGCGCTACTTCGAAGCCACCTATTTCTGCGGCCAACCCCGCGATATTAATCGCCATCGTGCTTGCGCCCACGCCGCCGCGCGCACCGACCACCGCAATCACCTTTGCTTTTTTTTGCACCGGAGCCGCTGCCACATTTTTAGCCTGCAAAGATTTTTGGAATGCCGTTTCAAGTGCAGGCAGCGCAAGCGGTTTAAGCAGATAGCTGGAGATGCCGATTTCCGTCAGCCAGCAATAAAAGCTATACTCATTCACATGCCCAATAACGATGACTTTTGTGCCTGCTTCGCAGACATCAGCGAGCGCATCGATAAGCGCCTGCGATTCCTCTGCGGAGGGAATTTCAACAAGCAGCAGCTGCGGCGAGCGGTGAGTTTTGAGATATTCCGTTGCGGTGCGAATATCGCCTTCATAAACACAATCCGTTGACCAGCCATGCGCCCCTGCAAATTGGCCAAGCACAGCCGCATCACCACTTGCTGCAAAGGCCAAAAAATCAGGGCGAATTTCTGTCATTTTATTGCCCACCCGAAACGCTATCGACAGCGGTGGCTGCGGCGCCCATGGCAGCGCCACTTGCGGCCTCTGACGCAGATGTTTTGCCTGCGCGATAATCTCTGATTGCGAGCATGTTCCTCTCGGTATCCATCCGCCCATCACCCTGCCCGTGCACAAGGTCGCGCGGATTGGCCACCATCAAACCAAGGTTGACTACGCTCGCGCAGCCCAAATGCCCCTGATGGTTGTTGCTGTAATTGTTAGTAGGTGACATACGCCAATCGGGGCAATGAGGCGAGACCACCGTCGCATAGGAAAGCGTAACGCGCGCATCATCTGCACCTAAACTCTGCGAAGGTTCAAACGCAAGAACATCGCTGGTGAAGCCAAAACTACGCAGTGATTTTTGAATGCTGTTTCGGCGTGCCTGATTATGCAATTGCGCAGGTGAAAACTGCACAAGAATCGACTCACTCGCCTCAGGCGCAATATTGCGCAATGCCTGATAGAGCGCAGTTTTTTCCGAGAGCTCCAGCGCGCCCGCACCACGAGCAAACTTCACCTCATGGGTCAGGCTGCGCGTTTCCACCTTGTTTATTTTAGGGTGTTTCGCGTAGTAGGCATTGGGGTCACGCCCCTGAAGATCAGATTCAGGAGAGCAGGCCACAAGCAAGAATAGAAGGGCAAAATAACGCATAAAAAATTACTCCTGAATGAATCCACCTTCACCGTTTAGCGCAGGCAGATCGTCTTCTTTATTCATCGGCTGTTGCTGATAGAGGCTGCCATGCATGATGCGTTGCAGGTCGCTCGGCGGCACATAGCCTTCATCTGGCGTTTGCATTTTGCTATGATCCGACACGGGGCGAACGATGTATGGCGTCACCAAAATAACCAGCTCGGTGCGATTATTTTGGAAGCTCTGCGAACGGAAGAGCGAGCCAAGCACCGGCATATCGCCAAGGCCGGGGAATTTATCTACGCTGTTGCTGGCTTCGTTTTTAAGCAGGCCCGCGAGCGCGAAGGTTTGGCCGCTGCCGAGCTCAACAGTCGATTCAGCTTTGCGCGTCATGATGATGGGGTTTTTGATACCCGCCACCTCGATGGGGTTGTCAAAGCTGATGGTGGAAACTTCCGGCGCAACATTGATGCTGATGCGATCTTTTGACATCACAATCGGCGTAAAATTAAGCCCCACACCAAAATCTTTATATTGAATGGTGACCGAACCATTGCCATCGCGCACGGGGATCGGGAACTGCCCGCCAGCGAGGAATTTTGCGGTCTTGCCAGATTCCGTCGTCAGGCTCGGCTCGGCGAGCACATTGGCAAGGCCTTGCGTTTCCAGCGCATCGATGAGGCCGCTGATGTTGGTGTTTTTGGTGCCAAATTTTCCAAGCAGCGCCGAGTTGCTGCTGCCATCACGATCAAGAACACCCGCTGCTGTCAGCGCAATATCTGGGCCATTTAACAGCTGCAAACCAAAATTGCCGCGGCTTAAAATCGACGCGAGATTGATGCCAAATTTTTTGACATCATCGCGCGACATTTCCACGATCTTCACCTGCAGCGTCACCTGGTCAGAGCCAGCGGTGTTGATCATGTTCATCATTTTTTCTTTGTCGCCGATGAATGCGGAAGCAACGCTGCGGATATTTTCCGACTCGGCGGCAGAGCCTGCAAAACCACCAAGCACCATCCCACCATCTACCGTCTTCACATCGACATCTGCGTCAGGCGCAATACGGCGAATGGCGCGTTGTAAATTGCTGATATTATGGGTGACCTGAATTGTTGTGCTGTAAATTTGATTGTCCTGATTATCCACAGCGTAAATGCTGGTTTCGCCCACCTTTTTTCCATGCACGAACAGCAGTGTAGGTGACACCACCTGAACATCCGCAGTGGCTGGGTCTGCCACCATCACCGAGCTTGCCGCGCGTGGCAGTTTGATGGTTTGGCCTTTGTTGATTTCCACTTGCAGCATGGGCTCTTCAAATTCAATCGGCAGAGGCGCTGCAAATGCATTTAATGCACTGAAAGTTATCATCCCCATGAAAACGAGGCACAGGCAATAGGTATAAAAAACTCTCATTACTTCGCCCCTCTGTTGAATTGGAGATTTTCAGTTTGGTCACCGCGAATAACATGCACTTGCATGGAGATGGGGCCGCCGCGATCGAGCACCGAGCTGATGTCGCTGTCGCGCGTCACATCGTCATATAAATCTTTGATGGTTTGTGCTTTGGCTTCTTGCGGCGTTTGTGCTGGCTTGTTGCCATCAATTTTGGCCACTGCATTGGCAATGCTGCGCAGCGTGAATGTCACCTTGCCCATTTCCGCCGCAACAGACACTTGCTCTGCTTGGCGAGCAGTGACTTCCACTGTGATGGTTTTGGCGAGGATGGCTTTGTTCTCTGGGTTGTCGAGCATCTGATCTACCGCCAGCACGCGCACATCACGCACGAAGGTTTCGCTCACCACCGAGTCTTCCATATTAGCGGAATCTTTTCCCATGGGCACACGCACGCGGTGGGTGACGATTAAATCCACGCGATCCCCGGGAGTGATGAAGCCCGCATTACCAGAGGTAGCAGTTACGGCAACAGAAACGGCGCGCATACCGGGTTCTAATACAGCCGACATAAAACCACCGTCGCCTGCTTTCATCAGCGCCGATGCGGGAACCACTTCACCGGCTTTGAGCGGGCGCCGAACCACAGCGCCATTGAACTCTTCCAAACGCACCACGCCTTCGCGCAATAAATTTTCTGTGGGCACACCTTCTGGTGCATCCTGCCATTCTAAATCTTGCGCGCCTTGAACAAAGTTGCCGGGAGTGATTTCGTGACGCGCCACCATCACACGCTTGGAGACCACATCAGCAGCTACGGGAGTTTCAGCAGGGGGTGACGAAAGACGGTTACGAATGGTGATGACCACAAAGGCGGCAAGGAACGCACATATGATAAGTAACAGCTTTGATCGAGACATCGCATCATACCTTGGTTAGGTTCATTTGATAGTTTCATCCTAACGCCTAGCGACTTAACAAACGGTTAAAGAAATCGAGAAATATTTATATATTTCAGATGTTTATAAAATTTATCTCAAATTTTACGCGTGTTGTTCAAAACCAGAAAAAACGCTGCTAAATCATCACGCAAGCCCCACGACAGAGGATTGCGCAAGCCCTGCGAGCCATGTTACAGTGGAGGACGCAAAAAAATAAAAAGCAAAAAAATATGATTCGCCAATACGAACTGCTCGAAAAAATAAAATCCTACGACCCTGATGTCGATGAGGACATGATCAACCGCGCCTATGTGTTCGCCATGAAGGCGCACGGAACGCAAAAACGCGCCTCGGGCGACCCCTATTTTTCGCACCCGGTTGAGGTGGCCTACAAGCTCACGCAATATAAGCTGGATGCGGCCTCCATCGTCACCGCGCTGCTGCATGACACCGTGGAAGACACCGACGTTACGCTCGATGATATTGAAGCAAGTTTTGGCGTAGAAATTCGCAATCTCGTCGATGGTGTGACCAAACTTTCGCGCCTTGAGGGCAAATCCGAGAACATGAAACAGGCGGAAAATTTCCGCAAACTCCTGATTGCGATGAGCGAAGATCTGCGCGTACTGCTAGTCAAATTGGCCGACCGCCTGCACAACATGGAAACGCTGCACCACATTAAAAACCCTGAAAAACGCCAACGCATCGCCCGCGAAACAGTGGAGATTTATGCCTCACTCGCCGAGCGCATTGGTATGCGCCGCGTCAAAGAAGAATTGCAGGATTTAGCGTTTGCAGAGCTGAACGCCGAAGCCCGCGAGTCTATCGTCAAACGCTTGGAT
>RFOF01000066.1 GCA_009926845.1 Alphaproteobacteria bacterium
GCTCACACTTGAGCCAAATGTCAGCCGCCACGCCGAAGGCTCGTGCCTCATCACCTGCGGCGGCACGCGCGTTCTATGCACGGCAACGGTGGAATCGGGCGTTCCGAGCTTCTTGCGAAATACCGGCAAAGGCTGGGTGACCGCTGAATACGGCATGCTGCCACGCTCCACCCATAGCCGCATGCCGCGCGAAGCCGCTAAAGGAAAACAATCTGGCCGCACGCAGGAAATCCAGCGCCTCATTGGCCGCAGCCTTCGCGCTGTCGTGGATATGAAGCTGCTTGGCGAGCGCCAGATAGTGGTCGATTGCGACGTTATTGAAGCCGATGGTGGCACGCGTACGGCGTCGATCACTGGTGGCTATGTTGCGCTTAGCCTCGCGATTAAAAGCCTGATGAAAAGCGGCGCAATTGTGAGTAACCCCATCATCGGGCAAGTAGCTGCCATTTCCTGTGGCATCTACAAAGGTACTCCCGTTTTAGATTTGGATTACGACGAAGACAGCGTCTGCGAAATGGACAGCAATTTCGTGCTGACTGCCGATGGCCGCATCGTCGAAATTCAGTGCACGGCGGAAGATGCGCCGGTAGATGAAGCTCAGTTCCAAGCGCTGTTTGCGCTGGCTCGCGGCGGCGTGGCAAGCCTTGCGGAATTGCAACGCGCAGCGATAGGCTAATATGAAAATAGCGGGCGGGAAATTGGTGATTGCAAGTCACAACGCAGGCAAGGTGCGCGAGATTGGCGCGCTGCTTTCGCCCTTTGCCATTCAGGCTGTTTCCGCTGGCGAGCTTGGCATTTCTGAGCCCGAAGAAACGGGGACGACTTTCGTGGAGAATGCGGAACTTAAAGCCCGCCACAGCATGGAGGCATCAAACCTTCCTGCGCTCGCGGATGATTCCGGGCTGGTGATTCCCGCGCTTGGTGGCGACCCGGGAGTGTATTCCGCGCGTTGGGCGGGGGCGGGAAAAGATTTTTCCGTGGCCTTTTCGCGCATTGAGCGCGAGCTTGCGGCAAAAAATATCAGCGGGAAAGTGGCCGCATATTTCGCCTGCGTTCTGTCGCTGTGTTTACCCGATGGCAAAATTCACAGCTTTGAAGGCCGCGTCGATGGCACGATCACCTTTCCACCTAGCGGCGGCGCTGGCTTTGGCTATGACCCGATTTTTACGCCCGATGGCTATGATGTAACGTTTGCTGGGATGGATGCGAATATTAAAAATAGCATAAGTCATCGCGCCCACGCCTTTGAACAATTTGTTTCCTTTTTGGAGAAAAATACATGAGGATTTTTTGGTTTGTTTTTGCCTTGTTTTTTGCGCTTCCTGCGTTTGCTGACGCGCCAATTGTGCGCGCATCATTGGTGGCAAAAACCACGGGCATTGTGGCTAGCGAAAATCTGCAAGTGGGCCTGTTGCTTGAGCCCAAAGAAGAGGGCTGGCACACTTATTATAAAGACCCGGGCGATGCGGGGCTTGCAACCTCCATCACCTGGACGCTGCCGGAAGGCTTTGTTGCGGGCGAGATTCAGTGGCCGCCCTATCATGTGATGGATGAGGATGGCATCAAGGTGAACGCCTATGATGGCCGCGTGTTTCTGCCAGTGGATATTATACCCCCACAGGGTATAGCCGATACTGGTGCCCCGTATGTGCTAAAGGCAAAAGCGCAGTGGCTGGTGTGCAAAGAAATCTGCATCCCTGAATCTGCAGAGCTTGAACTTTCTTTGCCAGTGGTGGCCGCTCCCGCGCCACTTTCTCCGCAAGCGGACTTGTTTGCGGAAAAAAAAGAAGCAGTGATTGAATCGCCTTCTGCCCCCGTTGTGGCTGCTGCTGTGCCGCCTGCACCAGCCCAACCTACCTTTGTGCTGACGCTTCTGTTCGCATTGCTTGGTGGGTTGATCTTAAACCTTATGCCTTGCGTGCTTCCGGTGCTCACGCTTAAGGCCTTTGCGCTGGTTAAGAAAGCAGGCAGCAACCCCGCGCAGGCGCGTGCGCAAGGTGTTGCTTATACGCTGGGGGTGATGCTTTCTTTTGCGCTGATAGCGGGGGTGCTCATTAGCTTGCAGCAAGCGGGCGAGGCGGTCGGCTGGGGTTATCAGATGCAGTCGCCTGCCTTTGTCGGCTTCCTCATTTTTCTGCTGTTTATTGTTGGGTTTAATCTCTCTGGTGCGTTTGAACTTCCCGTGTTGCTTGGCCACACGGGTGGTCGCTATGCCAGCGAATCTTCTGCGCGTGGCAGCTTTTTTACGGGTGTTCTTGCAACTGCCGTTGCCACGCCGTGCACCGCGCCGTTCATGGCTTCGGCGGTTGGTGTTGCCCTTACGCTTGCGCCATGGCAGGCGATGCTGGTGTTCTTATCGCTTGGGCTTGGTCTTGCGCTGCCATTCTTGCTTATCAGCTTTTGCCCGCCGCTGCTGCGCTTGCTGCCAAAGCCTGGCGCATGGATGAATGGCTTTAAGCATGTGCTGGCGTTTGCTATGTATGGCTCGGTCATCTGGCTGCTGTGGGTGCTGACCCTGCAGGTGGGAGCAGGGGGTATGGTGTTGGCCTTATCGGCGATGCTCTTGATGGTGTTTGCGCTGCTTTTCATCCGTCATAATATTTTTGCGCTGCTGCTTATTATTGCCACCGTGGCAGGGGCGCTGTCTTTGTTGTCTGAGATGGAAATGCAAAGCGCCGCCGTGCCGCCAGCGCATGCAAAGCACGGCGTTGAAACCGCTGATTTTTCGATGGCAAAGATTGAAGAACTCCGCGCGGAAGGCAAAACGGTGTTCGTGGACGCCACCGCCGCATGGTGCATCACTTGTCAGGTCAATGGCCGCGGGGTGATACACACACAAGCGGTGATGGAGGCTTTCAAAGCGCATAACGTGGTTTTGGTCATTGCTGATTGGACCAGTCGCAACCCAGAAATAACCAATTTTTTGGCTAGTTTTGGTTATAATGGCGTACCGCTTTATGTGATGTATCCGCCGCAGGGCGAGCCCAAGGTCTTGCCGCAGATTTTGACGCAGGAAATCGTTATCAGCGCTATCCCTTAAAGAAGCGCCGCCCGCTGGTCATGGCGGGTTGTGCAGCGGGAATGGTGATGCCATAGCGCTTGCGCATATGCACGGGTTGCTTGAGCGATGCATAGACTTGTTTTTCTGCTTCCACCAGCCAGACGCCACCAAGAAATGGGCAGAAAAAATGCCCGATGGCTTCAATTTTTCGCGCAATTTTCCACAGTGTTTTGATACCCGTAGGGGGTATGAACAGAGCAGGGCGCGAGCGGGTGAGGGTGAATTCGTGCTCGGCCAATAAATCCCGCATTTGCGCGATGCTAAAGGGTCTACCATACCCAAAGGGGGTATGTGACCCGCGTGCCCAAAAGCCGATGCGGTTGGGCACAATAGCCAGCACACGACCACCGGGGGTTAGCACGCGCCAGACTTCCTGCATCATCCACGAAAGCTGTTCGCTGTTTTCAATGCTGTGAACGAGCAGCACGCGGTTCATGCTATTTTCGGCGAAGGGAAGCTCTGATTCATGCGCGAGTAGCACCAGATTATTTTGCGTCTGCGGCCAATACGCCGCGCCTTGCCGCGCGGGCATACACACCGACACGCGCGCGCCCTGATGCACATAGCCATCGAGATAGGGCGTGGCAAAGCCAATGGCCAGCACATCCTCACCCTTGGCAGACGGCCAGAGATGGCGAAGCTCGGCCTCAATCAGCCCACGCGCAAGATCGCCAAGTGGTGATGCATAAAACTGACGAAGACTAACAATGTCGGGCGTTAACATGAGGGTTGCATTTATAAGGGTTATACAGCAAAGATAGCCTCCTTATGAGGTATCAAGCAAGATTATTTACAGCCGCTTTTTGTGTGCTGCTCGCCCATCCTGCCTTCGCATTGTCGGACGCGCAGGAGGTGCATGCCCGCAGCGCATTCACCTTTGCTGACCGCAAAGATTGGGACAATGCCCGCGGCCACGCTAGCGCTGCGCATGATGGCGTGCTCAAAAAACTTATCACCTGGCAGTATCTACTCGATGTGGATTCGGGTGCGGATTTTGCCGAGATTAGCCGTTTTATCCGTGAAAATCCTGACTGGCCCAACCAGAAAAAACTGAACATCCGCGCGGAGATGGCGCTGCGTGATGGCAACACTCCTGATGCTGATGTGATTGCGTGGTTTGGTGACCGCATGCCACTAACCGGCGTTGGCAAGCGTGCACTCGCCGAAGCGCTGGCACACACGGGAAATTCGACAGACGAAAAAATCATTTATCTGCTCCGCGACGCGTGGCGCAATGGTGATTTTGAAGAAGCGCAGGAAGAAGCGTTCTTGGATGCGCATGCGAGCGTGCTGCGCCCCGAAGACGATATTTCCCGTATCGACAGGTTGTTGTGGGAAGAAAAAGATATCGCGGCAGACCGCATTTTATCAAGGGTTTCCGCTTCATATCAAAAATTATTCCTTGCGCGCATGGAGATTATTGAGGGCAAAAATGCAAACGCAGCGCTTGCTACTGTTCCGTCGGAATTGAAAAAGGATATGGGGCTGACCTATGACCTTATCCGTTATCATATCCGCAATGACAATGACGGGGAAGCCCGAGATTTGCTGTTGAATATTTCGCCGCACGTGCCCTATCCGGAGCGTTGGTGGAAGCTGCGCGAGGCGCAGGTTCGCCGAGCTATCGACGAGAAAAATTATAAGCTGGCCGAGCAGCTTCTTGCCGGACATGAGCAACTTGATGGGACAGATCTTGCTGATGCAAGCTGGCTAAAAGGCTGGCTGATGCTGGAGTTTTTGAAGAAGCCGAAAGTGGCGCAAGCAGCCTTTGAGCATATGTATGAGAATGTACGTTTTCCGGTGAGCAAGTCGCGCGCGGGCTATTGGGCGGCGCGTGCGGCGGAGAAAAATGGGGATGAACAATCAGCCAAAACATGGGATGCCAACGCCGCTGCTTTTGCCACTACTTTTTATGGCCAGCTCTCCGCTCTTAAACTCAGCAAGACTGCGCCGCTGGTGATTCCGTCGCCACCGGATGTCAGTTCGAGCGAGAAGCAAAACTTTGAAAAAAGTGATTTGGCTAAAGCGGTTAGCTTGAGTGCAGACATTGGGCAGGTGGAGCTCGCGGGCAAACTTTTGTCGCTGATTATTGAAAATGCGGAGAGTGAAGCGGTCATCGTTTCTGCGGTGGAACTCAGCGATAAAATCGGACGGCCATACCTTGCTGTGCGCGGCGCAAAAAAGGCGCTGCAGAAAAATATCGTGATGCTGAAGGCCGGTTATCCGCGCCCGAAAACGGACGCTGACCTGCCGGTGGAACGCGCGCTGGCGCTGGCCATTACGCGCCAGGAAAGCGAATTTGACCCGATGGCCAAAAGCCGCGCAGGCGCGGTGGGGATGATGCAGCTCTTGCCGAGCACCGCCAAGGAAGTGGCAAAAAAAACAGCCGTTGGTTTTGAGCGCGCCCGTCTGCATGAACCGGGTTATAACATGATGCTCGGCAGTCATTATTTGTCGCGCCTCATCGGCAGTTATGATGGCTCTTATGTTATGGCGATTGCGGCGTATAACGCGGGGCCGGGCAATGTGCGCAAATGGGTTGCACAGTTTGGCGCGCCAGAAAATACGCATGAAAGCGCCATTGATTGGATTGAAAAAATCCCCTTCTATGAAACGCGAAACTATGTTCAGCGCGTGCTGGAAAACGTGCAGGTCTATCGTCATTTGGAATCAAATGGTGCGGCTAAATTGCAGCTTGGTGATGATCTGGTGCGCTAGTTTTGCATGAGATTTGATGCAAAAATCAGGTTTTTCATGTAAAAAATTCGCGAAATTTGGGCTTTTTTCGCTGTTTTTGGGTGGAAATTTGGCGGAATTTGGAAGGTTTTCGAGGTGTTTTTTATATATCGCGTGGAGCGTTGCAGCCTGTAATCGCTTTTCAGCGTGGCCTAATCGTCGGCCTATGTTCCGGGCGGGGGTGGTGTTTTCTGCAGATTCTCAGCAATCGATCTTCTTGTATGACGGCATCCACAACGGCTGGGAGCTTTTTATTATAATCTTGAGGTTTATAAATTGATTGGAATTCAGATCGGTCTAAAACCCGTCTTTGTTCACCACTTGCCTGTCCATAACCAAGCTTAGCAATAACTAAGACCCATCCATCGGGAAGCTTGCCTGCAAGTACGCTATGTTGCGGTTGGGTTTTGGTGTGAAAGACTTGTAGTTTGGTTGCGTCAAAATTAACGACTTGATTGGGGGGATCCAGTCGAACGTAGTCGTCGTTCGTTAGTTTTGCTATCACAGGTCCATATGAAGTTTTTTTGCGGGGAGAAAACACCTCGCTGAAAGAGGGGATTTCAGCCAAATCAATATCTTTTCGTTGGGGAGGAGCTGCAGGTTTATATTGTTCCTGCAGCTTTTTAGGTGGCATGAAGTGAATTGTTTTTTTGTCTAAGTCGAGAACAGCAATTGCTGTCTCATCCAATTTAAATGCTCGCATAATTGGTGGAGAATGTGCGGTTGGATTCTTGGGCTCAATTCGCAACATTTTTCTGTAATGTTGGCGGGGTTTAGCAGGATCAGATAGAGTTTTAAGTTGTTCTATTATAGAAGAAGCTGCACCTTCATTGGCTTTTAGCACTTTATCCAGCGGTGGCAGATTGGCAAATGGCGGAGTAAATTTTTTCTCAAATGCGTTTTTGCTGAGAAGCATCGGCTCGGCGAGGCCTTCCGCTGTTTTTCTAAAGACCAAGGCGGTTTCTTTTCCAGCCTCAGTGTTGGTAGCGGTGACCAGAGACTCGCCATCTATTGCGATTTTGGTAGGTACAGCTAACATTTTCTCCTGTTCAAACAAATCAGGAGAGGGCCAGATTGTTGTGGAAGTTTGTACTGCGGGCGCGGGTATTTCGACCATGGCTTTCCATGTGTTTATGGGGTGAGGCTCTTTATCGTTAATCCCCCCGGTGCTTAGAGTAAATACAAATTAACGCTGTGGCGGGGCTTAGGCAAGCACAAGAATATGACAATTATGTGACAATCCTGTTTACCCAGCGGAAATGGAGAAAATTCTTGTATTCTAAGCCTTTTTCAGCACCGCCGCGAAAAAGCCGTCCATACCGCCGAGATCCCACAGGTGGCAGGGAAGGGAGCGTAGTTCGCCGCGCGCGGTGAGGCATTCGGTCATGCCGCCCAAGGTTTCCGGCAAGATGGGCACCAGCGAAATGTCTGGGTGGCTGGCGAGAATGGCGGTGATCTGTTCTTCGCCTTCCTGCGGCTGCAGCGAGCAAACGGAATAAACCAGCGTTCCACCGGATTTGAGCATTCCGAGAGCGTGTTCCAGCAGGTTTTTTTGCGTGGCGACCAGGCGCGTAATGTCCTCTGGTGTGCGGTGCCAAGCCACGTCGGGGTGGCGGCGCAGCGTTCCTGTGGCTGAGCAGGGCGCATCAAGCAAAATGGCATCCGGCGCGAAAGCGGGCAGCCATTTGGAGGCGTCGGTGGTGACGTATTCCGCCTGCAACTTCAGGCGATGCACGTTGGTTTTGAGCATGGCGATGCGCTCTTTGCTGCGGTCAACAGCGGAGACAATAGCGCCAGCCTGCGCTAGCTGCGCGGTTTTGCCGCCGGGGGCAGCGCATAAATCAATCACGCGTTTTTCGCGCACATCGCCCAGCAGGCGGGCGGGCAGGGTGGCGGCGATGTCCTGCACCCACCAGCTGCCTTCGGCAAAGCCTTTCATTTGCGTGAGGCCGCGCGCCTCGCGCAGGCGCACAGAGCCAGTGGGCAGCACCACGCCATTTAAATCCGCTGCCCACGCGTTTGGGTCGCCCTTGACGGTGATATCCAGCGGTGGCTCGGTCAAATGCATTTCCGCGATTTTGCGGGTGGTTTCCTCGCCGTAAGCTTTGACCCAGCTATCCCACAGCCACACAGGCGTATTGAGTTTTGCCGCATCTTGCTTGGCGACGATATCTGGCCCTTCTTTGACCACGCGCTTGAGCACGGCATTGACGAGGCCGCCAAATTTTTCCATGCGCAGCTGTTTGGTCATCTCCACGGCCGAATGCACGGCGGCATGTGGTGGCGTATCCAGCCAGAGGAGCTGGGCAACGCCGAGGCGCAGCGTGTGCATGATGCGCGGGGAGGGTGTGCGGTCGATAAAGCTTTTGAGCAGATCGTCAATTTGCGCGAGGTGGCGCAGCGTGGTCTTCACCAGCAATTGCGAAAATGCCTTGTCAGAGGGGCCAAACGTCTGGAAATGGCGATCGAGCGCCCAAGCGGAATCCAGCGGTTTGTTTTTATCCAGCGTGTGCACCAGCGCACCGAGCGCACTGAGGCGCGCGTTGGCGTGAAGAATCGGGGAAGATTGAGATTGTGTCGTATTCATTCTTTGCTAGGATAAGTGCTTCTCGTTTCCAGAAGGGGTAGTGTATGGCAGCTTTTCAAAAAATAAAACAGATTCTTTTGGTCGCCGCTCTTTTGGCTTCGCCCTCTGCATATGCGCAGATGCCACCACCACCTCCGCCGCCCCATATCATCAGTGTATCGGGTGAGGCGCACGAGCAGGTGGCGGCAGACCGCGTTATTTTTAATATTACCTTGGCAAGCAAAAATGCAAAGCTTTCTGCGGCTAAAACAGCCAATGACGCGCTGGTTGAACAATTGGTGAAAGTGACCAAAGAATTTTCTATTCCTAAAGACAAAATCAACACCTCCAATATTTATATTTCGCCGGAGTATCGCTATGAGCAAAACACCGGTGAGCAAAAATTCGTGGGTTATAATATCAGCCGCATTATCCGCGTTACGCTTGATGATCTGTCGCAACATGAGAAGTTTCTTGCCGCGCTGATAGAGGCAAAAATTGATCTATGGGATGCCAATTTCACATTGATTGATATGAAAGCGCATTCGGAAAAGCTGCGTCTTGCCGCATTTGCCGATGCGAAAGCCAAAGCCGAATCGTTGGCTAAAGCTGCAGGAAATAAGCTGGGTGGCGCTGTCAGCATTGTTGCCGGTGGCAACCCTGCGGTGGGGCGTCCACCGATGCCGATGCTGGCGATGCGCGCTGACGCTGCATCATTGGCTGTGCCGCCTGCATTGCCTGGGATGGTGTCGTTGGCAGAATCAGTGGAGGTGACTTTTGCGCTGGAATAAAACTTGTCATCACCGACTTGTGCGGGGATCTCAGGCAACACGGCATAGCGGCTCTAGATCCCCGCACAAGGCGGGGATGACGATGTTAATGCTGGCATTATTACTCCCCGCCAGCGCAAACGCCATGGCCATCACGAATTTAAGTGGTGTGCCGCAAACGGTGGAAATTCGCCGGAGTGCAGAATTTGAACCCATCGTCATTGCACCGGACGCAACTTTGCGCTTGATGGGGCGATATGAAGTGCGTATGAACGACCATGTAAAAACCATCAACGAAGACGAAGAATTCGCCATCTGGAAAGATGGGCTGCTGCAACCCCAACGGCGCATTGATAGAACAAGCAAAAAAGGATTATAACACACTCTAACTTTTATCATTCCCGCGGAAGCGGGAATCTAGCCCTTCTAAAAAACTAGATTCCCGCTTTCGCGGGAATGACAAGAATTAAAAAAGGAAACAAAAAGATGACCGCTATTACCCATATCCACGCCCGTGAAATTCTTGATAGCCGTGGCAACCCGACCGTTGAGGTGGATGTTGCGCTGGAAGATGGCGCGTTCGCCCGCGCGATGGTGCCAAGTGGCGCGTCGACTGGTTCGATGGAAGCGCTCGAGTTGCGCGATGGCGACAAAAAACGCTACAAGGGTAAGGGCGTGCAAAAGGCCGTGGGTTTCGTTAATGGCGAAATCGCCGATGCGCTGATGGGCATGGACGCGGAAGAACAAATCTCCATCGACCAAGCATTGCTGGATTTAGATGGCACTGAAAACAAAG
>RFOF01000067.1 GCA_009926845.1 Alphaproteobacteria bacterium
CACGCAAATCACGCTAGATGGCAAAGACATCACGCTCATCGACGACAGCTACAACGCCAGCCCCGCCTCGATGCGCGCTGCATTTTCTAAACTCTCCGAAGCGTGGGAAGCCGGTGGAAAAACTGGGCGCAAAGTTCTCGCGCTGGGCAATATGCTCGAGCTCGGTGATGACTCGGCAAAGCTTCACGCAGGCCTTGCGAGCGATATTGCAGGGGCGGGCGCAGATGTGGTTTTCACCGCCGGTGCGCTGATGCAGCATTTGCATGATGCGCTGCCTGCCGAAAAACGTGGAGGCCACGGGCCAGAGGCGGCGGCGCTCGCGCCCATGCTTGCGGGCGCCCTGCGCAGCGGCGACCTCTTGCTAATCAAGGGTTCACACGGTAGTAAGATATATCAGCTCGCGGCGGCGCTTACACAACAGGGAGAAAAAAATGCTGTATAATTTGATGATGGGATGTGCAGATAAATATGCCATTTGCAACCTGTTTCAATATCTCAGTTTTCGCAGTGGTGGCGCGGTGTTCACGGCGCTCATCATCAGTTTTATCATTGGCCCGAAAATCATTCGCTGGCTGAAATCTAAACAGGCCGAAGGCCAGCCGATTCGCGAAGATGGCCCGCAGTCGCACCTGCTCACCAAAAAAGGCACGCCGACGATGGGTGGGGTGATGATTCTACTTGCCGTCAGTGGCGCGACGTTGCTCTGGGCAAACCTCACCAACCCGTACGTGTGGATTGTGTTGCTCGTCACCTGTGGCTTTGGCCTTATCGGCTTTGGCGATGATTTTCTCAAGCTCACCAAGCGCAACAGCAAAGGGCTTTCCAGCCGCAAAAAAATGCTCGCGCAGGCTGTCATTTCGTTGATTGCTGCGATTGTTGTGCAGTCGATTTCTCCTGCCGCGCTTTCGGGGCAGGTGGCGATCCCATTCTTCAAAAATGTGCTGATTGATTTTGGATTATTTTATATTCCATTTGTGATGGTGGTGATGATTGGTGCGTCAAATGCGGTGAATCTAACCGATGGTTTGGACGGTCTTGCGATTGTTCCTATTATGATTGTGGCCGGTTGTTTTGCGCTCATTGCCTATCTGGTGGGGAACATAAAATTCGCGGATTATTTGCAACTGCATTATGTTGTGGGCTCGGGCGAGCTCGCCGTTTTCTGCGCGGCACTGGTGGGCGCAAGCCTTGGGTTTTTGTGGTTCAATGCGCCCCCGGCTATGGTGTTCATGGGCGACACCGGCAGCCTCGCATTTGGCGGTGCGCTGGGCGTTATCAGCGTTATCACGCGCCATGAATTTGTGCTGGCCATCATCGGTGGTTTGTTTGTTATCGAAGCGGTGTCGGTGATTTTGCAAGTGGCCTCATTTAAAATGACGGGAAAGCGCATTTTCCGCATGGCGCCGATTCACCACCACTTTGAAAAACTCGGCTGGAGCGAGCCGACGGTGGTCATTCGCTTTTGGATTGTTGCGTGCATTTTTGCGCTGCTCGGCCTTGCTACGTTAAAACTCAGATGATCACAATCAGCGAATATTCCGGTCAGGCGGTCGGCGTTTTTGGCCTTGGCAAAGCAGGCGAGGCGACTATCGCGTCATTGCTAGCTGGCGGCGCGCGCGTGTTTGCGTGGGATGATAATCAGTCGGCAGTGGGCAGTGGGCAGTGGGCAGAGAAATATGCTGACCGTCCACTGTCCACCGTCCACTATGACAATTGGCCCTGGGCGGAAATAAAAGCGCTCATCCTCAGCCCCGGTGTTCCGCTGACGCACCCTGCGCCACATCCGGTTGTTGTGATGGCGAAACAACATAATTGCCCAGTCATTGGCGATGTTGAACTGCTCTGCCGTGCGCAGCGACACGCAAAATTCATCGGCATCACCGGCACTAATGGCAAATCCACAACCACCACACTCATCGGCCATATCCTGCAGTTTGCGGGAATCAAAACCGAAGTGGGCGGAAACCTCGGCACTGCCGCACTCGCGCTAAATCCACTCGGTGAGGGCGGTGTGTATGTTATCGAGACATCTTCCTACCAGCTCGACCTCCTGGCTACTGCGCGGTTTGATGTGGCGCTGCTGCTCAACATCACGCCCGACCACTTGGATAGGCATGGCGACATGGCGGGTTACATCGCCGCCAAGATGCATATCTTCGACAGGCAGACAGCAGGTGATGTGGCGGTCATTGCGGTGGATGATGAATATACGCAGAAAGTTAGCAGTTGGCAGCTGGCAGTTGGCAGTCAGGCTAAATTGGTAGAAGTTTCAGCGCATAGAAAATTGCAATCAGGGGTTTTTGTTTTAGATGGTCTGCTACATGACCATACTGCCAACTGCCAGCTGCCAACTGCTAACTTGTCAGGCATCACCGCGCTTACCGGCCGTCATAACTGGCAGAACGCAGCAGCGGCTTATGCGGCGACGCGCGCAATCGGCATTACGCCAGACGTTATCTATGCAGCGATGAAAACATTCGGCGGGCTTCGTCATCGCTTGCAGCAAGTGACCGAAATTTCCGGTGTGCGTTTTATCAATGACAGCAAAGCAACCAACGCTGATGCGACGCAAAATGCGCTTGCGCCCTATGACACTATTTATTGGATTTTGGGTGGCAAAGCCAAAGCGGGCGGCATCGAGACGCTTGAAGCATTCTTCCCCAAAATTGCGCACGCATTTTTAATCGGCGCGGCCACAGAAGATTTTGCCAAAACGTTGGAGGGCAAGGTGGCGTATAGCAAGTGTGGGACATTGGAAAACGCCACACAAAAAGCCGCAGAAATGGCCTTTGCCGAAAAGAAAAAAGGCGCGGTGGTGCTGCTCTCGCCCGCCTGTGCGTCGTTTGACCAATTCAAAAGTTTTGAACATCGCGGTGATGTTTTTTGTGAATTGGTAGAACAAATATCCACAACTGGAGTGCGTAAAAATGCGGTTTGACCGGACAGACACAGGCGTTTTTGGTCAATGGTGGTGGACGATTGACAAGCTCAATCTGTTCGCACTTATTTTGCTCATCGCGGTGGGGTCGGTTTTGGTCAACGCAGGCAGCCCACCGGTTGCCAAACGCCTCGACCTGCCTGCATTTTATTTCGTCAATCGCCACTATGTTTTTCTTGGGCTAGGCATGATGGTGATGGTGCTGGCTTCGTTTTTTTCGCCCATGCAGGTGCGGCGTTTGGCCGTGCTGGGTTTTGCGTGCAGCATTGCGCTGATGTTTCTCGTTCCATTTGTTGGCGAGCAAACAAAAGGTGCGCATCGCTGGATCAATCTGGCGGGCATTTCTGTGCAACCCTCAGAGTTTATGAAGCCTTGCTTTGCCATTGTGATGGCGTGGGTATGCTCTGAGAATCACCGCCGTGTTGACTTTCCGGGCTATCGCGTCGCCATTGGGCTTTATTTGTTGGTTGCATTCTTGCTTATCATCCAGCCCGATATCGGCATGACGCTGACCGTCACTGCCATGTGGGGTGTGCAGCTTTTTCTCGCGGGACTTCCGATGATATGGGTGATGCTGATGGGCGTGCTTGGCATTGGCGGTATGTTCGCCGCGTATCATTTTTTGCCTCACGTGGCCAAGCGCATCGACAATTTCCTCGACCCGGCAGCGGGCGATAATTACCAGATCGGGCGCTCGCTGGAAGCCTTCCAAAATGGCGGCATCCTTGGGCGCGGGCCGGGCGAAGGTTCGGTCAAACAATTCTTGCCTGACTCACACACCGATTTTATTTTTGCTGTCGCCGGAGAAGAATTTGGGGTCATTGTATGCCTGCTGATTTTGGGGCTTTTTGCTTTTATTGTGCTGCGTGGATTTGCGCGCGTGTGGAAAGAGAACGACCTGTTTCAACTTCTTGCCGTCTGCGGAGTGCTCACGCAATTTGGCATCCAGTCCGTTATCAATATGGGCGTAGCAGTCAATCTTTTCCCCGCTAAGGGCATGACGCTTCCGTTCCTTAGCTATGGTGGTTCATCGGTCGTCGCTATTGCAATGGGCATGGGTTTTATGCTGGCGCTCACCCGCCGCAGCTATGGTCGAAAATGATGGAATGGTTTGTCGCATATGCCAATTGGGTTGGAAATGCAGGGGTTCTGTGCTTTCTGATTGCCTATTTTTTGCTGCAAAAACAGCGGATTTCCTTTGATAGCCTGACCTATCTGGGGCTGAATCTGGTGGGCGCATTGCTGCTTATGTCGTCTTTGCTGGTTAATTGGAATGCCCCTGCCTTTATACTTGAAGCATTCTGGGCAATGATTAGTATATACGGGATTTGTCGCACATTAAGGCGTGCACGCTAACCTATATACGTAAATTCATGACCCACGAAAAAAAAGCACCGATTGTATTGGCAGCAGGCGGTACCGGCGGACATATATTCCCCGCGGAGGCCTTGGCTGAGGCCTTGCTGCGCGCGGGCCAGCGCGTTGTGTTGGTCACCGACAAGCGCTTTGCTAATTTTACCACCGGCGCACTTTCCACGATCGAGATTCGCACCATCCGCGCAGGCTCGCCTGCCGGAAAATGGTATAAAAAAATCCTCGGTATGTTGCTGCTTGGTCTTGGTGTGCTGCAGGCGCGACGCGTGCTAAAAGACTTAAAGCCACAAGTGGTGATTGGGTTTGGTGGCTATCCGTCATTCCCCACTGTGTTCGCCGCCACCACGCTTGGCATCCCCACCGTCATCCACGAACAAAATTCTGTGCTCGGTCGCGCCAATCGTTTGCTTGCTGGCCGTGTCAGCCGCATCGCGCTTTCATTTCCCGTGACGCTGATGTTGGAAGAGGGCGATAAAACCAAAGCGGTGATGACCGGAAATCCTGTGCGTGCCAGCGTGCGCGCTCTGCGTGATGTGCCTTATCCGCAGGTGACGCAAGATGGAAAAATGCATATTTTGGTCACGGGTGGAAGCCAGGGCGCGGCGATTTTAAGTCAGGTTATTCCCGAAGCGATTGCCATGCTGCCAGCCCCCTTGCGTGCTCGTGTGCGCGTTGACCAGCAGTGCCGCGCGGCGGATCTGGCGCAGGCGCGTGCGACCTATGAAAAGCTTGGTATCAATGCTGACCTTGCGGCGTTCTTTGTCGATTTGCCCGCGCGTTTGGCGGGCAGCCATCTGGTCATTGCGCGCTCTGGTGCATCGACGATTACTGAACTCGCAGTGGCGGGTAGGCCTGCCATTTTAGTGCCGCTGCCGAGTGCCATGGACAATCATCAATATTACAACGCCAATGCGTTTGAAGATGTTGGCGGCGGTTGGGTGATGGCGCAAGATGGCTTCACTGCTGCCTCGCTTTCCGCTCGCCTTGAGGCGTTCCTCACCGCGCCGAATGTTCTTTCCAAAGCCGCTGAAGGTGCTCGCACATTTGGCGAGCCAGACGCGGCTGAAAAACTCGCTCAACTTGTCTTATCGGAGAATGCCGCATGAACCCCACCCCACATCGCATGAGCCTTGACGTTGGCACGCTGCATTTCATCGGCATCGGTGGCATCGGCATGAGCGGCATCGCCGAAGTGCTGAAAAATCTTGGCTATAAAGTGCAGGGCTCGGATGCGTCGAGCAGTTACAACACAGAGCGCCTGAAAACGCACGGCATCGACGTGTTCATTGGCCACAAGGCCGAGCATGTGAAAGATGCTTCCGTCGTGGTGATTTCATCCGCTATCAAAGCCGATAATCCTGAGCTCATTGCCGCTCGCGCTGCTCGCCTTCCGGTTGTTCGCCGCGCTGAAATGCTGGCAGAACTCATGCGTTTTAAAAGCGCGATTGCAGTGGCCGGAACGCACGGAAAAACCACCACCACCGCGCTGACCGCCGCTATGTTAGAGTCTGCGAATTTGCAGCCCACCGTCATCAACGGTGGCATCATCAACGCGCGCGGCACCAATGCATATCTGGGCGCGGGCGAGTGGATGGTGGTCGAAGCCGACGAGTCCGACGGCACGTTCACCAAGCTGCCCGCCACCATCGGCGTTATCACCAACATCGACCCTGAGCATCTCGACCATTATGGCGATTTTGAGCAGGTGAAAAACGCGTTCCACACGTTCCTGACCAACCTGCCGTTCTATGGTTTTGCCGTGCTGTGCATCGACCATCCGGAAGTGCAGGCTCTGTCGGCCAAAGTGTCTGACCGTCGCATCATCACCTACGGAACAAACCCGCAAGCGGAAGTGCGCGCGGTGAATATTCGCTCTGGTGCGGACGGCGAAACGTTTGATTTGGAGTTCAATGGGCGCGATGGTTCGCGGAGAATCGAAGGCGTAAAATTGCCGATGCATGGCATGCACAATGTGCGCAACAGCTTAGCTGCCCTTGCCATCGCCCATGAGCTCAAAGTGCCTGATGATGTGCTGGTTTCAGGGCTTGCGAATTTTGAAGGCGTTAAGCGCCGCTTCACCAAAACCGGCACTGCGCTCGGCATCACGGTGATCGACGATTACGGTCATCATCCTGTCGAAATTTCCGCCACGCTGGCCGCCGCGCGCAAAGCGCAAAGCGCAGGTAGCGGCAAGGTCATCGCCGTGGTGCAGCCGCACCGCTACACCCGCGTACGTGATTTATTTCAGGATTTCTGCACCTGCTTTAACGATGCGGATATCGTCATCGTCGCCGACATTTACAGCGCAGGCGAAGAGCCCATTGATGGCATCAGCGCCGAGTCGCTTGCGCAGGGGCTGCGCGGTGCGGGGCATCGAAATGTCATGACGCTGGAATCACCAGAGGCGCTTGCGGCGCAGGTGGCATCCGTGGCGAGTGCGGGTGATATGGTCGTCTGCCTTGGCGCGGGTTCTATAACCAAATGGGCATATGCATTGCCGGAGCAGTTGAAGGTGTCAGGATTCGGGATTCAGGATTCAGGAAAAAAAAATAGGGCATAATATCTATGAACAATGGCCTGCATCTAAAGCCCTCCCTGAATCCTGAATCCTGGATCCCGAATCCTATTTTTAAAGATAGGCTGCGTGCGAATGCTGATCTTTCCAAAACCAACTGGTTTCGCGTTGGTGGGCCTGCGCAATGGCTTTTTAGGCCAGATGATGCGGCGGATCTAGCGGCGTTTTTTGCGCTGCTGCCAACTGAAATTCCCGTCACCGTGCTCGGCGTTGGCTCCAACCTCATCGTGCGCGATGGCGGCATTGATGGGGTGGTGATAAAGCTCGGGCGCGGCTTTACTGAGTGCAGAGTGCTGAGTGCTGAGAATAGAGAAGAATCTTCACTCCCAACGCAGCACTCTCAACTCATCTCTCTTTCAGTGGGTGCGGGCTGTCTTGATGTCAACGTCGCGCAATTTGCGCTTGAACATTCTGTAGGCGCAGTGGAATTTCTGGTGGGTATTCCCGGAACCATCGGCGGCGCTGTGCGCATGAATGCGGGCGCGTATGAGCATGATATATCCGAGATTCTGGTGGATGCAGAGATAGTCACCCGCGCGGGCGAAATCCGCACATTGAGCAATGCCGAATTAGGGTTTGTATACCGCAATAGCGCATTGCCGGATGGTGCGGTGGTGACGCGTGCGACCTTGCGCGGCAAGGCTGCGGACAAGGCGCACATCGCGCAAAAAATGCACGACATTTCCACCGCCCGCGAAGACACGCAGCCCGTGCGCAGCCGCACTGGTGGCAGCACGTTTAAAAACCCCGAAGGCCACAAAGCGTGGGCGCTAATCGACGCCGCTGGCTGTCGCGGCCTTCGTCGCGGCATGGCGCAGGTGTCAGAAAAACATTGCAACTTCCTCATCAACACCGGCGGCGCAACCGCCGCAGAACTTGAAGCGCTCGGCGAGGACGTCATCGCGCGTGTGAAAGAACACAGCGGCATCACGCTGGAATGGGAAATAAAACGTATAGGGAAAAAAGTATGAGCAAATATTGGGGATTGGCAGTGTTTTTGGCTTTTATTATTCCTCAACAATTGTTTGCAGCGGATAAAAAAGCTGACTGTATCAACTCTTTCCTTAGCACCAATAGTGATTATGTAAATTATGTAAAGACTCGAATATTTTCTAACAAAAAATCCGTTGAGCAGTGTTCAAGAGAACTGTTGATCGCTCTAATAAAAGACGTCTTATATAAAAGCAAAGATCCCAATATATGCGAGTTGCTAGAGTATGAAGCAAAGCTCAGCAAAAAGGCTATAACTCCTAATATAGATTTGGATGAAGCATTTTGGAATGTATCGGATGACTTAGTTGATAGCATTTCAATCTCGTTTGATTCTAAATGCAATATAACCTCAAAATGAAATTCAAATTATGACCCAACATATAGTCGTATTAAAAGGTGGGTGGTCGGCGGAGCGCGAAGTGTCGCTGCGTAGCGGCGCGGCCTGTGCAAAAGCGCTGCGTAATTGCGGTTATCAGGTGACCGAGCTGGACATGCAGCCCGACATCGCGCAGCAACTGGCGGAGATAAAGCCCGACGTGGTGTTCAATGCGCTGCATGGCCGCATCGGTGAGGATGGCTGCGTGCAAGGCCTGCTCAACATCATGAACATCCCGTACACCCATTCGGGCGTTCTGGCCTCGAGCCTTGCGATGGACAAGCCCATGGCCAAGCGCATTTTTGCAGCGGAAGGCATTCGCGTTCCGGCTGGCAAAACATTGACGCTTGAGCAGTTGTTGGAAGGCGAGCCGATGAAATGACCCTATGTGGTCAAGCCCGCTTGTGAAGGTTCTAGTGTTGGTGTTCACATTGTGCTTGAAAACGATAACCGCCCGATGAGCGAACTGGTGGGTGATGAAAGAAAATCACCAGCGACCATCCACCAACCACCAGCCACTTACTTAGTCGAAGAATATATCGCTGGGCGCGAGGTCACCGTGGCGGTGTTAAATGACAAGCCGCTGGGCGTGGTTGAGGTGCGCCCGCTTTCGGGTTTTTATGACTATGAGAATAAATATACCGATGGGAAAACGACGCATCTGTGCCCCGCGCCGTTGCCACAAGACAAATATGATGAGGTGATGGAGCTGGGCTTACGCGCGCATCGCGCCGTGGGGTGTCGCGGCCTGTCGCGCTCGGATTTCCGCTTTGATGAGGGCAGGGACGGCGGCGCATTTTTTATCCTTGAGATCAACACCCAGCCAGGTATGACGGCGCTGTCGCTGTCGCCGGAAATTGCCGCGCATGCGGGCATCAGCTTTGAGCAATTGGTGGATAGCCTGATTAAAGAGGCGCGTTGTGATTAGGCTAGTAACACATTGTAAACTTTTAGGGCGTAGGGTTATTGCGTTTGCATGCAAGGGGGAAACGCATGGCTAGACGTAAGGATGATGGCTTAACCGTTCGCCAGCGCCAATCGCAAGAGATCAAGCGCCAGAAAGCTGCGCTCAAAAAACGTAAAGCTGTCATGCATAAGCTGCGCATCGGCCTGCTCATTTTCGGCGGTGTGGTTGTTCTCGCGGGCAGCATCTGGGGCTTTAAGACCAGCGTGATAAGCCGCACCATGGCGGCGGTTTCTGACAGTTTTTATGCGATGACCGGCCGCGCGGGTTTTTATGTGCAGGCGATGTATCTTGAAGGGCGCAACCGCACGCCGATGAGCGCGATAGACGAGGCACTCGGCGTGAAAAAAGGTGACCCTATTTTGCGCTTGTCGCTTGATGATGCACGCGAGCGGTTAGAAAAAATCGAGAGTGTGCGTTTTGCCGCGGTGGAGCGCGCTCTGCCTGGCGCGGTGTATGTTCGTATTGTTGAGCGCGAGCCGGTTGCGCTGTGGCAAAAC
>RFOF01000068.1 GCA_009926845.1 Alphaproteobacteria bacterium
AGGCGATGGTGTGTGGTAGATTTTCAAGTTCGTGCTTGAGCTTAAAAGTAAGTTTTTGCCCCTGTTTTTTTGGCGAAATTTGGTCAAAATTGGGCGCATTTGGCATGAAATTTGGCGATTTTTCGGCGTTTTTCGCCTCGATTTTGCGTGCCTTTTGCGCCTTTTCGCGCTTGGCGGTCAGGTAATCGGTGTAGCCGCCGATATGTTCTTCCACCAGCGCGTCGCCCTCAAACGCCAGCACCTCGGTCACCGTTCTATCCAGAAAATCGCGGTCATGGGAGACTATGATGAGCGTGCCGTCAAAATCGGCCAAAATCTCCTGCAACATGTCGAGCGTGTCCATGTCCAAATCATTCGTTGGCTCATCGAGAATGAGCACGTTGCCGGGGTGCGCAAGCAGCCTCGCGAGCATGAGGCGATTTTGCTGCCCGCCGGAGAGTGTGCAGACGCGGTCGCGCGCCACGCGCGGGTCGAACAAAAAGTTTTTCAGATAGCCGCAGACATGAATGGGTTTGGCGTCTTTGCCGCTGCCGATGAACACATAATCGCCGCCTTGCGGGCACAGCGTGTCCCACAGGGTTTTGTTGGGGTTGAGGTCGGCGCGGTTCTGGTCGAAATAGGCGATGTCGATGGTTTTGCCGCGAAACACGCGGCCTTCGTCCGGCTCGATTTCACCAGTCAATAATTTGATGAAAGTGGATTTGCCCGAGCCGTTCTTGCCGATGACGCCGATGCGGTCACCGCGCAAAATGCGATGATTGAAATCATTGAGGATGGAAACTTTGCGCCCGCCATCGATGAATGATTTTGAGACATGTTTGAACTCGACGATGATTTTTGACGCCTGTTTGGTTTCCTGCGCTTCGATGTCAATGCTGGCGGTCGCCTTGCGATAAGACAATCTATCATTGCGCAATTTCTCGCGCAAATTGCCCAGCTCGCGCAGTCGGCGTTGGTTGCGTTTGCGCCTGCCTGAAACGCCGCCCTGCGTCCAATCTTCCTCAGCTTGCAGTTTTTTCTGCATGTTCTGCAGCTCGCGCGCCTCTTGCTCCATGATGAGCTCGCTCCACGCGTCGAATTCTTTGTAGCCCTTAGGGCAAGTGCGGACGATGCCGCGATCGATCCAAAATACTTTTCGCGATATGGCGGCCAAAAACGCCCTGTCATGCGAAACGCAGACCAGCGCCCCGCGATAACCCGCGAGGTAATGCTCCAGCCATTCAATCGCGGCTAAATCCAGATGGTTGGTTGGCTCGTCGAGCAGCAACAAATCCGGCTCGGCCACCAAGGATCGGGCAAGCGCGGCGCGGCGCAGCTGACCGCCCGAAAGCGTGCCCATTTTGGCGGTGGCGTCCAACTGCAACGGGTCCATCATGATGTCGGCGAGATGCTGGCGGTTCTCGGTGATGTCTTCTTTGGAAAGGCCGGAGAGCACAAAGGTTTTCACGTCGTCGGTCGCCACAAAATCCACCTGCTGCGCCAGATATGTCAGGGTTATATTCTCTAAACTCACTAAAACGCGATCAGCCATAAAAAGCTGCTTACACTTTAAAATGAATGTAGTATAGGGCTTATGGCAAAAACGCAGGAGTGGCCGAGTGCCAGCCTTGCGGCGCATGAGCGAAACATAAGGCAGCAGTCTTGACAAAAGTTCAGTAGAACTTTTGGAGATTGCGGCAAAGCCGCAAGACCCGAAGGGCGCGAAGCCAGTAGGCGAAGCGTCAAAACTGCGGTGAAGGTTGGAAGGTTTTAAGGTGCCGAAAGGCAAATTTTATGTGGAAGAGTGGCCGAGTGGTTTAAGGCAGCAGTCTTGAAAACGGGTGAAGGTTGGAAGGTTTTAAGGTCGCCGAAAGGCAAATTTGATATGGAAGAGTGGCCGAGTGGTTTAAGGCAGCAGTCTTGAAAACTGCCGAGGTGGCAACGCCTCCGTGAGTTCGAATCTCACCTCTTCCGCCATCACCCAGTTCGAATGCAAAAAACGCCCATGGGACAATTCTGGGACAGTTCAAAATAAATGACCACGAATCATAACAGCAAGTGATGACACATGTACTTTGTAATCAAAACGCTCCTTACCGCCCTGATCGTCGCAGCAGTATCTGAATTATCACGCCGATTTACGCTTCTCTCCGCCATGCTGATTGCATTGCCGCTTACATCTATTCTCGCCTTTTGCTGGATTTATTATGAAAGCAAAGACACACAAAAGATTATCGAGATGTCTCATTCTGTGTTCTGGCTGGTGATCCCATCGCTGCTTTTCTTTTTGATATTGCCTGCACTGCTCAAGATGGATGTAAAGTTCATTCCCGCTATGCTGATCAGCTGCGTTGCTCTGGCCGCAATTTATGGCATTGGAACTGCTGCTTACCGCTGGTTCGCCCACTAGAAATAGTATGTTTTAGCAATCGGTTGTGTTGCGTTGTGATTGGTTGTAGAATGCGTCCATGAAAATCTTCATCAGCATGTTTATGGTTCTGGCACTCGTTATGACAACGAGCTTCCCGAGCATGTCTCATGCGATGATGCCTCATGATTCTGCGAAAGTAGAAAAAACCGAAGCCTCCTCAGAACATAGTGATTGCCATAAACATGCCAAGGTCGAGCAATCAGGCAAGACTGCACAGAATGACAAAGATTCCAGCAAATGCTGCGATAAAGGTGTGTGCAAATGCGTGGGTGGCAACTGCCACGGCATGTCTAAAATCTTCGGCAATAGCAGCAATTCTCTTGCTGCCGTTTCTACCGATAGCCTTGTGTTTGCGTTCGACAGCCAGCTTGTCGCTTCCGCACTTCCCGAACGCTTAAAACGACCTCCCAAAGCCTAGTCCTTTTTTCTGTTGAACGTGACGCGCCCTAGTTGCGCGTGGCGATTATTTTCAATGCAAATCAAGGATTAGTTATGCGAACACATCATCCCCTGATGATGGCGTTGCTGATGGTGGGGCTTCTAACCGCGCCAGCATACGCCAAAACATCTGAATACACGCTTACGATTGAGCGGCTGCCTGTAAACATTACGGGAAAACCAATCGAGAAAATCACTGTTAATGGTGGCATTCCAGCCCCCACGCTTCGCTTCACTGAAGGCGATGAGGCAGTGATCCACGTCACCAACAAAATGGACGAGCCAACCTCTATTCACTGGCATGGATTGATTCTGCCTGGGGCGATGGATGGTGTGACGGGGTTCAATGGCTATGAAGCCATCAAGCCAGGGACGACCTTTACCTATCGTTTCCCGATCAAGCAAACTGGCACCTATTGGTATCACTCGCATACCAGTGGTCAGGAACAGGACGGGCTGTATGGCTCGATCATTACTTCGCCTAAAGGCAAAGACCCGATTGAAGCGCAGCGCGATTATGTGATCGTGCTCTCCGATTTCTCAGAAGAACATTCCAGCGACATCATGGCGAACCTTAAAAAGTCGTCGGATTATTACGCCAATGCGCGGCTCACGGTTGGTGATTTCTTCACGGATATAAAGGAGCGTGGGTGGGACAAAGCGTTCAAAGATGCCAAAGACTGGGGCGATATGCGGATGATGCGCACCGATCTGGCCGATGTCACCGGCTACACCTTCCTCACCAACGGCAAATCGCCAGAGCAGAACTGGACGGGACTATTCAAACCAGGTGAAAAAGTGCGCTTGCGCTTTATCAATGCCTCGGCCATGTCATTCTTTGATGTGCGTATCCCTGGGCTGAAAATGAGCGTTGTGCAAGCTGATGGGCAGAATGTTGAGCCTGTCGCGGTGGATGAATTCCGCTTTGCACCTGCGGAAACCTACGATGTGATTGTCACGCCGAAGGAAGATAAGCCTTACACCATCGCCGCCGAGCCGATTGACCGCACGGGCTTTGCGATTGGTACACTGGCTACTGCCGAAGGCATGAAAGGTGAAATCCCAACCCAGCGTCCCCGCGCATTGCTCTCTATGGGCGATATGAACATGGAGATGATGATGAAGGACGATCCTGATATGGAAATGACACCCGCCGATATGATTAGCGGCTGGGCGAAAACGGGAACGCCAGAGGGTGAAAAGGCACTTTCCTACGCTGACCTGCGCTATGCAGGCGTGCAGAAAGACCAGCGGCAACCACAGCGCACCATTGATGTGCGTTTGGGTGGTAACATGGAGCGTTACATCTGGACGATTAATGAGAAGAAATTCTCTGAGGCCGAGCCGATACGCTTGAAATATGGCGAACGTGTACGGCTAAACTTCACCAACGAAACCATGATGGCGCACCCAATGCACCTGCATGGCATGTTTGTGCAGTTGGAGAACGGCCAGCCTGCGGCAAAGCTACCCAACAAGCACACGGTGATTGTGCCGCCTGGTGGCTCTTACTCTGTGCTGGTGACGGCGGATGAAATCGGCGAATGGGCGTTCCACTGCCATCTACTCTATCACATGGCCAGCGGCATGATGCGGCAGGTCGTGGTGGCAAAGCTCGATGCAGCGGATGTGCCAGCAACCAACTCTCAAACCGAGGGAGGTCATCATGCACACTAAGCACTTATTCATGGCATTATGCCTCTCTACTGCGCTTGCACAGCCTGCATTCGCAGCGGATCATTCTTCCCATGCTGATATGGCGCATGAGCATGGCGGCGGAATCTTCCACATGTTCCGATTAGAAGCAGACGCTGGCAGCAACACGGATGGCACATCCCTTCAAGGCTGGGATTTGGATGGCTGGATTGGTACGGATGAAAACAAACTCTGGATAAAATCAGAGGGTGAGCGTGCCGATAACAAGCTGGAGAGTGCTGAGTTCTGGGCACTATACAGCCGTAACATTTCGATGTTTTGGGATGCACAGGCGGGTATTCGCTACGATACCAAGCCTGAATCCACTGCATACCTGACACTTGGGATTAACGGGCTTGCCCAGCAATGGTTTGAAACCGAGGCGCATTTGTTCGTCAGTGAACATGGCGATGTCACGGCACGACTGCGGCAGGAAAACGATCTCCTGCTAACACAAAAACTGATTTTGCAGCCTTACGTTGAAGTCAATCTCTCGGCGCAGGATGTCCACGAGCAGGACATTGGCGCAGGCGTGACCGACGGCAAGATAGGTCTGCAAACGCGCTACGAATTCACCCGAAAATTCGCACCTTATGTGGATGTCCATTATGGCCGAAAATTCGGTGAAACCTCCTCCATTGCCAAAAATAATGGCGAGGATAATGACGAACTGGCAGGTAGCGTCGGCCTGCGACTGATGTTTTAATCCACTAACAACAAAGGAAAATACCATGAAAAAACTTTTACTGACTACCGCGCTCATGCTGGCCGCAAAACCTGCATTCGCGGCTGAATTCACCATCAAGGAAGTCACGGATTATGACGCTAAGAAGCAAAACTTCTTCTCACCTGATAAGCTAACTATCCAGCCTGGTGATACTGTCACGTTTGAAAACGTACAGGATGAACCGCATGAAGTGATGTTCATCAGCCAGCCCAAGGGCGTGGATGAAATGATTATGTCTCCCATGCACGAAAAAAAGGGCGACAAGTTCACCTACACTTTCACCGTGCCTGGAACCTATAAGTTCCATTGCCACCCTCATGAAGCACTTGGCATGGATGGCACAATCATTGTTGGCGAGCCATCGAAAGCGGGTGAAACCAAGAACATGGATCACCATAAGCTGGCGAAGAAACTAGAGGCTGGCGATTCCACCATGCACCATACTGGCAGTGGCATTGCCGCGACGGGTAAGGTGATTAGCGTGGATGCCGAGAAACACACAATTAAGTTGAAGCACGATCCCATTAAGGCACTGAACTGGCCTGTGATGACGATGCTTTTTACTACTGAAAACAGCGTTGACCTTTCCAACTATAAGGAAGGCGATGCTGTATCCTTCACGCTAAAACCAGCGGGCAAGGATGACTACACGATTTCGACTATCAAAAAGAACTAACCACCTAAACCCCAGTATTTTTGGCTGATACTGGGGTTTAGAATAAACTTATAAACCAGCCATAAATACACACTGCAAAAACATTTATTTTCTACACATTTATATTCTAACCAACATTCACAGGAGAACCTTATGAAAAAGCTATTATTAACTATCGCATTATTGTTCATCACAGCCGCTTGCGCTCAAACCAGCCCACAATCATCAAGTATGATGAAGGATGGTGGAATGATGCAAAGTGGCTCCATGTGTGAGAAATGCCCTTGCTGCCAAAAGATGATGGAAGGTGGCATGAAGGGCGGCATGATGATGAAAGAAGGAATGCAATGCCCGATGATGAAGAACGGCGCAAAAGATGGCAAATCATGCGGTTGCTGTGAGGGTATGATGAAGGACGGAATGAATATGAAGTCCTCACCCGCATCTAAAACCACGAGTGATGCCGATCATAAAGCCCATCATCCACAACAGTAATAGGAACAGGTGATGACACAGCAACATGACCATAACGAAACAAAGACAGATAAAAAAATGAAGCAAGAGGGTCACTGCTGTCATCACGAACATCATGCCAGCCCTGTAGCTGCTTCACCTGAAGCGGCGCAGGGTGAAGGTGTGATGTACACTTGCCCTATGCACCCGCAGATTAGGCAACCCAAGCCTGGTAATTGCCCGATCTGCGGAATGGCATTGGAACCAGAAAAAGTTTCACTGGATGCTGCGCCTAATCATGAATTGATAGACATGACGCGGCGGTTTTGGGTGTCGGTGCTTTTGGCCGCGCCGCTGGCATTGTTTGTCATGGGCGCACATCTGATTCCCAACATTCCTCACGCGTGGATGGATTCCTCGCTTTCGCATTGGATTCAAATGATGGTTGCAACACCCGTAGTGCTATGGGGTGGCTGGCCGTTTTATGTACGGGCGGTAGATTCCGTTAAACACCGCAGCCTGAATATGTTTACGCTGATCGCGCTGGGAGTTGGCGTTGCTTATATTTACAGCCTGATTCTAACGCTTTTTCCTGATGCGGTCGCGAGGTTCTCAGGTGGCATGATGCTGGATGTGTATTTCGAGGCAGCAGCAGTTATCACCGCTCTCGTATTGCTGGGACAAGTGCTTGAGCTTAAAGCGCGTGAGCAATCCAGTAACGCGATGAAGGCATTGCTCGACCTTGCTCCGAAGATGGCGCGAATCATCCGCGCCGATGGTAAAGAAGAAGATGTGCCATTATCAGACGTGCATAAAGGCGATATGCTGCGTGTTCGTCCTGGCGAGAAAGTACCAGTGGATGGGATTGTTATCGAAGGCCATAGCAGCGTCGATCAATCCATGCTCACTGGCGAATCCGTTCCCGTGGAGAAAAGCGCAGGCGATAAAGTGACAGGCGCAACACTTAATGGCACAGGTGGCTTTACCATGCGTGCCGAGCGCGTGGGCAATGAAACCATGCTGGCGCAGATTGTGGACATGGTGGCCAAAGCCCAGCGCACCCGCGCACCAATTCAGCGTATGGCGGATAAGGTTTCTGGTTACTTCGTGCCGATTGTCGTGCTGGTGGCAATTTTTACTGCCGCTGCATGGTGGATATGGGGACCAGAACCTAAACTGGCTTATGCTATCGTCAATGCTGTAGCCGTACTGATTATCGCTTGCCCATGTGCGCTTGGCCTTGCCACGCCAATGTCTATTATCGCGGGGACTGGGCGCGGTGCAATGGCAGGCGTGTTGATTAAAAACGCCGAAGCCTTAGAGATAATGGAAAAAGTTGATACGCTGATTATCGACAAAACCGGCACGCTGACCGAAGGTAAACCGAAGCTCATGGAAGTCGTTGTTGCTTCTGGCTTTGAACAAAATGAAACTTTGCGTTTAGTCGCAAGCCTTGAGCAAAGCAGTGAACACCCTCTGGCAGCCGCTATTGTTAAAGGCGCACAAGATAAAGGCATCACGCTTTCTGCCGTGCAAAATTTCTCATCGACTACGGGGAAAGGCGTGCAAGGCACGGTGGATGGTCACAACGTCGCGCTAGGAAATGCGGCAATGCTTACGTCGCTCGGCATGAATGCTGATTCGCTCGTGCAGGCCGCCGATCAGCTCCGAGCCAAAGGCCAAACCGCTATGTTTGCGGCCATTGACGGCAAGCCAGCGGCAATCATCAGCGTTGCTGACCCCATCAAGGCCACCACGCCAGAAGCCTTGAAACAGCTAAAAGCGGAAGGATTGCATATCGTCATGCTCACTGGCGACAGCAAAGCCACTGCAAAAGCAATTGCGGAGCAGCTGGGCATTGATGACTATGAAGCCGAAGTCCTACCAGAACGCAAAAGCGAGCTAGTACGGCAATTGCAGCAAAAAGGCCGCAAAGTTGCGATGGCAGGTGATGGGGTGAATGACGCACCCGCACTGGCGCAAGCGCATGTGGGGATTGCGATGGGAACTGGCACAGATGTAGCGATGGAAAGCGCGGGCGTGACACTGGTAAAGGGCGACTTAATCGGCATCGTTCGCGCCCGTCGTTTAAGCCATGCCACCATGAGTAATATCAGGCAAAACCTATTCTTCGCATTCGTCTATAATGCGCTTGGCGTGCCTGTTGCCGCTGGCTTGCTCTATCCATTCTTTGGATTGCTCTTAAGCCCTGTCATCGCCAGCGCAGCGATGGCACTCAGCTCGGTGTCGGTAATTATGAATTCGCTACGACTGAGGAAAGTTAAATTGTAGTATTTGCAAAAAAGACTGTCCCACAACGATACTAATCGCCTCAAGTATCTGATAGCTCTTGCCTTATCAAATATTCCATCCGTTTTTCTTATTTAGAGCGTTGCATAATACCGCCATGTTTTGTAGTCTTTCGGAATGAGAGGCGCATCACATGGCAACCATCGAGACGAGGCAAACGCCTGACGGCAAAACCAGCTACCGCGTGAAGATTCGCATTCGCGGTTTTCCCTCTCAGTCGGCCACGTTCGAGCGCAAGACAGATGCGAGAAACTGGGCATCACAAACCGAAACGGCGATGCGCGAAGGCCGCTATTTCAAAACCACGCAGGCGAAGAAATACACCGTTGCCGACCTCATCAAGCGCTACCTCGATTACCAAAAAACCCGCAACCCCAAACGCGCCAGCGCGGTGGAGATGTATCTCGACTGGTGGAAAAGCGAAATTGGCGCGTATGCGCTGGCGGATGTCACTAAAACCCTGATCATCGAAAAACGCGAGAAGCTGATCGCCACCGGCAAAAATGTTGAACGCCGCAGCGCTGGCACCGCCAACCGCTATATGGGCGCACTAAGTCATGCCTTCAGCGTCGCGGTCAACGAATGGGAATGGCTGCAGGAACACCCCATGAATAAAATTGCCAAACTGCCCGAGCCGCGTGGCCGTGTGCGCTTCCTAAGTGACGAAGAACGCACGCGCCTGCTTGCCGCCTGCACCGAGATCAACAGCGAATTCATCTACCCGCTGGTGGTGCTCGCCCCCGCGGAACTCGCGCCGCTCTCGATCAGCGGCATGAAGCCGGTGGGCCAATACGCCTACTCGATCGAATTCTCCGACGGCCATTCGAGCGGCATCTACACGCTCGACTACCT
>RFOF01000069.1 GCA_009926845.1 Alphaproteobacteria bacterium
CTACGGCACGCTCGCAAAATCAATATGGCTTCCGGGTTTTTTCCCCTGCGCGGCAAGCACTTTGTGATAGCGATAGGTGATGACGCGCTGCTGAATGATAGACAGTGTATTGCTCCACACCCAATAAAGCACCAAACCGGCTGGGAAACTTGCGAACATGAACAGGAACATAAACGGCATGATGTTCATCATCTGCGCCTGAACGGGGTCAGCGGGCTTGGGTTGCAGCTTCATCTGGATGAACATAGTAATGCCCATCAGCAACGGCAGCAGCCCCAAATGCAAGCCAAACCAAGGCTGCCAATCAATCAAACCAAACGCCGTAAACAGGTTCGATGGATCCATCACCGACAAATCTTTCAGCCAGCCATAAAACGGCGCGTGACGCATTTCGATGGTAACGAAAAAAACTTTATAGAGCGCAAAGAACACCGGCATCTGCACAAGCACAGGCAGACAACCCGAAGCAGGGCTTACCTTCTCACGCTTATACATCGCCATGACTTCTTGGTTATATTTCATCTTATCATCACCACAGCGCTCTTTGAGCTTAGCCATTTCTGGCTGCAGATCACGCATCTGTGCGGTTGCGATAAAGGCTTTATTTGCCAGCGGATACATGCAGAGCTTGACCACGATGGTCAACGACATAATCGCAATGCCGAAATTGCCTACATGCGAATAGAAGAAGTTGAGGAGCAGGAAAAGTGGCTTGGTGAGGAAATACAGCCAACCAAAATCCACCGCGCGGTCAAACAGCGTGATGGGTGCATTATTGCTGTCGCCAAGGGTATAGGCATCAAGCACATCAATTTCTTTTGCACCGGCGAACAAACGCGTTTTTGCCTCAGCCGTGCCACCCGCCGCCACATCTTGAACAGCGCCCATATAATCCACTTGATAGCGATCTTGCTCATCTTTGCTATAGTGGCTGAAATTGACTTTTTGTTGCGCGCCACCCGGAATGATAGCTGCGATCCAATATTTATCGCTCATGCTCACCCAATTGGCGGCGGGGAACTCCTTATTACCTTTTTCGCGCAGTTCTTTGTAGCCAATTTCAGTGAGCACACCATCGACAACGCCCAGTGGCCCTTCATGCGAAATGGCATAGCTTGAGGATTCTTCTTTGTGCGCACGATTTAAATATGCATATGGCGTTACAGAAATGCTGGCGGCGCTTTTATTTTCCACGCGCTGAGCAATCGAGAACATATAGTCTTTATCGAGCGAAACGGACAGAACGAACAGCTGACCTGCGCCATTGTCCCAACGCAAATTCACGGTATCGCCCGCACCCAGCGTTTGTTTGTCAGCCGTCCACAACGTTTTGCTATCGGGCACTTTTGTTGTGCCGTCCGCCGCCAGCCAACCCGCATGCGCAAAATACGCATTAGCATCGCCGCTTGGCGCAAACAATGTCACTTCAGGGCTTTTTGGGTCTTGTTCCAAACGATAGCGCGCAAGCGTCAAATCATCAAAACGCGCACCACGCAGGGCAATGCTGCCATGCAAATGCTCGCTAGCCACTTTGATGCGCGGGCTGGCCGCAAGACGCTCGGCATGTGTTTTGGGTGCGCCTGCATCCTCAGACGCGGCTTTGACAGCCATCCTCGCCGCTTCTTTTGCATGGGTAATAGCCTGCTTTCTCTGCTCTACTGCGGCCAATTTAGCCAGCTCTGCGCGGCGCGGCGCTTCCACCGTGGCCTGCCAAAAAATTAGCAAAAGTGCCGCTGCAAAAATGGCAACAAAAATACGGGTTTGGTCATTATCTTGCGGATTCATTTTTTATCCTTTTGGTTTCTCATATGGGGCAGGCACAGGGTCAAAACCACTGACCGAAAAAGGTTGGCAGCGCAGCACACGTTTTGTAGCCAGCCACACACCGCGCAAACCATGGCGCTCCACGGCTTCTTTCGCGTAGTGCGAGCAGCTCGGCTCAAAGCGACAACGCGTTCCTAGCAGCGGCGAAATGCACCACTGATAGATCGCGATAGGTAGCAATATAAGACGTGTCATCAATTTCATGGCCTCTTATTAGCGTGAATTCGCGAAAATGCAAATTCCATATCGCGCAAGAGGTCAGAAAAAGGGCAATCTAGCGCCTTGGTTCGCGAAATAATGACATAATCATAGCCATTTTTGGCCAATGGCAACGCAACCTCCCGCACAGCCTCGCGCAGGCGGCGCTTGATGCGGCTGCGAGCAACCGAATTTCCCATTTTTTTGGTGACGGTAAAACCGAAGCGGATCGCCTCTGTTCCCTTGGGATGCGCCTCTTCACGGGCGCGCAGCTGCACGATAAAACTACCGGTGATGAATTTTTTGCCGCTGGCAGCAGCGGACAGGAAGTCGCGACGGAGGGTAATGGTCGAAACAGCAGGCATAAAGCCCCCTATAACGTAGGGCTAAATGAAAATGCTCTACGCAGAAAGTTTCGCGCGGCCTTTAGCACGGCGAGCGTTGATAACGCGGCGGCCGCCGACAGTTGCCATACGAGCGCGGAAGCCGTGACGGCGTTTGCGAACGATTTTGCTTGGCTGATATGTACGTTTCATCGGAGTATCCTGAATCTATGCATGTTTGGGACGGGGATATTAGCCATCCACTCCGCACCTGTCAACGAGAATATCAAGAATCGATATCATTACAAAACAATTGGTTAGCCGCAACAATATTTTATTTTCTTAGCTCCTACGGCGAAACGCTTTATTAATATGCCCGTGCTACAGTCAGTAGGTTGAATAAGATTTTCTTCTGATTTTCAGGTCACATGAGCAACTATCTTCGCCTTTTTTCATTGCTGAGTCTTGGCATCATCGCGGGCATCGCCATGCTCGGCGGCGGCTGGTTCAAAACCACCGCCACCGATGAGCTGACGCGGATGTTTGAAAAAAACAACGGCGCGCTCGCGCAGGGCTATATCAACGCGGTGTGGCAACCCCACCGCGCCACCATCGTGCCGCTGACGCAGGGCGATCCGGCGCTGCTCAAAAACAACCCAGAAGTTACCACATTTGCCCGAGCAACGCTGCGCTATTTCCAACAAATGCCCATTTTACGCGTGAATTTCTATAGCTCGGCGGGCAAACTTCTGATGTCGGGCAATGTCGCAAAAAGCATCTCACTGCCAAACAGTCCCGCCTCACCCGACCCTATGTTTATGCTCACACAAATGAGCCGCCCAACGCTTGGAAGCCAAGTGATAGAAGGTGTGGATGCTGCCACGGGCGAAAAAACAAAAATCCTGCAAACGCTGATTCCCGTGCGCGAACCGGGCAGCAACATGAACGTGCCACCGGAAGCCGCCATCGAAATTCTCTATGATGTCACGGAGCTTTGGAATCAGTTACTATACTACCAAATCTATGGCACTGGCGGGATTTTATTGGTTTTCATGCTGTTTCTGGTCATGCTGTCGGTAGTGTCGCGCCACGCCGAGGCCATTATTGCCAAACAACACGAAGCGAATTTTTCACTCGCCGCCGAAGCCGCCGCTGCGCAGGCGCAAACAGAGCAAAAATCGCAGTTCCTTGCCAATATCAGCCACGAGCTGCGCACACCGCTGAATGCCATCATCGGCTTTTCAGACATTATCAAGAACGAGGTCATAGCCACCATCCACGACCAGAAATATCACGACTATATCAATGACATCCATAATGCCGGTGTGCATCTGCTGAGCCTCATCAACGACATCCTCGATTTCTCCAAGGCCGAAGCCGGAAAATTAGAGCTGGAAGTATCGGAAATCAACGCCGCGAAAATGGTGCAGAACTGCCTGCGCCTTGTGCAACAACGCGCGCAGGCGGCCAATGTGACGCTGGTGGAGAGTATTCCGAAAGAAAATTGCGCCATCATCACCGACAGCAAAAAATTCAAGCAGGTGATGCTGAATTTGCTTTCCAACGCGGTTAAATTCACGCCCGATGGAGGATCAGTCACCGTTAAAATGTGGCGCAATATCAGCGATAATAGCTGCACGTTTGAAGTGGTCGACACCGGCATCGGCATCGCGCCCAAAGACATTTCCAAGGCCATGTCACCCTTTGGTCAGGTGGATAACGGCCTCAAGCGCAAATATGACGGCACCGGCCTTGGCCTGCCGCTGACAAAGAAATTTGTAGAACTCCTCGGTGGAAAGTTTAATATCGAGAGCGTGGTCGGCCAAGGCACCACCATTTCATTCACGCTGCCGCACGAGGTTGTCTCCAGCGAACACGTGATAGTCAAACAGGCTTCATAAATGAGCAAACGCACTACCACGCTTGATATTTTAGCGCGCAAAGGCAAAGCGCCGCTGGTCGTGCTCACCGCTTACACCGCGCCGATGGCAAAACTACTCGACGCGCATGTGGACATGTTGCTGGTTGGCGATTCGCTCGGTATGGTGATCTATGGCATGGAGTCCACCCTGCCCGTCACCTTGGATATGATGATAAATCACGGCAAAGCAGTAGTGGGTGCGGCTTCCAAAGCGATTGTGGTGGTAGATTTGCCGTTTGGAACTTATCAAGCCTCACCTTCGCAGGCCTTTGAAAGCAGCGCGCGTGTGCTGGCGGAAACGGGCGCTACTGCCGTCAAACTCGAAGGCGGCAAAGAAATGGCCGAAACCATTTCTTTCCTCACCCATCGCGGCGTTCCCGTCGTGGGCCATGTCGGCCTTAAACCCCAAAGCGTGCACGCGCTCGGCGGCTATCGCTATCAGGGCCGAAACGACGCTGAGGCGGCGCAAATTTTAGATGATGCCAAAGCTGTGGAAGATGCAGGCGCATTTGCCATCGTGCTCGAAGGCGTGCGCGAGGACATCGCGGCGCACATCACCTCGCAACTCAAAATCCCAACCATCGGCATCGGCGCATCGCCTACATGCGACGGACAGGTGTTAGTAATAGACGACATGCTGGGCCTCACCGCAAACACTCCGAGCTTCGTCAAACATTACGCGCAGCTTTCCCACTCCATCACCGCCGCGGTCAAAACCTACGCCGAAGAAGTCACCAACCGCACCTTCCCCGGCGCGGAACATTGCTTTAAGGGGAAGAAGTAAGATATTATAATGTGAGTGGATAGTAGGGCGAATGCACCCCATCTATTACATGCGCTTTGCTGGCAACCAATTGCCTATAATTCACCGAAACATCACGCGCATATGAATCGTGATGCGCATATACACCAGTACCAGGCATTTCCTCCATCTTACCGAGTTCAGCCACCGCCACTTGGCTATTCGGCATTAACCTCCGCCCGATAAAAAAATTGACCACTCCTCTTGCTCGAGCCTCTACGTTGTTAATAAAATCCGCTTCAGCAGGCGTTGAACCATATTGGGTGCTTTGAACTCTAAACACTACATTTTCGCCTTCAATTCGATAATTTTTACCACCATCAGAAGCAGGGCTTACGGAAAATCGCTTCGCAAGATACTGGCTCAATTCTTCCAAAAAAGTGTGGTCGTATTCCGTTTCCATATATATTCCTAAGTACCATAACTCGTTTGGTTGCCGTCCACGAAACAATGTTATTATTGCTCGTTAATAAAATATTCAACACACATTATTGCCTATTTTTTAGGCAATTCATATTGCGCTGCACAAAAAATATGCGGCGCGCGTGGGCAATAAATTCTTTAGCTATTGATTTTCAATCATTTTTGTTTTGGCACGAAGTTTCTAATGCTCTTCAGCACTTTAGCAAAATAACAAAGCGCTATTTTTGTGGGATATTTATGAAACGATACAAAATTTCTGGAACAATTTTGGCGGCTGCCCTGCTTCTTTCCGCCTGCGCACCGGCCGCAAAAGAATCTGCCGTGCGCTGGTCAGAAAATCAGGTGCCTATCTCCGGCGTCGCGCACCTTGGCCCGACGGCGGGGATATTTTAGGCGTCTAATTCGCACTTTGGGCAGGGATAACGTTCCGCGTCTGCAGCCAGCGCAGCAAAAGAAGGCCGGGGATAGCAAGTGCAGCAGAGACCACAAAAAATGCAGGCCAGCCGAGCGTCTCGGCAAACCAGCCTGCGGGCGCAGAGAGCCACGCGCTGCCAAACGCCGCAAGCGAACTGAGCAGCGCATATTGCGTGGCGGTGAATTGGCGGCTGCACAGGCGGCTGATAAACACGACAAAAGCTGCCGAGCCCATGCCCAAAGCGTGCGTAGCAACCCTAACCGCACCACCATCGCCCCGCCCGCCAAGCTTCCGACAATGGCCGCAACAAACCCGAAGAGCTTAGCCACCGCGGCAACCTGATCTTTGGTAAAACCGGTTTCGCTGAGGAAGGACGGCGTCATCATACCGATAAATGCGTCGGAGAATTTATAAAAAACGATAAACAGCAACAGCGCAACCCAATGCGAACGCTGCATGAAATCCTTGAACGGATGCAGGATATATTCTTCCATCCACTGCCCCGCGCTTTTGGGGATGATATTTTCCTCCGTTTTTTGCGGCTCGCGCGCAAACAAAAGCACCACCATTATACAAACACCAATCAGCAACGCCATCACCTCATAGCTGGTTTGCCAGCTGTAATGCTGCGCGAGCGACAAAGCTCCCGCGCCTGAAGCCAGCATGCCGAAGCGATAACCCATCACCACCGATCCCGCGCCGGGCCCCTGCTCTTCATCGCGCAGAATTTCCACGCGATAGGCGTCAATCACAATGTCTTGTGTGGCAGAGCTGATAGCCACCAGCAACGCGAAAAATGCCGTGCGCCATGCATCGATAGCAGGATCAGCCATTGACAAGGCAAGGATAGAAAAAATCAACGCGGTTTGAGTGAGCAACATCCATGCGCGGCGCTGGCCCAAAAGGCGCGACAGCAGCGGAATCCGCCCGCCATCGACCAAAGGCGACCACAGGAATTTCAACGTGTAGGGAATGGCAATGACGGAAAATAAACCGATCGAAGTTTTGCTGATGCCGGCTTCCGTAAGCCAAAAACCTAGCGTCGAAGCGCTAAGCGCGCGCGGCAAGCCGCTGGCAAACCCCAGAATAACAATCAGCAAAATGCGCGGTTTTAAATAGATGGAAAACCAGTTTGCGGCGCTCATAGTACTATCCTTTTTCGTCATCCCCGCGAAGGCGGGGATCCATTCGCTTGAATATTTTTATTTGCGAATAGACTCCCGCCTACGCGGGAGTGACGTATAAAAATTATGCCACCAGCTGCGCAAGTGGCTCGTTTGAGCGCGCGCCGAGCTGGCCGATGATCTTACCTGCGCAGCGATTACCGAGCACAGCGCAATAGGGCAAGTCCCACTCCTGCACAATGCCGAACAAAAATCCGCTGGCGTAAAGATCGCCCGCGCCGGTGGTGTCGACCACTTCGGGAACGCTTGCCGCCGGCACTTCTTCGACATCATCTTTGGTCAGAACAACACTACCTTTTTCGCTGCGGGTAATAGCCGCCACAGGGCACGCACCGCGAAGTTTTGCCAGCGCCGCGTCAAAATCATCGGTTTGATAGAGCGCTTTTATTTCCGCTTCATTGGCAAATAAAATGTCAATTTCTTCGTTGATGAGTTGGAGGAAATCAGCGCGGTGGCGTTCAACGCAGAACGTATCTGACAGGGTAAATGCCACACGCTTGCGCACACCGCGCGCCATGGCAATCGCCTTGCGAATGGCGGCTTTGGCGTGCTCCGCATCCCACAAATATCCTTCGATATAGGTGATGGCAGAGCGCTCAACAAGGAAGGGGTCAATGTCTGCCTCACTCACGCTGCCGCACGCGCCGAGGAAAGTCGCCATCGTGCGCTGCGCATCGGGCGTGACCATCACCAGGCAATTGGCTGTGGCTGGCCCTTCGGTAACTGGCGGCATGTCAAAATGCACACCCACCGAGCGCATGTCGTGCGTAAATATCGTGCCGAGTTGGTCGCCCTTCACCTTGCCGATGAAGCAGGTGCGCGCGCCAAGGCCAGCAAGTCCTGCCAGCGAATTAGCAACCGAGCCACCGGAGCATTCCGTGGTTTGACCTAGCTTTTCATAGAGCTGCGCCGAACGCGTTTCATCCACCAGCTGCATGCTGCCTTTGGCGATGCCTTGCTCGGCCAAAAACGCTTCTTCGGTGAAGCTCAAAATATCGACAATCGCGTTGCCGATGCCGCAGACATCAAATTTGCTCATAGTGTTTCCTTGCTTTTTCTAGGGTTTCTGGGGTGTCAACGCCAAGGGGAACCGCATCCACCACGGACACGTGAATAGTCATTCCAGCTTCGAGCGCGCGCAGCTGCTCCAGTTTTTCGCGTTGCTCCAGTGGGCTCGGCGGCAGGCTGACAAAGGTTTCGAGCGCGGCGCGGCGATAGGCATAGATGCCGATATGGTGATAGAGCGGGCCATCACCCGCGGGAATGGTAGCGCGGGAGAAATAGAGGGCTTTTCCGCCTGCGCTTATAGCAATCTTCACCACCGCCGGGTCAGTTTTTTCGGCATCATCTTTTATCACCGCCGCCAGCGTTCCTATGTCCACGGCAGGGTCTTCCAGCAGTTGCGCAGCGCGCGCAACGATGCGGCTGTCGAGCGTTGGCATGTCGCCCTGTACATTGATGACCACGTCATATTTTTTGTCTGGATCAATGGTTTGCAGCGCCTGGAAAATGCGGTCAGAGCCAGAGGGCAAATCAGCATCTGTCAAAACTGCTCTGCCGCCTGCTTTCGTCACTGCATCAAAAATCTCCTGCCCATCGCAGGCCACCGCCACATCGCCCACGCCCGCCGCCACCGCACGTTTCCACACTTGCACGATCATCGGCTCGCCGCCAATGAGCGCTAGCGGTTTATTCGGAAGGCGCGTAGAAGCCAAGCGCGCAGGTAGGATAATAATTGGTTTCATAAATCCCTTTAAATTGACACGCTGCCTTCGGCGCGGCAACCCCCTTCTTTCGGAAGGAAGTTGCATAGCAGCTAAATCTATTAGCCGCTATAATCTCTATTGAACCTTGGCAGTGAGCGTATTATAAGAGCGGTAGTTTTGCCACACTGTATTTAAGGATTACGACCATGAACGATTCTAGTTTTGAACTCAATAAAATTGTTGGCGCTGTTTTGCTCGCAGGCGTTATTGCCGTAAGCGCTGGCCTCATCAGCGAAGGTCTCTATGGCACAGGTGGTCATGGCGAACACGCTGAAGCACGTGGCTATGTGATTGCAGGCGCCGTAGCTGAAGAAGGCTCTGGT
>RFOF01000070.1 GCA_009926845.1 Alphaproteobacteria bacterium
CCACTCTCCATCGACGCATCCAAAAAGCCTTTCGTTGTGCTGGTAGTCGGCGTCAATGGGACTGGTAAAACCACGACCATCGGCAAGCTGGCGCGGCATTATAGTCAGGTAGGTTTGAAACTGACTCTGGCCGCGGGGGATACGTTTCGTGCCGCTGCCGTTAGCCAGCTACAAATCTGGGGCCAGCGTCTTGGCGTGCCTGTGATCGCGGGGGCGCCCAATGCTGATGCCGCCAGTGTCAAACGTCACGCCTTTACCAACGAACGCGATGGGCTGTGCTTTGGAAGCGTGGCCGAGGCCGTTATAGCGCATGATGACGAGTTTGGATTCGATGACCGAACCTTGACCCACGCCAAGCAGCGCGCCAAAGCCGAGCTTGTGCATTTCTTCTTCGCCAAGGATTTGCACATCAACGCCGAGAGCTTCGAGCTCTTGGCATTTTTCAGCGAGGGTTTCAGGGTTGATGATGTTGGCAGGTTCGGACACGAGGTCACGCGTGAAGCGCACACCATCGGCCACTTTTTCGAGCACTTCATAGGCCTTGGCAGCGGTTTTGGAATTGCTGGTAGCGACCGAGAATTGCTTGAGTGCCACCTTGTCTTCTGGTGGTGTTTTAGTGAAATATTTGTCGAAGCGATAAGCGCGCAGGTCAGCGCCATGGGCGATGCGCGCTGCGGCATTGGCGGTTGCGGCTGCTGCGCCTTTAATGTCTTCGAGTGCGAAGGTGGCCGACTGCGCGCCAGTTGCAACGATAGCTGGAATGGTCGAGCCGCCGATGGCTTCCCACGCGAATACGTCGAGGCTTTTGGCAGCGCCGGTGCCTACCAGAATCACCCGTGCGGCTTTAACGCCCGTTGGCATGGCCAGAGACAGGGTTTGCCCGCGTTTGCCCGCGAATTTACCGCCTGCAACCGCTTTGGAAATAAGGCCGCCAGCCTGTTTATCCAAGGCCGCGCCATAGGCAGAGAGCTTTTTGTCATCGCCAACAGGCAGCACAATGACCGCGTCAGGTTTGGATTTTAGGGAAGAGAGTTCAGTAAATTGGATTTTCATGCGATTTCCTTATCTATGTTTTTTCAGTATTCAGTCACTTTTTACACTGTTTTAAATATTCTGCACCTAGCATATTGTAGCCTTGTGTGTTGTGCCGAATATAGTCACCTTCCTTGTAATACACAAAATTATCTACCACTCCTTCTTCTGCCCAGTGGAGCGCGCCGTTTCCTTGGCCATCATCATCTGGCACATAAACAATCGGCAAAAATGCGGATTTCCCCATTTTGATGCCGTTTTGAGCGATAGTGATTTTTTGGGCCGCGTTTGTGCATTCACCCTCTTTTGCCCATACACCTAAAAACTCTGCTGGAATGGTTGCTTCTTCCGCCATAGCCGTGCTATGAAACATCATAACAGTAACACCGATGACGAAGTAGTATTTAAACATAGGCAACAGATTCCATTTTTTCATGTATCGTTACAGCAAATATATCGCGCGGCAATTAGTACATTCAACGCTGCTGATTACCTTCAGCCTTACCAGCATCGTGTGGCTGACGCAAGCATTGCGGTTTATTGATTTCATCGTTAACCAAGGTGTTTCGATTGCGGTGTTTGTCAAGCTCACCTTGCTGCTGGTGCCGTCACTGATTCTGATGATTTTGCCGCCCGCACTTTTTTGCGCTATTTTATTTTCGTATAATAAATTGAAGACTGACAGTGAGCTGTTGGTGATGCAGGCGGTCGGGCTTTCCAAGTGGCGGCTTGCTGTTCCTGCGCTGCAGGTGGCGGCGGTGATAACCGTGATAGGCTATGCGATTGCGCTCTATATTCTGCCTGTGAGCTATCGTGAATTCCGCGACATGCAGTCGTTCCTGCGCAATAATTATGTTTCTATTCTGCTGCAGGAAGGGGTGTTCTCGAACCCCGTGGAAGGTCTTACCGTGTTCACCCGCGAGCGCGACAAAGACGGAACCATGCGCGGGATTCTGGTGCAGGATAATCGTCAGCGCGATCAGCCAGTGACCATGATGGCAGAAGAAGGAAAGCTGGTGCAAACAGCGCAAGGGCCACGTTTCTTACTCACGCGTGGCAACCGTCAGGAAATGCGCGATGGCAAATTTTCATTCCTCGATTTTCAGGCCTACACGCTCGACATCAGTCTTTATACAAAAGATGCAGGCAAGCGCATTGTTGACCCGCAAGAGCTTTTTGTGCTCGATTTGTTCAAGCCTGATGAGACAATTTCGCAAGCCGATAACATGAGGCGTTTTGCCGAAGGTCATCAGCGCCTCATCTGGCCATTTTATTCCTTGGCTCTCGCGTTTGTCGCGGTAGCGGTTATGCTTTCGGGCGAGTTCAATCGCCGTGGTCATTGGCAGCGTATTGTGTTGGCCTCTGTGTTGGGTGTGGTGGTGGTGTTTTCCGCGGTGGGTCTTCGCGGTGCGATGGCACTCAACCCTGCGATTATCCCAGTTGGCTATCTCAACGTGCTATTACCGTGTGCAATCGCACTCTTGGTGCTTTTTGATAAATGGCCAAGTCGCCGCGCACCCAAAATATCGGCGAGGGTATCATGAGAGTTCCATGGACGCTTTCGCGCTATATCGCGCGGCACTTTCTGCAATCCATTTTGATGGCGTTGCTCGGCCTTGCTTTTATTAGCACGCTGATTGACGTGGTGGAGCTTCTCCGCCGTGCATCGGGCAAAGAAGCCGTGCCGTTTTCTATTATTCTGGAAATGGGGCTGTTGCGCGCGCCGCACCTTTCAGAAAAAATGATGCCTTACGCGGTGCTCATCGGCAGTATGCTGGCGCTGACCAAACTCACGCGCACACAAGAACTGGTGATTGCTCGCGCTGCTGGCATTTCTGTGTGGCAGTTTCTTGCTCCGGCGCTCGCGGTGGTGATGGCGCTAGGATTATTTATGTCGGTGGCGTTTAACCCGATTGCCTCTGTGTTGCTTTTGCGTTTTGAACATATAGAAGGCAAATATTTAACGGGCAAGCCTAGCTTGCTTTCTATTTCTTCTTCTGGCTTGTGGCTTCGTCAAATAGAATTAGATGAGACTAAAAATATCAGTGAGCACATCATTTATGCGATGCGTATTTCGCAGAGTGATATGTCGTTTTCTAACCTTATTGTTTATGATTTTGACAAAAATGGTCGCTTTGCCGAGCGTATGGATGCAAGCCGCGCCATGCTTGAGCCTGGAATACTTCGCCTGAAAGATGTCACGCGTTCGCTAGCCGGAAAGCCGCCAGAAAAAATAAAAGAAATTGAATTACCTACCACGCTGACCATTGGGCATATTCAAGATAGCTTTGCCTCGCCAGAGACCATGTCGTTCTGGCATTTGCCTTCATTCATTCACCTGCTGGAGGATGCAGGATTCTCTGCGCTCCGCCATCGTGTCTATTGGCATTCGATGCTGGCTAGCCCCTTGCTATTGGCCGGAACGGTGATGGTGGCTGCGGTCTTTTCGCTACGCTTGCCGCGCCGTGGAAAAATTGGAATATTGGTGGTGGCAGGCGTTGTCAGTGGTTTCTTGCTGCATTTTTTTACCGATATTATTTTTGCGCTTGGCTCAGCGGGAACGCTTCCCGTGATGCTCGCCGCATGGACGCCTGCACTGGTGGTGAACATGATTGGCGCGGCGTTGCTTTTACATCTGGAGGATGGTTAGACAGTTAAATGAGTTCCCAAAACGAGATTTCCAAACGCCGCACTTTCGCGATTATTTCCCATCCTGACGCCGGTAAAACGACCCTGACTGAAAAGCTTTTGCTGTTCGGCGGTGCGATCCATTTGGCGGGCGCGGTTAAAGCCAAAAAGGGTGGGCAATCTGCGCGCTCTGACTGGATGGCCATTGAACAACAGCGCGGCATCTCGGTAACCGCATCGGTGATGACGTTTGAATATAACGACCACACGGTCAACCTGCTCGACACGCCGGGCCACAAAGATTTTTCCGAAGATACCTACCGCACGCTGACGGCGGTGGATTCAGCGGTGATGGTGCTTGACGGTGCGAAGGGTATCGAGGAACAAACACTCAAACTTTTTGAAGTGTGCCGCTTGCGCGACACGCCGATCATCACCTTTATCAACAAGATGGATCGTGAGACGAAAGAGCCCTTCGACCTGCTCGACGAAATCGAAAAAACACTGCAGCTGAATGTCTGCCCCATCACTTGGCCCATTGGTATGGGCGAGCGTTTCCGTGGCTGCTTCAACCTCGCCGATGGCACGCTGTATTTATTTGATGATGGTAGCGGTTCGCAGATTTCAGATGGTGAGCAATTCACCGGCGCTGACGACCCGCGCCTTGACGAGCGCATCCCCGCTGCCGAGCTTGCCAAATTCCGCGAGGAAGTGGCGATGGTAAAAGGCATCTACCCGGCGTTCGACCGCCAGCATTATCTGGAAGGGCATTTAACACCGGTGTTTTTCGGTTCCGCCGTCAATAATTTCGGTGTGCGCGAACTCCTCGAAGCCTTGTGCAGCATTGCACCCGAGCCACGCACGCAATCGGCGGTGCTTGGTGATGACAGCAAGCGCGAGATACTTCCCGACGAACCAAAATTCACTGGTTTCGTGTTCAAGATTCAAGCCAACATGGACAAAAACCACCGCGACCGCATCGCCTTCGTGCGCATTTGCTCCGGCAAATATCAGCGCGGCAAATTTATTTCACTGGCATCCCGAGTTTTGCACCTGAATTGTTCCAGCGCGTGCGACTTGATGACCCGCTGAAATCCAAGCAGCTCAAAGCCGCGCTGGAGCAGCTGTCGGAAGAGGGCGCGTCGCAAATTTTCAAACCGCTCGATGGCGGCAACTGGATTATTGGCGTCGTCGGCGCGTTGCAGTTTGACGTGATTGCCTCTCGCCTGCAGGCGGAATATGCCGTGCGCGGAAGTTTTGAAGCCGTGCAATACACCACTGCCCGCTGGCTCAAATGCGCCGATAAAAACAAGCTGCAGGAATTCTGCGAACGCAACAAATACAACACCGCTGAAGACGGCAATGGCGCGCTGGCCTATCTCGCGCCCAACGCGTGGCACCTCACACGCATCGCGCAGGATTTCCCGGATATTGAGTTCTTAAAGACACGGGAGCATAGGTAGGTGAAATAAAAATCACCACTCAACACAAAATCTAGTGGTAAAAATAAAAAAAATAGGCAATATATACCTGATCTGCGCTGCGGAGCAGCACCATAAACCAAGGTGAAGAGGGAAAAACCTATGACGATCAATCTCCAACTTCCGGCTAAAAGCGAACTGTTGCGCCCGACCATCGCGGTCATTGGCGTCGGCGGCGCAGGCGGCAACGCGGTCAACAACATGATCGCATCGGGACTTGAAGGGGTGAATTTCGTCGTCGCCAATACCGACGCGCAGGCGCTCGACGCCGCGCTCACCGACCGCACCATTCAGCTTGGCGCGTCCATCACCAAAGGCCTCGGTGCTGGCGCAAACCCAGATGTGGGCCGTGCATCGGCTGAAGAAGCACGTGAAGAAATCGCCGACTACATCGAAGGCAGCAACATGGTGTTCATCACCGCTGGTATGGGCGGCGGAACGGGAACGGGCGCGGCTTCTGTCGTTGCGCGCGTGGCCAAAGAAATGGGCATCCTGACTGTGGCTGTCGTCACCAAGCCATTCCAGTTTGAAGGTGCGCACCGTATGCGCCTCGCGGAATCTGGCCTCAAAGAATTGCAAGATTATGTCGATACGCTGATTGTCATCCCGAACCAGAATCTGTTCCGCATCGCCAACGAGCGCACGACTTTTGCGGATGCCTTCAAAATGGCGGATGATGTTCTGCATTCCGGTGTTCGCGGCGTGACCGACCTGATGGTCAAGCCCGGCCTTATCAACCTCGATTTTGCCGACATCCGCACCGTGATGCGTGAAATGGGCAAAGCGATGATGGGCACTGGTGAAGCCACCGGCGAACGTCGCGCCATTGAAGCGGCGGAAGCGGCTATCTCTAACCCATTGCTCGACGATGTGAGCCTCCGTGGCGCGCGTGCACTGCTGATCAACATCACTGGCGGCGCGGATATGACGCTGTTTGAAGCCGACGAAGCGGCTAACCGCATCCGCGAAGAAGTTGATCCAGATGCGAACATCATCTTCGGCTCGACTTTCTCTGATGCGATGGAAGGTAAAATTCGCGTGTCTGTTGTTGCAACCGGCATCGACGCGCAGCAAGGTTTTGGCAGCAACAAACAAGCGCCAGCGGCCACTGTTGAAACCAAGCGTCCTTATGGGTTTACGTCTTCACCAAAAGTAGAGCCGCTGAAACCTGCAACGCGCCCTGCGGCGTATGAAGCGCCTCGCAGCCAGCAACCACAAACGGAAGCCCGCATGAGCGAACAACGTAGTGGTGGCGCAGTGTCTGCTCAGCGCGAGCAAGCGCAAAATATTCAGCCGCAAATTCGTGTGCAGGCGCAAGCGCAAGAAGAAGAGTATGATGATTTTGAAGCATCTGCTTCTCCTGAAATTCGCCCGCTGCTGCGCGAGCCTGCCTCTGCCGCAGACCCAACCGATATCGCCGCTGACCTGCGCATGGCAGCCGCTGGCGTTTCCCCGCGTCGCGAACATCATCAACCTGTTTCGGCGCAGCCTGCACCTTCGCATGATGACTCCCCACGTGGTGGATTTTTTAAGCGCATGGCCGGTGTTTTCGGTGGCGCGCATGAAGCTCGCGATGAGCAGCCAGAACGCCCAGCGGTGGTGCAAAAAGCAGCCGTGGAAGTAACGGATAAATCTCAGCGCATGCCACAGAGCGATGAGCAGTATCTCGACATTCCTGCATTCCTCCGCCGCCAGGCTAATTAAAATTCTACTAGGCCTTGCTGCAAATCGCTTTACAAAATCCGCAGGCGGGATTTTGTGGTTTTAAATATACCAAATCCCACTTGTGGATTTGGTCTGTGCTTCCGCTCCTCATGTACAAGAGCGTACACTCCGGTGCGGTTCTCGATAAAAACCATTTTGCTTCGCGCCCTTTGGGTCGCTTGCGGCCTAGCGAATTTTAGATAAATCAACTCCCACAAAAAGATGAATGTAACATTAATGCGGTGCGTGGCGCTAAGTGGCTGCCACGCTTATATTTTTATTGTAACAAACTGTAACAAACAGTGATTTGTGTTGCGGTGCAGTGCGCCGTAAAGTGTGAGAATAGAAACACTAAAGGCACAAAAAATGCACACACAACACACACTGGCTCACAAAGTTTCCTGCGCAGGCATCGGCCTGCATAGCGGCAGCCAAGTGAACATGGTTATTCATCCTGCCGTGGCGGGAACGGGCATTTTGTTCAAACGCCTCGACGTGGCCGTTGAAAAATCCCTTGTTGCTGCGCGTTTTGACGCGGTGTGCGACACCCGCCTTGGCACCACCATCACCAATGCTTATGGCGTTACCGTTTCCACTATCGAACATCTGATGGCCGCCTTCTGGGGCGTTGGCATCGACAACGCAATCGTTGAGCTTGATGGGCCAGAAGTGCCGATCATGGATGGCAGCTCTGAACCTTTCGTTTTCTTGCTTGAATGCGCTGGCGCCCGCGAACTTGAAGCGCCACGCCGCATACTGCGTGTACTCAAAACAGTTGAAGTGGTCGATGGTCAAAGTGTCGCCGCTATTCGCCCCAACAAAGATGGCGATGAGGGCATGGTGCTCGACCTCGAAATCGAATATAACAGCGACTTTATCCGCCGCCAGAGCGCGAAATATGATTTCCGCGATGTCACCTTCAAGCAAGCGCTCAGCCGCGCTCGCACGTTTGGCTTCGAGCATGAGGTCACCGCGTTGCAACAGATGGGGCTTGCCCTTGGTGGTTCGCTCGAAAACGCAGTAGTGGTCGGCAAAGACCGCATTTTGAACGAAGAAGGCCTGCGCATGAGCGACGAATTCATCCGTCACAAAGCGCTCGATTGCATTGGCGATCTGTTCCTCGCTGGCCTGCGCATTGATGGCCATTTCTCTGGTGTTCGCCCTGGGCACGCCATCAACAACAGAGCGTCAACGCCCCTATTCGCCGTGGGCGGTGCATGCGCAGGTGATGTCTGGCTATGCGAGCTACCGGGTGGAAGATTATGCCACGGCGGTTTCAACGCTTGATCGCTTCGTAAAATTTTATCCTGACAATGAATCCACGCCCTATGCGTATTACCTGATTGCGCTGTGTTCTTATGAGCAAATTTCTGACGTTGGCCGCGATCAAAAAGCCACCGAAGAAGCATTGGCGGCGCTGCGTGAAGTGGTGCGTCGTTTCCCCGATAGCGAATATGCGCGTGATGCGAAGTTGAAGCAAGATTTGACGCTCGACCATTTGGCAGGCAAAGAAATGGAAGTGGGGCGTTATTATCTGAGGCATGATGACACTGTTGCGGCGGTCAATCGTTTCCGCAACGTCGTTGAAAATTATCAGAACACCAGCCACGTTCCCGAAGCGCTGCATCGCTTGGTGGAAGCCTATTTGAAGCTTGGCGTGCAGGAAGAAGCAACGCGTTATGCCTCGGTGCTTGGGCACAACTTCCCGTCTAGCCCTTGGTATCGCGACAGCTATAAAAATATGACAGGGCAGGAAGCCACAAAAAAAGAGAGCGAAAGTTCGCTGTGGGACAACCTTATCCCGTAAGGTAGAAAATGCTCGTTCAACTTTCCATCCGCAATATTGTTCTCATCGAGGCGTGCGACATCTCGCTTAAAAGCGGCCTGTGCGTACTCAGCGGTGAAACCGGCGCGGGTAAATCCATTTTGCTGGATTCGCTGGGGCTGGTGCTGGGTTCGCGCGCAGATGCGTCGCTCGTTCGCAGGGGCGCAGAGCAGGGCTCCGTCTCTGCCGAGTTCGACATTTCCGCGAACGGCAACGCAAAATCAGTGCTCGCAGAGTTAGAGCTAGACGCCGCAGATACGCTGCTGATTCGCCGGAGTTTAGCTGCTGATGGCAAGTCGC